>NZ_JAUFQR010000001.1:3695114-4003040 GCF_030409875.1 Chryseobacterium tructae | reverse complement strand
TTGGGATGAAATTATTTGATACCTTTACAAAAACCATCAGGATGGATTACGATTTTTATTTGAATGAATTTCACTCAGCAATCACAGAAGATCTCGTGAAGAAACTTGAAAATAATGGATTGAAATTATCTGTTATGACTATTCTGGACTCGGTTGCTCTTAAAGTTTATAAACCGGAATGGTCTTCAGATGTGAATTCACCGTTAGATGCTGTAGGCCGGATTTTCTTTTCTATATGGGTAAATGATACTACGATTCGGGAGGAAAGAATGTATTATAACATCCATGCTCTAAAGCTTAGGGAATTGAAAAACTACAGATTATCAAGTAGAAAATTTGCACAAGATTTTAGAAATGAATTTATGGAGTATCAAAAAGATTGGCCTAATGTAAATATTCAATATGGCCCTTTGACATTAATGCAAGGCTGGGTTGATTTGAAACCAGATCATATATTGGAAAATACACATGAATTGATTCAGAATTTTTTAAACATCAGCTTTATTATAGATAATGCTTTAGAACAGTATAAGAAATAATACTATTTAAGTAGCCTTTGTCAATGTTTTTTAAGGGATAGAGGGCTTGGCAAGCTTTGTTTTTAGTATTTTTACAGCATGGGCAATTTTATAGATTTCAACGCGGCTAAAAAACTGCATGATATGCAGGCCAACCAAAATAGAATTTCAGAATTATTTAATATTAAATATCCGATTATCCAGGCTGGGATGATCTGGCATTCCGGATGGAGGCTAGCATCTGCAGTTTCCAACTGTGGAGGATTAGGATTAATAGGAGCAGGAAGCATGTATCCTGACATTCTCAGAGAAAACATACAGAAGTGCAAACAAGCTACGGATAAACCTTTTGGGGTAAATGTTCCTATGTTATATCCTAATATTGAAGAAATCATCCAGATCATTATGGAGGAAGGTGTGAAAATTGTGTTTACATCAGCAGGAAATCCGAAAACTTATACAGAAACTCTACAAAAAGAAGGGATCAAAGTAGCTCACGTAGTTTCTTCTACCAAATTTGCCGTAAAATGTGAAGATGCAGGAGTGGATGCGATAGTAGCTGAAGGCTTTGAAGCAGGAGGGCATAACGGAAGAGATGAAACTACCACATTCTGTCTTATCCCCAACGTAAAAAAACATATTTCAAAACCATTAATTGCAGCTGGAGGAATTGCTTTAGGTTCCCAGATGAAAGCCGCAATGATTCTTGGAGCTGATGGAGTACAAATCGGATCGCGTTTTGCTGCTACTACAGAAGCAAGCGCTCATGAGAACTGGAAAAAGAAAATTACAGAACTTCAGGAAGGAGATACTCATTTGACACTTAAAGAATTGGCTCCTGTAAGAATGGTTAAAAATAAATTCTTCAATGAACTTGAAGATATCTACCATGCGGGAAGAAATAAAGAAGCACTAATTGAATCATTAGGAAGAGCGAGAGCGAAGCGTGGAATGTTTGAAGGTGATATGGAAGACGGTGAACTTGAAATAGGGCAGGTTTCAGCTTTGATTGATGATATCCTTCCGGTGGAAACTGTTTTCAATCATCTTTTAAGCGAATTTGAAGACATTAAAATGCCTTCTTTCTAACAAGCAGGAATATAATATGATAATTTGAATTAATGGAGAGTAGAATCATCGATGTAAAAGGAAAAAAACTATATACAGAATATTACAATTCATTCGAAAATAAACCAACTATTGTCTTTTTACATGACTCGCTGGGATCTGTACAGCTTTGGAGGGACTTGCCTGCTAAGCTTGCAGAAGAAACTCAATATAATGTCCTTGTTTATGACCGCTTAGGCTATGGAAAATCTTATCCGATGCCTACCCATGTAAGGCCTGTACATTACATGGAATTGGAAGCAGATCTGCTAAACGAGTTGTTAGAAGAGCTCAATATTGACAATTCAATTTTATTCGGACACAGTGATGGAGGAACAATTGCTTTAATTACAGCTGCAAAATATCCTGAAAAGGTGGAAGCGGTCATTTGTGAAGCTGGACATATCTTTGTTGAAGAAGTCACTTTAAAAGGTGTTTATGATGCCTGGGAAGCTTACAAAACTACCAATCTGCCGGAACGTCTTCACAAATACCATGGAGATAAGGTGGAAACCTTATTCAAAGCCTGGACAGAAACCTGGACTCGCGATGATTACAGAACCTGGAACATCGAGTATCTTTTGAAAGATATAATTTGTCCCCTTTTGTTTATTCAGGGAGAGGCTGATGAATACGGTACTTTGGATCAGGTAGATAAAACGGTAACCCAGGTAAGTGGCACTGCAGAAAAATATATCATTCCGGGAATTGGACATACTCCACATAAAGAATCTCCGGATTTAATTCTTGGAAAAGTTTCAGAGTTTATCAATAAACTGTAAAATAAAAAGTAAAGCATCCTATTTGAAATGAGGATGCTTTTTTTTGTACAATATGTATGCAATTATCAGTCAGTACACTTGAAAAGCATTTAAGTAGGAAAAAGCAGAAGGTCAATTATTTTCCTAAGAATATAACATTAAGGAAAACAAAGTATAGATGATTTGTTGAAACTCATGAATGACATTAATCTATACACAAAGCCTTTATTCTAGCCTGAAATTACAATAAATCCACAATGAATTTCACCTATTAGAGATATGTAAATTGTTATTTTTGAAAAATAGGTTTAGCGAAAGTAATGGTATAAATCATTAAAGGTTTGTTTGATGTGAATGTGTGAAGAGATGCAATTTTGCATCTCTTTTTGTTTTTTAATTATAGCAATTGAATTTCAGCCGCAATATTGGCTCTGGCTTGCATTTCATACTTTTCTTTAAAATATTCAGTCTTAAAGATACTGTCGAGTTCCAGAAAATGCTTAAGAACTTTTTTTCTGCCAGGTTTATAAAGAAGATCAGGATAAATGGAATATTCTTTTCTAATCATTCTTGTATAAGTAAGATAAGTTTCAAGGTCTTTCCCAAGAATGGATAGGTCAGCATCCAAAAGATAATTGGTGTCTTCATCTTTAGATTTTTGATGATATTGGGTCGCCAGAATCTGTTTATAAATATGTTCTATACGATTTTGAGGGAAACCAAGTTCAGAAAGTTTTTCTTTAGCCTTTAAAGCACTTTTTTCTTCATTAGATTTAGAACTTGCATTATAAACAATATCATGATAGAAGATGGAAAAAGAAACGGCTGTAAAATCAGAAATTTTATCTTTGATAAGTTCAAGTTCCCTGAACATATTTTCAAGATGAAAAAGATTGTGATAATGCCTGCCTTTTTCAGTATATTTTGTATCAATCTCCTTCCATAGGTTGTTAATTAAACTCTGATCTTTGGTAAAAGGTAAACAAAGTTGCTCAAATTGATCTTTAATATTCATGGTGATAGGATATAAAAAAAGGAACTTTTAAAAAGTTCCTCTGTTTGCTTCTAGAACAGCTTTTAGCTCAGCCCAGCCTCCGCCGTTATAACCGTTCTTTAATCCTTGAGTGTTAAGGTATTCCAATGCTTTTCCGCTTCTGTTTCCACTTCTGCAGAATAAAATAACCGGTTTTTCGATAGAAAGGATCTCATCCTGTCTGTCTTCTACTTCACCCAGTGGAATATTTTTGGCACCATCTATATTTCCGTCCATTTCAAGCTCCATTGGCTCACGAACGTCGATCAATTCATAGTTTCCAGATTGTATTACTTCTATTAAAGACATAGTTGTTTGTTTTAAACATTAAATTATAGACGAAATTACGTAATTTTTTTTTGAAAAAAATCTTAATGGAAGCATAAATTTTCAGAAAATAAACGGTTTTAAACTTGAACATGAAACAGACCTACTCATCGGAAGATTGATAAAATAATCTTAATTTTGCACTGTGAAATTAATGAACGCTGGTGCTGAAAAATATTCCGAATTGATAAAGTCTAAGGCTAAAAGCTTTGGGTTTCAGAGTTGTGGGATATCTAAAGCAGACTTTTTGGAGGAAGATGCTGCACACCTTGAAAAATGGTTGAAAAATAATTCCCATGGGGAAATGAAATACATGGAGAACCATTTTGATAAAAGACTCGATCCAAGATTACTGGTAGAAGGTTCTAAATCTGTTATTTCACTTTCTTATAACTATTTCCCCGAAGAGAAAATTTCCATTCTGGAGAATTTTAAAATCTCAAAATATGCCTATGCCGAAGATTACCATGAAGTGATCAAAGAGATTCTCCGAGAGTTGGTTGCAGAATTACAGGAAGAAATAGGAGAGTTTGAATTCAGGGTCTTTGTAGATTCTGCACCTGTATTGGAAAGAAGCTGGGCTCGAAAATCAGGAATCGGTTGGGTAGGGAAGAACGCTAATCTGATTACCAAACAAAACGGATCCTTTTATTTTCTGGCAGAAATTATCTGCGATCTGGAACTTATAGCGGATCATGAAACAACAGATCATTGCGGAACCTGTAGAAAATGCATTGATGCATGTCCTACAGACGCTATTGTTTCGGAAAAGATCATTGATGGAAGCCGTTGCATTTCTTATGCCACGATAGAACTTAAAA
This sequence comes from Chryseobacterium tructae, assembly GCF_030409875.1. Lineage (NCBI taxonomy): Bacteria > Pseudomonadati > Bacteroidota > Flavobacteriia > Flavobacteriales > Weeksellaceae > Chryseobacterium > Chryseobacterium tructae. Next base: position 3,998,473 of record NZ_JAUFQR010000001.1, on the reverse strand, counting down.
ATGAAATTCCGGATCATTTCAAAAATAAAATGGAAGACTGGATGTTTGGATGTGATATATGCCAGGATGTCTGCCCTTGGAACCGTTTTGCGGCACCCCATCAGCAGAGCCGATTCAAGCCTAATGAAGCGCTAAAGAACTTCAAAAAAGGAGAATGGAAAGAGCTTACCCAGGAAATTTTTTCCGAGATCTTTAGAAAATCTCCCGTAAAAAGAACCAAATTTGCAGGTCTGAAGAGAAATATTGAATTCTTACAACAATCTTCAGATTAATTTTTGCTGAAATATTTGGTGACGATTCCTACGTTGGAAATTTTTAAAGTTCCAAACAAGAGCTGATAATCGACCATTCCTTAGGTTTTCCACACTAAAGAGGTTTTGATTTAACTGGATAAGTTGTCTAAAAACCCTTTCCTAAAAAGAAAAATTGATTTTCATGAGATTAAAGTCTCACCGAAAATCAACGTTTTTTTTGTACTCTTTTTGGAGCAGTTTTTACTCTTACTTTAAATCTTTTTTGTGACTTGGTATTTTTACGCATATTTGTGAATATTTCGTAACTAAATATAGCGTTTTTTTCGATTAAAACAAATACTTTTACGAAAAACTATATATTAAATTTTATTCAAAAAACATGACTGTGAAAACCATATTAATATACGTGTTGAAAATTGTAGGAGTTATTCTGGGAATTGTAATTATATATGTTCTTCTGGGATTGCTGATCCCTTTTATTCCGGTCTCTGCCAAAGATGATGGCGAAAAGAAAGACATCCCAATCTATATTTATACCAATGGAGTTCACACAGATATTGTAATGCCAGTAAAAAATGACCTGAAAGACTGGAGCCTTATGATTCCTTTTGCAGATACAAAATCCAAGAAAACAGATTATCAATATATCGGAATAGGATGGGGAGATAAAGGCTTTTATCTGGATACTCCAACTTGGGCTGACCTGAAGTTTTCAACAGCAATAAAAGCCGCATTCTGGCTAAGTGATTCAGCAATGCATACTACCTATTATTATGCAATGAAAGAAGGGGAAGACTGCAAAATGATGATGATCAGCAGAAGCCAGTACCTTAGTTTAGTTAAATTTGTAGAAGATAAATTCGACAGAGATCAGAACGGAAAGTTCATGCTGATTCCTACCAATGCAGTATATGGTGATAATGATGCATTTTATGATGCAAAAGGAACATACAGCTTCCTTTATACCTGCAATACCTGGACAAATAATGCATTGAAGGCTGCAGGGCAAAAGGCTGCACTTTGGACACCTTCTGATTTTGGAATTTTCCATCATTATAAATAAGCATGAAACCTATTTTTTTGTTTTTTTGTAATAAAGAGAAGAAATTTCAATAAAGCCTGTTCTGATGTGGGATATAATTAAAAAGAAGTAAGATGAAACATAAGCTTTTCAGAGAGCAACAACTAAACTGTGACATAGAAACGGCGTGGAAGTTTTTTTCCTCAGCCAATAATCTTTCCGAAATTACGCCGAAGGATATGGGGTTTACGGTATTAACAGAAATGGAAGATGATGAAATATATGAAGGAATGCTCATTGATTATTATGTTTCCCCGCTATTAGGGATTAAAATGAAATGGCAGACCGAAATTACCCATGTCGATTTTCAGAAAAGCTTTATCGATTTTCAAAGAAAAGGGCCTTACAAATTATGGAACCATCATCATGAATTTATTCCTAATGAAGAAGGTGTATTGATGAAAGATACTATAGATTATGAACTTCCTTTGGGTTTCTTAGGTGAAATAGCTCATTCATTATTCGTAAAAAAGAAACTGGAATACATCTTTGATTATCGTTTCAGAGTGCTCACTAAGTTATTTTAAAAAATTTACTTATTGTATGTCGTTTGTCGTTCTGACGAATGAAGAATCTCATTAATTGTTTTAAAGAATCTTCACTTTACTCTTTCCTATTCGGACACGATATTAATATGATGTCCCAATACCTCATCAATTACTGTTTTTAATACAATGATATTGTTTACAATACCCTATGTCATCATCAAAAAAATGAGATTTCATCAGTATTATTTAAGTTTTTTTAACAGTTTATGGGCAGGAACTCCATCAAAAATTCCTATTTTTGCAGAACTATCGTTTTTACTGAAAAACTAAGTATTCTATTGACATGACAGGTCTGAGGTCGTTTTTCTATTTCTATATCCTATTAGTTTTTACCCTTTTCAATTCGAATTGGGTAGAAAATTCATTACAGAATATACCTCATCTTCCCCATGTAAATAATATTCATCTTCTGGATGTTTATGAAGAAGCAGATATGAATACGCATGCATTGCCTGCTGCTTCTAAAATTGTAAAACATTCAGGACGTAAAAACGATCAGGCAGTTGGGGACTTTTCAGCAATTTTAAAAATTGCTCCGAAAATTGTACTTCCTGATATTGCCGTTTCTACTATTTGTGGAGTTAAGTCCTTTCTCCATCTCCTCCAGTTGTACTAGTTTAAGGTATTGAATTTCAATTTATTTTAACGAAAATTTTATAACTTAAACATTCAAAAATGTATTTTAAAAATGTAATAATTTGCAGCTTTGCAATATTATTCGCAGTGTCATGCAGTAAAGACACGAAAAAGAACGATCAAAAAGAAAAAGAAGTTCCTGTACTGGAAATCAAAGAAAAAGATACTCTGGTCAGCAATCAGTTTGTGACGGATATTCAAGCTAAGAAAAATGTGGAGATGCGTTCCCGAATCGGTGGAATTATTCAACACATTTATGTCAATGAAGGACAATTTGTTCATCAGGGGCAACCTTTATTCAAGATCAATGATGCTGAGCTACAAATGGAGCTTTTAAAGGCTAATGCAGCCTTGAAACAAACTCAGGCAGATGTTCGTATTGCTGAAGTAGAATTAAAGCAGATCCAGAGCCTTCATGCTAAAAAGTTTGTAGCCAATAACGAGTTGGAAATGGTAAAGGCAAAGCTTTCATCCGCTCAGGCTAAACATGCTTTTGCCGATGCTGAAAAAAGAACCGTACTTCAGAAGATCAGTTTTACAAGAATTACAGCCCCATTCGATGGAGTTATTGATGTGATTCCTCTTAAAGACGGGAGTTTAGTAGAAAATGGAACTTTATTAACAACATTATCCCAGCTTAATGAGGTGTATGCCTACTTTTCAATCCCGGAAAACCTTTATTTTGAACTTCTCGCTAATGATAAACTAGGGCAACATCAGAAAATTGAATTAACACTACCTAATGGTGTTAATTATCAATTTAATGGAGCATTAAAAACAGCAGAAGGTGAAATTGACAGAACGACAGGATCTATCCGATATAAAGCACTTTTCCCAAACCCAGACCATCTGATCAAGCATGGTACTTCAGGAAAACTGATCATTTCCGAAAATCAGGATAATGCTATTCTTATTCCACAAAAATCTACATTCTCTATTCAGGATAAAACCTACGTTTTTGTAGTGGATAAACAGAATAAAGTGAAAATGACCAATATCAAGATCGCCACTACATTAAGGGATTCCTATATAGTAGAAAATGGTCTTAAAAGAGGAGATTTAATCATTTATGAAGGTACTCAGTCCCTAAAGGATGGTGATATTATTAAAATCAAAAAGAAGTCTTAACCTTTCATAATCTTTAAATCAACTTATTATGGTAGAGATGTTTATAAGACGAAAGGTTCTTTCGTTGGTTATTTCTATATTATTTGTATTGCTGGGAATTATGGCGTTATTAAAGATGCCGATTACCCAGTTCCCGGATATTGTACCGCCTTCAGTAACGGTAACAGCAAAATATACAGGAGCCAATGCCGAAGTATCAGCTAATGCTGTTGCACTTCCGCTAGAACGAGCTATTAATGGGGTTCCGGGAATGACCTATATGTCAACGGTAACTTCCAATGACGGGCTTACCCTGATCCAGGTTTTCTTTGAAGTGGGAACAGATCCCGATGTAGCGGCGGTAAACGTTCAGAACAGGGTAACAACCATTCTTGATGAACTTCCCGAAGAGGTAATCCGTGCCGGAGTAACTACAGAAAAGGAGGTGAACAGTATGTTGATGTACCTTAACATTACGAGTACGGATCCAAGCCAGGATGAGCAGTTCATCTACAACTTTACGGATATTAACGTTCTTCAGGAACTAAAACGTATTGATGGAGTAGGACGTGCTGAAATCATGGGGCAGAAAGAATACTCCATGAGAGTGTGGCTTGATCCGCAGAAGATGGCTGCCTATACTATTTCAGCAGATGAAGTGATTACATCATTACAAAAGCAAAATATTTCCGCAGCACCTGGAAAAGTAGGAGAAACGTCCGGAAAAACTTCCAGTCAGCTTCAGTATGTCATTAAATATAAAGGGAAATTTTTTGAGCCTAAACAATATGAAGAAATTCCGATCAGATCCGATGTAGATGGAACGATTTTAAAGCTTAAGGATATTGCTAAGGTAGAATTCGGGGCAATGAACTACGGAATGGTTTCCAAAACAGACGGAAGACCTTCTGCATCTATTATGATGAAGCAACGTCCTGGATCCAATGCTTCTGAAGTAATTGAAAGTGTAAAGGCTAAAATGGAAGAATTAAAAGGAACCTCATTCCCACCAGGAATGGAATATAATATGGCCTATGATGTTTCCAGATTTCTTGATGCCTCGATTAGCGCGGTATTAACAACCCTTATCGAAGCTTTTATTCTAGTAGGAATTGTGGTGTTTATATTTCTTCAGGACTGGCGCTCTACGTTGATTCCTGTATTGGCAGTTCCAGTAGCATTAATAGGAACTTTTGCCTTTATGAATATGCTGGATTTCTCCGTAAATCTATTGACTTTATTTGCGCTGGTATTGGCAATTGGAATTGTAGTAGATAATGCAATTGTCGTCGTTGAAGCCGTCCATGTAAAAATGGAAGAAGGGATGAATGCGATGGATGCAACCATCAGTGCTACTAAGGAAATTGCAGGTGCCGTAGTTGCTATTACTATTGTAATGTCTGCCGTATTTATTCCTGTAGCATTCCTGGATGGTCCTGTAGGAGTATTTTATCGTCAGTTTTCATTAACGTTGGCCATTAGTATTGTGATTTCAGGGGTAAATGCATTGACACTTACTCCGGCATTGTGTGCAATTATTTTAAAGCCTCATGATCATCATAAAAAGAAAACCATCATTGACCGGGCTTTTCAAAGTTTCAATACAGGTTTTGAAAGACTAACTAATGGTTATGTAAGTATTCTGTCAAAATTCGCGACCAGAACTACAGTTACTTTGGATTGCTGTTCCTGTTTATCGGATTAACCTTTGTAACGAGTAAGTTCCTTCCAACCGGATTTATTCCTATGGAAGATCAGGGAATGGTATATGTAAGTGTAACCACTCCACAGGGAGCAACCGTAGAAAGAACAGAAAAAGTATTGGATGAAGTCACGGTTATTGCCAAAAAGATAAAAGGTGTAGAGAATGTAACTACTCTTGCTGGATACAGTATTGTAACGGAAATTGCAGGTTCATCCTACGGAATGGCCATGATTAACCTTAAAGACTGGAAAGAAAGATCCATTTCAGTCAATGACCTGATCACCGAGCTTTCAGAAAAAACAAAAGGAATTGCAGATGCCCAGATTGAAATTTTTGCTCCACCTACTGTTCCTGGATTCGGAAATACAAGTGGTTTTGAATTACGTATGCTTGACAGAACAGGCGGTACCATCGAAAACACTGATAAAATCACCAAAGATTTTGTTAAAAAATTGAATGAAGCTCCTGAACTGCAGAATAACTTTACCAGTTTTGATGCTACTTTCCCACAATATATGATTCATGTGGATTATGATATGGCAGCGAAGAAAGGAGTGTCTGTAGACAATGCAATGTCTACATTACAAACCATGCTGGGATCTTACTATGCAACCAATTTTATCCGTTTCAGCCAAATGTATAAAGTAATGGTTCAGGCAAGTCCGGAACACAGAGATACTCCTGAAAGTATCCTGAATTTATACCTTAAAAATGATAAAGGAGAAATGGTTCCTTTTTCAACATTTATTACCATTGAAAAAGTGTATGGTCCGGAGGTGTTGACAAGGTACAATATGTATATGTCAGCTATGATTAATGGAGAGCCCGCAGAAGGGTACAGCTCGGGAGATGCTATTGCCGCAGTAGAGCGTGTAGCCAAAGAAGTGCTTCCAAGAGGTTTCGACATTGAATGGTCGGGAATGACAAGAGAAGAAATTTTATCAGGAAACCAAACGGTGTATATTTTCCTGATCTGTCTGTTATTCGTATACCTTTTATTAGCAGCTCAATATGAGAGTTTCCTTCTTCCAATGCCTGTGTTATTAAGTCTTCCGACGGGAATCTTCGGATCTTATATCGCATTGGTACTGGCAGGATTGGATAATAATATCTATGCACAGGTTGCTCTGGTCATGCTGATCGGGTTATTGGCTAAAAATGCTATTCTGATTGTAGAATTTGCCGTAGCCAGAAACAAGCAAGGGTTTGACATTATTCCTGCAGCCATTGAAGGAGCAAGACAACGTCTGAGACCTATTCTGATGACATCCTTTGCCTTTGTAGCCGGACTTATTCCGTTGTGTATCGCATCAGGAGCCGGAGCCATTGGTAACCGTTCTATCGGTACCGCAGCGGCAGGAGGAATGCTGATTGGAACTATTTTCGGATTGGTTGTCATTCCGGGACTGTATATATTCTTTGCAAAACTTGAAAATAAGAAGAAAGATGAAAAGATTAAATCCTAGAAATATATTGTTTGGAGTAGCTGCCTTAAGCTTAGTATCATGTGCTGTTCCAAAGGTAACTGATCTCAAAAAAGCTCAGACATTGCCGGAAATACCAACTAAAGCTTCCAGTTCAGGAGAATTCCAGCAACTTAATCTGAAAGCTTATTTTACGGATATTCATTTATTGGAGCTTTTTGATAAAGTAGTACAGGCTAATCCGGATTTTCAGATTGCGCACCAAAGAGTAGAGATTGCCAATAGCTTTCTGCAGCGTTCGAAAATGGATCTTTTGCCTTCCCTTGAAGTCGGAGCAGAAGCCAGCGGAAACCGTTACGGAAAATACACCATGGAAGGAGTAGGAAACTATGACACGAATCTTTCTCCAAATATTACGGATGAGCAGAAAATTAACCGTGATTTTACCCCTAATTATTGGCTTGGAGCAAGAAGCAGCTGGGAAATTGATGCTTGGGGGAAACTAAAAAATAAGAAAATTGCAGCCCAAAAGAAGTATTTGGCTTCTACAGAAGGGTTGAGATTACTTCAGGTTGAGCTCTTCACCGATATTGCCAATTTGTACTATCAATTGGTGACCTTAGACAACCGCCTTGCCATCTATCAGAAGAACTATAACCTTCAGCAGAGAGCCTTTGAAATTGTTCTGGCACAACGTGAAGTGGGAAAAGCTACAGAGCTTGCCGTGCAGCAGTTCAAAGCACAGAATAACAACTGGCTGGCAGAGATTGAACATATCAAAGTAGAGATTGTTACCGTTGAGCAAGCGATTACAACTTTAACGGGAAGCTATGGTGGAGAAGTAAAGCGTGGTAAAATACTTATGCCTACTAATATGGATGTTTTAAACAAGACTATTAATGTAGAAGCTGTTATTCATTCAAGACCGGATGTTGCTGCCAATTATTATGTGTTGGAAGCTTCACAGGCAGATGCTAAAGCCGCAAGAGCTGCTTTCTATCCAAAGATTGACCTAGGAGCTGGAATTGGGATGAATTCTTTTTCCGTGGAAACGCTTTTCAAGCCAAGCTCATTGGCTGGGCAGTTGTTAGGTGGATTAATGGTTCCTGTTTTTAATAAAGGTCAGCTGAAATATGAGTTTAAAGTAGCCAGTAAAGAACAGGAAATTGCTTTTCTAAATTATCAAAAGAGTATTACCACCGCGTTCAATGAGCTTCAATCTATTTTGAAACAGACCAGAATCTATGAAAGGGTATTAAAGTTAAAATCAGAAGAAGTAGGTTTTCTGGATCGCGGAGTTGAGGTTTCCAATGATCTGTATCTGACAGGATATGCCAATTATTTTGAACTGATCAACTCTCAGAAAAGTAAGCTGACAGCAGAACTTGATCTATTGCAGTTTCAGCATCAGAATACCAGAAATAATGTTCTGTTATTCAAGGCGCTGGGAGGAAAGTTGGATTAAGGAAGATGAGTAAATGAAGGTCACTTCATCACGAAAGTGGCCTTCTCTTTAAAAGCTTGTGCTTAAAATTATAGCGCTAAACTTTTCTATAAGAAATATTTTGTCGGTTTTATAAACCGGACATTTTTATTTTTACGATGTATGAAGAAAGCCACCTGAAAAGGTGGCTTTTATTTGTATAAGATAATGTATCTTTATTTTACAATCTGAATCTCAACTGCAGAAAATCCTTTTGGAGATTTTTCCTTTTCAAAAGAAACTTTGTTTCCTTTCTTTACCGGTTCTACACAGTTGTTATTGTGGAAGAAGATATTTTCTTTACTGTTATCTTCAGTAATGAAACCATATCCTTTTTCACTAAGGAAAGTAACAATTCCTGTTTTTCTTGGATCTTCCTCAATAATAGGAGCAGCTCCTAATTGAATATCATCAAGATTTACTTCCTGTCTTTGTTCTGGTGGAGTAGAAGTTAACCTTCCGAATTCATCTACATACATGAATACGTCCTCCGCTCCTTTGTTGTTGTTCGTTTTACGTTCTTCGCGTCTTAGCGCCTTTTCTTTTTGCTTTTGAATTTTTTTCTTGAAATTTTCCTTTTTAGAAAAAGAATCTGCCATAAATTATTTTTAGTATTTAGTTTCTATAAATTGTATTGTTCACTCTGGTCTGCCTTAGACCTTAAAGTCCGTCGATGTTTCCTGTTGTGGGGTTTCCTAATCATACAGAGCTTTAAAATTCCGACAAGTATTGTTCTGGGTAGAAGAATAAAAGTTAAAAATATGGCTGCTCAAAAAGCAAAGACTGAATACGTATATTCTAAGTCGTCACAGAAAACAAAGTAGTGACTTTGGTTAATAATATGCAAATATACAATAATAAAATGAATAAAGCTGTTTTTAAATGATTGATTATCAGAAATGGTTTTTATAAAAACTCGCCAGCATGCACTTATATACAGAAGAATAAAGAAGTATTGGATATTTTTTTACAAAAAATCCCCAGTAAGCTGAGGATTTAAAAAAATATATTAAGAATGAAATGGTGTGTTGTTAATACGGGTGGGAGACCATCAAATGCTGTGCCTAAAATTCACTTAAGCTGGAAAAAGTAAACATATGTTTAATATGGTAAACTGTATTCAAAGTCTATCTGTCTGGTAGATAATATGATATTGTAAAAATATTTGTTTATATAAAATTTAAATATTTTACGAGCCTTTTAAGCCCAAAACGGAATCTTGTCTCAAAGTTTATACGAATTTCCGAAAAATTCACCATGTTGAGATGACTTTTATTATCCATCTTTGCTTCATTAACCTTTTAAAAAATAAGAATAATGTCAACACAAGATGTAAACGGAAAAGTTGTTTTAATAGCCGGAGGAGGTAAAAACCTTGGCGGATTACTAAGTAGAGATTTTGCTGCAAAAGGAGCAAAACTGGCAATACACTATAATAGTGAAAGCTCCAGAGCTGAAAGTGAAAAAACTCTTGCAGAAGTTCAAGCGTTGGGAGCAGATGCATTCCTCTTTCAAGGAGATCTTACCAAAGTAGATAATATTGCTAAGTTTTTTGATGAAACCATTTCCCGTTTTGGTGGAGTGGATATTGCAATCAATACTGTAGGAATGGTACTGAAAAAGCCATTTTCAGAAACTACAGAAGAAGAATATGATACCATGTTCAATGTCAATTCAAAATCAGCCTACTTTTTTTTACAGGAAGCGGGTAAAAAAATAAATGATCATGGTAAGATCTGTACAATTGTTACTTCATTATTGGCTGCTTATACAGGATTATATTCTACTTATGCAGGGGCAAAGGCACCAGTAGAACATTTTACCAGAGCTGCATCTAAAGAATTTGGAGGCAGAGGTGTTTCTGTAACCGCTGTTGCACCTGGTCCTATGGATACTCCTTTCTTCTATGGTCAGGAAACGGATGATGCGGTAGCTTATCACAAATCAGCATCTGCATTGGGAGGACTTACCAATATTAAAGATATTGCTCCTTTAGTAGAGTTCCTTGTCACTGATGGCTGGTGGATCACAGGGCAGACGATTTTTGCCAATGGTGGTTATACGACAAGATAATCATAAACTATAAAAAAATAAACTCACTGAAAGTAATTTTCAGTGAGTTTTTTATTGATTAAAGAATTCGAAAAACTATAAAGTTTTCATCTTTCCTTTTTCCATTACACTCTTGATGATAAAGAAAAGTCCAAGAAGAACAAAAGGGATACTTAAAAGTTGTCCCATATTTAAGCTCATTCCATGTTCAAATTCTACCTGATCTACTTTTATAAATTCGATCAGAATTCTCATAATAAAGATTAATAGAATACTGATTCCAAAGTAAAAACCTTTTCCGATTTTGAAGATATCTTTCTTGTAAATAAGATACACAAGAAGGAAAATAATCAAATAAGAAATCGCCTCATAAAGCTGAGCAGGATGTCTAGGAAGTTGATCTACCTGACGGAATATAAAAGCCCACGGAACGTTGGTAGGAGTTCCAATGATTTCCGAGTTCATAAGATTAGCAAGCCTGATAAAAACGCCTCCCAGTGGAAGTACGATGGCAATGGCATCCAAAACAGTCATTAATGGGATCTTAAACTTTCTGGCATAGATCAGAAGCATAATCATCAGTCCAATTCCCCCTCCATGGCTTGCAAGTCCTGCAAAACCTGTAAAGTGATAAGCGCCATCCGGTCCTCTCTGGATGGGCAAGAATATTTCTAGTGGATGCTGGGAGTAATAATCAAAATCATAAAAGATACAATGTCCTAATCTGGCACCCGCTAATATTCCGATAAGTGCATAGGTAAATAGAGCATCATGCGCCTGTACACTTAAATTTTCTTTTTTATAAATACTTTTTAAAATATTAAAGCATAAAACAAGCCCTGAAAGAAATAACAGGCCGTAGTATTTAACGGAAACACCTAAAATATTGACGATTTCAGGATTTACATCCCAGTTGATATATAATAAACTCATTGATATTGTTATCGTATTTTACGAGTGCAAAGATAGGAAAATAGGATTTTTTGATAAAAATACCCGATTTACATGGTCTTATGGTTTGATTTTTAAACTCTTAAAGCTTATTTGTGTTGTCTGTCATGAAATCTTAATACATAAAAGTCTATGATATTTGATGACAAAAACAGACGCAAGAATCTATTGTTTTTCATTTCATGGTCCTTATTATCTTTGTAAAAAACTAATTTGTATGAATAAACTATTTATTTACTTTACAAGTACATTTTTATTATTGAGCAATACCTTGCATTCACAAAAAATACCCGCTCAACCTAATAAATGCTATATCTATCTCACATTTGATGATGGCCCGCTCAATGGAAGTGAAAATATCAATGATATTATTTTAAAGGAAAAAATTAAGATCAGTGTTTTTATGGTTGGAGAACACGTGATTAAAGATAAACAGATGGATACTTATGCCAAATATTATGATCAGAATCCTTATATTGACGAATACAACCATAGTTTTACTCACGCCAATGATCATTATGAGGCATTTTATAATAATGTAGATAAGTCGGTACAGGATATTGTATATAATCAGACTTTATTGAAGTTGCCTTATAAGATTGTTCGCCTTCCGGGAAGAAATATATGGCGGCTGGGTGGAAGAGCAAAGAATGATATTACCAATGGAATACAAACAGCAGATCAGTTAGCAGCATTAGGCTACAAAGTAGTAGGGTGGGATATAGAATGGCAGCATCGTCCTGCTGATGGTACCCCTATTCAGACAGTCGATGATATGTATACAGCAGTTCAGAAGCTTTGTATTTCCGATAAAACATTTACCAAAAATAATGTAGTGATGTTGATTCATGATGAAATGTTTCAAAAAAGCTGGGAAGAATCAGAATTAAAGACATTAATAGATTTACTGAGAACAAATCCCAATTATAGCTTTGAACAGATGAGGTTCTACCCACAATAAAAGTCATATAATTTAAAATCATTCTTGAATAAACATTTATAACTTTAAGCTAAGTTTAGAAAGCAAGCACAGCTAAAGTTAATATTCATAGATTTCCGAATAAATTAGGAACAAAGCCTCCTTATTATAACTTTTGTCTCCAGGCTTATCATTAAAATAGTACCAAATATAGAAGATTTTAATATGCATCATCAACTGGAAAAGCATTATGTAAACAGGGTAGGTTGGCTTCGGGCAGCCGTTTTAGGAGCCAACGACGGATTGCTGTCCACCACAAGTATTGTTATAGGAGTTGCAGCAGCAGAGCCAGAGCGGCATATTATCATTTTAGCTGCTTTGGCAGGAATGATTGCAGGAGCAATGTCTATGGCTGCCGGGGAATACGTTTCTGTAAGTTCACAGGAAGATACAGAAAAAGCAGATCTGATCCGGGAGCAACGGGAGCTTGAAGAAATGCCGGAAATAGAGCTTCGGGAGCTGGCCAAGGTATACGAAAAAAGAGGTTGTACAAAAGAAACGGCGATGCAGGTTGCTATTGAACTTACAGAACATAATGCATTGGAAGCCCATGCCCGTGATGAATTAGGCATCAATGAAATTACCCAGGCAAAACCTTTACAGGCAGCCATTGCATCATTTGGATCATTTGCAGTAGGAGCATTATTGCCATTTACAGTCTCTCTTTTAGCTCCTATCAAGCAAATGGTTTACTTCCAATATGGTTTTTCTATGATATTCTTAATGCTCTTAGGCGCTATTTCTGCCAGAGCTGGAGGCTCCAGTATTAAAATTGCTGTCCTGAGAATCTGTTTCTGGGAAACGGTAGCTATGGGAATTACAGCATTGGTAGGCCATGTTTTTGGAGTCAATGTATCTTGATGTGAAATAGGTTTCTGGTACAGTGTTTAAGCGATTATGGAATTATAAGTATATGATTTTCAGATTATATTTTACCTAACAAGTGTTAGTCGTAGAATTACTACACTTTTTCAGATTTCCAAATAAATACTATTCTGTTATATTAATTAGATCTATATTTGGTGATATAAAACAACAAATCACACAATATTAACGATTAAAATTTACGATCATGGCAGAAAGAAATTCAAGAGGTATTTTAAAATTCAACAACGGAGAAGGACAAAAGTTATTAAAACTTAACTACAGTGTAGCACGATCTACAGATGTATCTGGACGTGTAGCATCAGACCCTTCTAACGCTCTTATCAAAATTACAGTAGAAGCTACAGAAAAATCTGACATTCTGGAGAGCTTACTCAACGGAAAGTACAAGCCTACAGTGGGAGAAGTTACTTTTAACAAGTCTCACGAGGAAGGAACATTAACAACTTTAAAGTGGCAGAATGGATACGTAATCCAGCACGAAGTAGACTTCGATGCAGTAGATGAAAACAGTATGTATATCACTTTTGTTGTAAGTGCAGAACAAATTGATTTAGGGAACTCTGCTTACAATGGGGCTTGGCCTACAGCGTAAGAATCTGGTGTCTTAAAAAATCAAGTACATATAAAACAGAATGGTACAATAGATACTGTTCTGTTTTTTTGGCTCTGATACATACGTCAAAATCAGGGAAAGTATCCTCGTTAATTTCCTGTGATTATTAAAATAAATCGGATAAAAGTAGATTTTATATCGTAAAAAATTTATAATTTTATATAAAGGAGATTGTTTTTAGAATTTTTTTCTGAGTACAAAAGCCTTCCAAACACCTTACATTAATATGAATAATAATACCTCGAATTCCGAAAAGATTTCGGAGAATCATATTCCTGGAATCAACCGTGTGGTGAAGCTGGATATCGTAATTGAAGGCAAATGATCAAACACTTCAAACACTTCCGCTTACAGCAAAGTGTAAAGAAGCATCATAACTTTGAACTGACACTGGCACATGACACCTTAGATGGGGTACAAAACCATGATCTGGAAGAGGCCCAGCAGTTTTTAGGAAAACGTTTAACAGTAGTTTTTAAATATAAAGATGTAGAGGGAAGCCCTGAAAGAACTTTTGTAGGAGTCATTACAAAAGTAGGATTCAGCCAGGAAAATCACAGTCTTGGAAATATTGTATTGAAAGGATACAGTCCTACAATTCTTCTGGATGCTGCTCCACATACCCAAAGTTTTGGAGGTGATCAACCTGTGAATATGGGAATTATTGCTACTGATGTTATCAAACAGGGAATAGAAAACAGCAAATTTGATGTGAAAGTGAATGCTAAGGCATCCGCTCAGATTCTTTACAGTTCCCAATACAACGAAACTCATTACAATTACCTTTGCAGAATGGCAGAAGCCTATGGTGAACAATTCTATTATGACGGGGAAATCCTTCATTTCGGAAATATGCCCCCGCAGAATAAAGCCGTAGAACTGATCTATGGCAGTAATGTTTCAGATATTAGTGTAGAGATGAAGGCTGTTCACATCAAACCTCGTTTTTACGGATATAACAGCAGTTCCAATGCTAAACTCACTTCTGGGGAAACGCCTATTAAACATGTCGGAAATCTGGCGAAAACAGCCTATCAGAATAATGATAAAATTTTTAAAACCCCATCATTACAAGTGGCTCCGATAAAGGCTGCTACTGATATGGACGTAGTTATCTCACAAACCAGTACAGCAGGCAGCAGAGCTGTGGATGTTTTTACTGTTTCAGGAGGTACCACTATCCCTTTTCTGTATCCGGGATGTGTTGCTGATATTAATATGAGGAAAACAGACAGCAATCAAACATCTTATTTTACCAAACTAATGGTCACAGAAGTTATTCATGAGGTAGATACTTTGGGACGTTATGAAGGCAGATTTGAAGCTATAGCCTCTGATACAGGATATATTCCAACTCCTGATTTTACAGTTCCCATTGCAGAACCTCAGATTGCTACCGTAATATCCAATACAGATCCGCTGGGACAGGGAAGAGTGACTGTAAGATTCGACTGGCAGCTGCATGATACCACCAATTTCATCCGGATGATGGCTCCTGATGCAGGAGGTACCGATCAGATTACCCAAAACAGAGGATATGTTGCCATACCGGAGGTTGGAGACCAGGTAATGGTAGGTTTTGTGCACAATCATCCCGACCGGCCGTTTGTGATGGGCGGAATGTTTCATGGTGGAACAGCCATGGGCGGCGGTGTAGACAATCATTTAAAATCAATCCAAACCAGAAGTGGGATCAGAGTTTTGATGAATGATGCTGAAGGAAGTGTTACGATTATTGATCCTAGTGGAAATAATTATTTCATGGACGGAAGAGGAAATATTACTGTCACTGCTCCAAAGAATATGACATTCAATGCTGGAGAAAATCTTACGATAAATGTAGGACAGGATATGAAAACCACTGTAGGAAATGATAATGCGATTAATATTACCAATAATCATAAGTTTACTTCAAGAAATTATAAACAGACCGTTAATGAAAATAAAACGATTAATGTAACAGGTGACTTGAAGGAAACAACTTCTACAACTACCCATAAGGCGAAGAATGGAGACATTTTGTTACAGAGTTCGGGAGTCGCTAAAATGTTAGGTAAGATTGACGCTAAAGTAAATAAAGGATAAAAAACACATGAAAATAGGTTTCATGGTATTGAAGATTAGAAGATGGCTATAATGAATAAAATAATAAAATATCTGTTAAGCTTTTTATTTTTTACCCAGATTTCATGTCAGGAAAAAAAGGATCATAAAAAAACAGCAACAATGACAAAATATGAGTGGACAGAGGGAACTTCTGCTCCTTTAGGATATCCAATGGAGGTATATAAAGGAGGAATAGAATGTGAAGGCGGGGAATGGGTAGGATTAGACATTGGTTTATCACCGGGAGGAAATACCTGGGGAACCATCAATAATGGGATGGGGAATAGTTTTAAAGGGATTCCTACTCGTCTTGATTTTACCTGGATGTCGTATATGGAAAATCAATTCTATATGATAGATACTCAGGTAGACACAGGTAAAATAAAAGAGTATTTCAGTAAAGGATATGACATTAAAGCAAGTAATGGAAGCGGAAATATAAAACATTTA
Organism: Chryseobacterium tructae; assembly: GCF_030409875.1. Classification (NCBI taxonomy): domain Bacteria; kingdom Pseudomonadati; phylum Bacteroidota; class Flavobacteriia; order Flavobacteriales; family Weeksellaceae; genus Chryseobacterium; species Chryseobacterium tructae. The sequence goes on along the minus strand of NZ_JAUFQR010000001.1, from coordinate 3,982,196 downwards.
AACTATAATAAAATAGGCATAGGAATGGCTCCTGGAGGAGTGATAGTGGTATGGGTGGCCGGTGTAGGTGTTCAGAAAGAAATAGGAAGGTATTTAGGCAAAAAGTAACTATTCCTGAATCAGAGATTGCCAAGCTGGATAGCCATGAGAATCGTTTTTTCAGAGAGGATTACTTAAAGGAAATTCATACCAGTGAAAAAATTGTTCCTCTAAAAGTACAACAGGAAAATAAAGGGAAACCTATTCCTTTTGGTTTATGGGACTCTTATAGAATTCGATATAACTGGAAACTCGTTTTCGAACTGCCTGAAAAAGGACAGCTAAATCCTTTGACAGATGTAGGAATGATAATGATTAATGGCGAAATGGATCAGTTAGATTTCACTAAAAAACCTCTTGGAGATAATGAACTTAAGGCTATACCCCTGTCTTTTTCATTTTCTGTAATGGATGCTGAGAATGTAAGATATGGAGCAGGCTGTAAACTTAATGAAAAGTCAGCTAGTGAGGCATTTTCGAAGGTGTTTGGAAACGATCCGAAGTCCACGAAAGCCAGTTTGGTGATTAAAATAAACGAAGCATATAGCTTTTTTACAGTGTTGTTAAAAGGCGAAAATGGTAAAGAAGCTTTTATTAAGACAGAAAATCTGGAGATGTTTAAATCCAGAAAGAAATAATACATATCGAACTATAATTGAGTATTGATTATGGGAAAAACATTTGTATATAATACCGGAAACTCTACTCCTCCAATTGATGAAATACACTTGGAGATAGGTGTTTTCTTTGATGGTACTTTGAATAGTCTCAAGAATACTGAAATGCGGGAGAAATACAGAGATGGAAAGAATAAGATTGAAAGTACTGATACTAAAGATGAAATTCTAGCCAAAGAAAAGGCTATCAAATTAACTACTGAAGCACAGGAAAAAAAATATGATGGATTAAAAAATAAAGAAATCTCTGAAGATGATGAAGAATCTGTGCGTTTTCTTAAAGCAAGCCATAGAGGCTGGCTAGATAAGAAAGGAGTTGACAATAGCTACAGTAATGATTACACCAATGTAGCCAGAATGTATAAATGCTCCCAAAGAGACGAATATGGAGTATATGTTGAAGGGATAGGAACATTGGATGGCCACAGAGATGTGGATGATGGATTTCAATATGGATCCGGACAAACCGGAGTAAGAGGGAAAGTGAGAAAAGGCTGTGAAATGGTTGCAGATAGAATTGATGCGCTCAAGAAACTACATTCTTCAGAAAAAGTACTCAGCAAAATTACCATTGATACTTTTGGATTCAGCCGCGGCGCTGCTGCAGCGAGAAATTTTTCCTATGAAATCAATGGAAATAAGAGGCCTAAGGATGTTGAAATTAAGAAAAGCAGAAAGTTTTCAGGATACAGAGAAAGCCGGTCTTATGGAAATGATGGGCTGATTGCCGAATATGAAGATATTTGGATAGATAAAGATAAAATTGAGGTAAACCCAGCCTATTTGGTGGATGGCAAACTTCCTAAATTTGGGTTTTTAGGATATTATCTTCTAAGCAAAGACGTTCTTACTGAGGAAGAATTGGAAGAATTGGAACTGGATGTTCGTTTCATCGGAGTTTATGATACCGTTTCTTCTTATGAGGAATTCGGGGATATGGGTGCATTTGAAAGAGTAGGATATCGTGGGCCATTGCATGCAACTTTCGGATCTGCTAATAATTTTGGAGATGATGTTGAGCAGCTTCAGCTCAAAAACCCGGGGCCTTATTACAAAGCTGTTCATTTTACAGCAATGGATGAACATCGTGAGAACTTTTCATTGACCCGATTTCCGGGAAGTGTTGAGAAAGATTTTCCGGGTGTACACTGTGATATCGGCGGGGCCTATGAAAATGGAACCGAAATCGTGGATGAGATTGAAGTAGCAGATAAACATCCCGGTGTAGGATTCAACTCCTATAGTTCCTGGAATGCTTTGAAAAGGTTGCAGGAGAGAATGCAGGAAATTAAAGATGGACATTGGTATCATGATGGTCAGATCAGTATAGAAAAAGAAAGCCATTTATGGATTTTCCAATACCATAAAATAAGAGGAGTCCGTTTTCTGAGAAAAGAATACAGCTATATTCCCCTTCATTTTATGGAAAAACATGGAATCAATTATTATAATCATAAAATCATCACAAAAACAGAGACTACCTATTCTATTGAGAATGATGAGAATCTGCCAGCTGCAAAAAGACATCTGGAAAATTATGTCTTTGGAGAGGGGAAACCTTGGCAATTCATCAAAGATGGAGATCTTGGTAAAGAAGCAGAAAGATTTAATGCACAAGCTGCTTTGGAGCAGCCAACGACAGGTAAAGATAAGGATGGAAATCCGATCACGAATCTCCCTGGAGTTCAGGTTACAGGACTACGATGGCAGGAACTATTGAGAACCCTAAGAAACGGATACCTGCATTGGTCAGCGAATAGAGACTGGATGGGAATGGATCCCAATAATGATTATCAAAGAAGGATATATTAAGTATGGCCGTAAACGTATTGCAAAATCTTGATCAAAAGACCTATCGCTTGGAGACCATTGTTATAGAACAAAAAAATCCGTTTTATTCCACGCAAAAAAGCTATGTAAGGGAAGTGGAGGTCTATTATTATGGAAAAGTAAAGGATCAGCATGACTTTCAAGTCCTGGTGACTCACTTTGATTTTTCTGAAGGAGATGGCACTACGGATCAGTTTTTAAAAAAAATCAGCTATTTATTTGATGAAATAGAGTGTAGAGTAGATGATGAAGGAAATATTACGGCAGTAGATAATGTACTCTTCTTACGATTAAGATGGACTAAAATCCTAGCCAACTTATCTGAAAATCATAAAGGAGAAGCAGTGGATCATTATTTCAGTCAGATCAGTGATTTGCTGGAAGATGAGGGAACGTTGATAGACTTTTTGGGAAGTTACAATATGTTCGGATTACTTTTTAATGGCTTATTGAATTCATTTGATACTAAAATGAAAAGAGAATCCGCCGAAGGGTTTACAGAAATTATGACTCCTGTAAAAGCCGGAAATACATTGACGTTGAGAGTGTCATCAGAAAACCTGGAAGAATCAGATGTTGATCATTTTAGAGGGATGTTTGTCTGCAAAGGAGATCAATTTGAAGAAGGTTTTATAGAAATCAAAAAACAAAATTCTCATTTAAAACATTCATTATTATGGATAGGCTAAAAGATGAGGGAAAGGGAAATGCTCTTGAAACTCAGAATCAGGCTCCTGCTCAGGATAATGAGCAAATGAAGGCGGAGAACAGTAAAAAGATGGTGGAAAAACGGGCTGAGAATGAAGAGAAGGATAAAAAAGAAGAAGGTTTATTGTTGGCCATAGATGGAGCAAAAATTAAATTCAATGCCCATTCGGGAACCTTTAAAGTACTGAATGATGTGCCCACAACACAGGATAAACTTACCGGAACGGTAGTAGAAAAACAGGTTCTTAATTTTATCTTTGAGGATGGTTTTGTTTTAAATACTCTTACAGAATGGCAAAATGTTGGAAGTGTAAAAGTACAGGATAACGAAGTTTTGTTGAAGAAATCATTTATGCCGGGAGTTGGAGCTATCCCGGGAACACCTCCGGAAAGTGGGAATGTGGAGTTTTCAAATTCCGGACAAGTGAATATACCTGAAAGTATTGAGCCAATTGGAGCTCCGATTCCGGATAACATTATTTTGGAACAGACTTTTGTTGCTTGTATTGATTTTTACCGGTCACAATTAAATGCAAATGGAAAATTTGGAAAAGAAGATACTCAGTATAATGGGGAATTTGGTTTTGATCGATTTGATAAAAAAAGTTATGCTGAAGGATTAGCTTCTAAATATGAAAAGTTATCTGGCATTACTCCTAAAGAGAAAACCTATGGTGATAAAAAAGAATATCTATGTTCATATTTAAGTATTTGGGCACCAAATACTGATCATAATAAAGACAATAAAAAAAGTAAGGTCTTTTTATATATAAAGGCTAATGAGGCATCTGTAAAAAGTAAAACCAATGAGGGTGAAATTGAATTAACGAGTTCTGATGATAACATCAGAATATCTCCTGGTGTTATAAAATTAAGTGTAAAAGGAACTCCTCAAAAAATAAGTATTGAATGTACGGGAGCATTGGATAAAGATGTTATGGTTATAGCAAAAGCAAAAGGCCAGCCTCAGGAATTAGGAAAGCTTATCGTAAAAAGAAACACCATTTATAAGACGATTATACAACCCGTTAAGGTGACTTTTGGCACTGTAGCAAGCACTGAATCAAAAGATATTCCTCATGTAGATTTAATAAAAAATATAGTACAATTATTTAATGAGAATTCTTTTAATCAAGCATATATTTTTGGAGAATTAGCTGCTACTACAAAACAAGTGACTTTTTTGGAAAGCGAATTTAAAAGTTCATTCAATGATATTGACGGAAAACGATATTTGGAATATTCAGCCACAAGTAAGCAGAAAGCACTTAAATATGATGAACTGATAGGACGTAGATATGAAGCGAATAACTCTGGTAAGGCAGATCAGCAAAGACGAGAAGAGTTACTTAATAAAAATATTGAAAATCTTTTGAAAGATATTGATAATAAGTATGGTTATAAAAGCGGTGACTTGAAAAAAGCTAAAAAGATGCATGAGGATCATAAAGTAACTAATATCTGGAACGATCCAAAAATAAAAGTTCTGTATGAAGATTTTGTAAAGGAAAAAGCAGAATATAATCGATTGTATCCAAACTCATTCAAGTTAGACCAAAATGGTAAAATCTATTTCTTTTACACAGAAGATATACATGGAGCAGGATCTCCGGAAAAAGAAATACAAGCATTTTCATTAATAAATTCTGGAACTGCACAAATTTTCAATTCTGCTCTTACTGATAAAGATGCAGCTTCTTTGATTATACATGAACTAGGTCATGCTTTCGGGTTAAGACATCCTTTTGAAGCACAAGTTATGGGGAAATATCAGGTAAAAGAAGATGGACAAAAATATAAACAAGACTATGAAAGCGAAATTGAAAGCTTAACCATTGAAATAAATAGCGTCATAAAACCGAATATTGGGAATTTAGAAAAGCTGGAAGCTATCTCTAAAAAAGATAATATTCCAATTAGTGATTTACAGGGCTTGACTTTACTTAATGAAAAATATACCTCTTTAGAGGGAATGGTTACCAGTAAATATTCTTTTACAAATTTTGAAACAAATTTCATAGATTTTATAACAAATGATGTGATAAGTCTTGAAGGAAAAGAGTTGTCTCAAATAAGCTCTAATGAGTTGACCCTATCACGAGAAAAAGAAAATTTAAAAATAAAAGAAGAAGAATTAGAAAGGTTGAAAAAAGAACGGAAAAAAGCAAATTCATATGAAGAGCTTTCTAACTCTAGATCCAATAGTGAAACTCTAGAGAATTATTTGGATTACAGGCAGAAAACAGATGGTACTTTCAATAGCAATTTTCAATATAAATCTTTTTATCAATGGCAATGGCAAGATATGATTAACCTTGGAAAAACAAAGAAATATTTAATTGAAATAAAATAAAAAAGATGAAAAAAATATTCTTTATATTTTTATTATTAACAATAGTATCATGTAGTTCTGTAAAATATTATGAATATTATTACAACGATAATTTATCAGAAATTAATTCTAAATATGTCTATAGCACTTTAGAGGTACATAAAGATAAAGCGATTTATAGAGCTTTCGATAATGGCTATGTATACAAAGAAAAAGAACCTGTCTCTTTTATCTATATTGAAACAGAAAAAATAAGTGATTTGGATTACATTCCATTGTGGAAAGCCTCAAAATTTTATTACTATACCGATGAAAATCAAAAAAAAGTAATTGACTATACACTCTTATCAGAGACTGATATTAAATTATTAGGGGGATATTTTAAAGAAAACAATGTCTATAGAAAGGAAAACAAAAAGCCGGAAGATTATCACTTTGATAATTCTAATTTGAACCGAATTTCTATAGAGTTTCCATCAGAATTGAAAAGAGTAAAAAAAATAGATTACTCTAAATTTCCAAAAACCATAAAGAAAATTAACCCTGAAAATCCAGATTCCCAAAAGGATAACATAAAATAAAAAACAGAAAATTTACCTTGAAGATTTCGAAAAGCGTATTGGTAATTATAAAAAAGACTTAAAATAAAGAAAACCAGAGCGTTATCCATTTGATTTTGGAAATGAAAAAGTTAAAAATAAAAAAGATTGGGAAACTAGAATTTCTGAGATAGAAAGCCAATTGAAGACTGAAAAGCTGGAATATGAAGACAGCTTAAAGGAAATGGAGAATAAGATTAATCTGTATAATAATATAAGGTTCAAAAAGGGTTCAATTGATAATATTATGGAATATCCAGATACTTCTGTTGCCGGAACCACCTTTTATTATCAACATGAATAATAAGAAAATTAAATGATGAATTCCAATTTTTATAAACTCGTTATACTCCTTTTTATGGTGTCATGTGTAAGTGAACCTATTGTATATCAACAGGTAGATTACAAAGGGGATATTTTTTATGGCGATATCAGGCAAAAAAAGACAGGAAAATTTATCTTTCCGAATATGAACTTTTCCTATTCTTTGTATAAAGGAGAATTAAACGGGAAAATACTTCTGATAGAAAAATCAGATACCATCGTATTCGGTAATTTTAAAAGAGATCAACCTATTGGCAAATACATCAACAGGATTGATCAATGCTATCAATGCAAATATATCTTTCGTAAAACAGTTATTGAAAAAATTGATGGTGAGGGAGAATTTAATAAACAGTCGAAGAAAGATGGCTATTGGAAAGAAAAATCTCAGGAAGGAAATTATAATAATGGAAAGAAAGATGGAGTCTGGAAGATTTATAAATACAATGATTTGGAAAATTCTCAAAATACAATAAAGGAAGTGATTTATAAAAATGACAGTCTTATAAGCAATAAGTGAGAATGTCTACTGAGTTCAAGAGAGTCTTTGTACACAAAAAGACTCAGCTTGAATAAGGATTTATAAAAGTAAGAAGCACAATTTCCATTTAAAACATCATTATTATGGGTAAGTCCAATAACGGCGAGAATCATACTGCTCCAACAACTGATCAGCAGAAAGCAGATAACAGGAAAAAGATGGATGACAAACGTGTAGCAGATGCCGAAAAAGAGAAGGCTGAGGCTGGCCTGAAAGTTGTCATTGATACAGCGACTTTGGAATGTACATTATGTACCAATCCCAAAGGAATAATGGTGGTAAATTACAATACCCCCACCATTCAGGAAAAGAAAACAGCAACAGTAAAAGAAAAAGACCCTAAAAGTCTTGTATTTACAGGAAACTGTATTAAAAGTCCTAATGCTGCACTTCCTTGTGCCAGTGTGATGAAATTAGGAGAATGGAAAAAAGTAGGAACCTATAAGTCTCAGGAACAACACGTATTGTTGCAGCAAAGTACAATTCCTTGTACCTATGGGCAGGTTGATATTAAAATTACAGATAGCGGGCAGGTTCATAACCCGGATAGTATTGAGGCAAAAGGAGCGCCAGTACCCGAAAAACAAACATGTGGAATTCAGTATAGAAATGATGTTACTTGTGTTAAATACGGATCGGTATACGGTCCATTGTATGATGGCTCCCTGAAGTTAGGATCTTTTAAGAATTGGAGTACACTTGTTTCTTCTGGAAAGGTGACAGCAGAGGAAAAAGAGATTATTTTGGCAATGTCAGAAAATGAAGGAAATATGGATTCTGTGCAATCTTATGATAGTGAAGCTTTAACTGTTGGAGCCATGCAGAAAACGATGACAACGGAAGGATATGGAGAGCTGCCTATACAAATGTGGGAGTTTAAACAGGATTTCCCCGATAAATTCAAAGATCTTTTTGAGAATTGTGGATGGAAAGTAAAAGAAATTGAAATTCCTCAAAAAAATAAACCGTCCATTAAGAAATATCAGGCATATTATAATGATACAACAGGAAGTGCTTTAAAAACTTTGATCAGAAAAGGATTTGTTGCCGCTAAAAATAAAAAAAAGGTGGTCTGTGCTCCTATAGAACCTTTTATTAATGCCTGCAAAGATTCTGATTTTCAGGCAAGACAGATCGTTGACTTTATTAAAAGATTACATGCTGCCATTAATAAAAAACCTACCGGTTATACCAATAATATCAAAGATTTTGTAAAATCAAAACTTGGAAAAGCTACTGTTTTGGATCATGATGTGAATAGACCGGGACACGTTTCAAATTGTTTTAGAGATGCTCTTGATCAATTTTTTGCGGCCAATAAAAAGGTATCTAAAAACCCTGCAGACTGGAACGAAAATCATGCTACATATGAAAAGGCAATTTTAGAAATTTATGGCCCGCTTCGTGGCACTGGAAAGTATACAATGACTTCTGCAAGTAGCAGATACACAAACTTAAAGTCAAAATTATGAGAAAAGCTATTATTATATTTCTATTATTATTTACCACGACTATTCTGGCCCAAACAAAAAATAAATTGCCACTCATTCCTTTAGTGAAAAGTTGTAAGCTAGGTTTTAGTGAGTATAATGAAGAATTTAAGATGTATAAAAAACCATTTATCTTAAAAGGAGGCAAGAAGTACAAAATACAGGGATATGACAATGAGAATTATTCAGGTGGACAGATCTTGAGTATGTCTCCTAATAAAAAGTACATTGTACTGGATTATATATCAAAAGGTTATGTGGATGACGGTGTGAGTAAAAAATTGTATGAGAATTATTTATGTGTGATTGTTGATGTTACGAAAAGAAAAGTGGTGACTGAATTGCAAGGAGATTGTGGAGGAAGCTGGAATAAGCAAAATAGATGGGTTAATGACGGGAAAATTATTTTTTAATTCTCTGTCTTAAAATAAGTAATTAATTGGAATTCATGAATATGATGATAAAATTGAAAAATAAGGCCTTCAAAGTAATATCAGTTACCTGCCTATTCTTCTTGAATTTTTTATCAGCACAATCCAATTATTATGATCTGGATCTTGATCATCTTCAGGATGAGGTTGTGTTGGAAAAGAATCTTGTTACTGTTCATTTTGGAAATAAAAAGACCAGTAGTTTTGAATTACCTGAGATTACAGCTCTCAAAAATACCAGTCTAGGATATACAAATCCTTCTGAGATCACAATACATTATGGAGGTGACCGCGGATTATATGGAGCTGTAAACCTTTTATATAAAAAAGATTGGTACATAAAAAATGTTAATTTCTATAATCCTTGTCAGGAATGTGAAGATCAGAATTTTAAAATTCTTACTAAAAATATTAATCTTCCCTTAAAAAATATAGATTCAGAAGCTTTGGAAATCGATTCTAAAGGTTTTAAATCTTTGACATTCTTTGATCATCAAGGAATCATAAAACCATATAAGGATCTTAAAAAACTTTATGTAGATTTATTGAGCTATCCTGTGTTGTCAGAACGTTTTAATAAAACAGGATTGCTGGATTTTAAAAAGAAGTTTTCCTTATCTCAAAGTAATGTAGATAGTTACAATAATATCGCATTTGCTCTTTTAAATAATGGGAATTATACTGGAGCTATTGAACTTTTGAAGGAAATTATCAGTAAATCCCCGAATAGAACCGTTGCTTATCTGAATTTAGCAGACAGTTACTGGAATACAGGGGAGAAAGAGAATGGAAAGGAATATTATAAAAAATATATTTCTTTAATCCTAACTCAGAAAAAAGATAGAAGCAAAGTTCCCGGATATGTTTATACAAGAATAAAATAACAGAGCTTTTTAATGAATATAAAAATAAAAATGACTTTGGTTCTTATTTTATTGAGTGTTTTGATGAAAGCACAGGAGAAAAAGATATGGACCAAAGCATTAGGAGTAAATATTGTCCTGCATCAGAAAGTTACCGATGACAGTACCTATGTTTCCATAGACAGAAAAGAAAATAAGTGGCTCGGTAAAGATGTAAGCATAAAAACGGTTAATTACTGGAACCATGTTCCTATAGAAGTTACCGTGGATTGTTGTAAAAAAAATGCTCTGATCATCAAACGAACATTCCTTGGAAATAACATTGTTGGTGATAAACTTTATTTCCAAAAAAATAAAGGAAAATATTATTTTACTGTTCTTAAAGAATTTGAACAAAAAACTGAATAATTATAAGAATGCAGTCTTGAAAAAAGTTATACTATTAGTTCTACTACAGTTATCTTCCTTTGTTTTTTCTCAATCTGAGAAGAAATGATTCTTCTATGACTAATTTAGTTTTTCGATAAACACATCCACTTCCAAATGCTCATATTCCGCTAGAATAGAGATGACCTCATCAATATCCTTACTCATATGTGGTGAAACACTTTTTATTTTGTTTAAATAAATGATGGTGGTCTCTGCAGGCTTTATTTGTAATAGTTTCTGATTGTCTGGGGCAATAAATTCGTTCCAGATTTCAGAATTGATCATAAGAGAGTTTTGTAGACTTTCCTGATTGTTGTAGTATAAGAATAATAATCGTTGTGCATCCTCAGTCCCTCCAAGGGTACTCAAGAACGATTGAGAATACTCAAACAGTGTGTAATGATTTGCAGACCCTGTTAAATGGTTTACTGCATCTATTGCACAATTTTCAGCGATCGAAATAAGATAATTCCATACATCTGTGGCTGCTATTCCAAAAACATGAACAATACTTTTAACAATTTCAGAAAAAGCATAACCTACCTGCTGCATCAGATCACAGATATTTTTCCAGGAAACAACCTTGAAAATATCTTTTAAAACCTGTACGACGTCACCCGCAATAGTTATTAAACCATTTTTAACCCAATTAAGCCATTTCAGAGGCTCTTTCAGGATTGCATCGATCAGGAGTTTTCCAATCGTATCCGGTAAGCTTTTAAAGAAAGACTGAGATATACTGATGGTTACATCTACTAAATTGAAGGAGTCACCCAGAATTTCTACAGTGAGTGATGCATTGGCATTCAACGTTAAATTTTGAGAAATGGTAGTTACGGCAATACCTAAGCTTGATTTAATATTTGTATTGATAGGTATTGTTCCTGCTGCTCCCAGGTTGAGTTCAGTAATGCCCACAACGGCAGATCCCGATACTGAGAAATCATCTAATTTTGTAAAATTACCTTGTACATCTACATCTACTAAAAAGTATTTATCTTTTATTTCAAAATTAATTCCTTCTTTTCGGATGTTGACATATATGCTAATCCCATTAATGTCTAAGAAACTTACTTTTCCATCGATTAGGAAATGAGGGTTTTTCAGATCATCATTCTTTTGTGTATTATCTGTAAAAGTAGACATGGAAAGAACTGGATTTCCGGAGCCACTTGCGCTGGTAATCTTGAAGAGATCAATACCGGCTACATTCCAGTTAATACTATTGACTTCTTCATTAATTTTAATACCCTTGTCAGGGAAAATCTCAGTATTGGATTGCAATTGCAAGACGAAAATACTCACATTTCCGATTGCTTTGAATCCTTGTGGAAACGTAATACTACCTATTGCCGTATTTTGAGGGGCAAGGTATAATTGAGCTTCCAAATTTACATCGATCTTGTTTCCATTCAGTTTCAACTGATAATGAGTGATCCCATTATTTTTATCCATTATTGCCAAACTCCAGATACTACCACGGGTATTGACAACCAACAAACTTTCCTGTATGTTTTTAGAAACTGTAATGCCGTGTGCAGCAAAAGCTGAGCTGATCTTTTCTAAATCCAGATCATCCAATGCTGAAGAATAGCTTTTATCAATGCTAAAAGCATTCATCCCTTTAACAGCAATGCTTTTTAATATATCTTTAAGCCATCCCGGTAAGTCTTCACGTATGTTTTTTGAAAATACTGAAACGACATCAAATAAACTGATATCACTTACCGCTCCCGCTAATAGCGATTTGGCCGGATCCGCTGAATCAAAAAATACAGCAATAGAACTATCAAACCCATTACTTGTATCTATTTGTCCGGTAAATCCAAAACTAGGAATTCCTTCTAAGTCGATACCCACTTCAAGTGCTAATTGGCTGAATGTAATACTCAATGAATCTGTAAGGTGGAAGCTAGGAGTAGATCCCTGTAAAGTACCCGAAATAAAAGCCCCATTAGGAACAATTAATAATTCAAGGGTAAAAATTACCTTTTGTGATCCAAAGCTTGTGGTCAGATTACCTAGTAAAAATAGCCCCGGTTCTCCGTTTGCAATTAATGCACCCAATTGAGCATTGATGGTACAGCCATTGAGTACCCCGGAACTTCCTTTAAAATCAAGATTGATAAAGAATTTAGCATTTTTAGCCGGGTTTTCACCTATAAATAAAACCATTCCCAGTTGACCGGAAAGCCCGAATAATTTAGAAAGCGTTCCCTGTCCGCCATTGGAACCAAATACAACATTGGCATAGGCGTAAAATCCATTATTATTACCTGTTTGTGAAGGAATAGAGATCTTTTTGGCTTTAATATATGGATTTTGAAACTTATCAAGATCAGGAAATGTAATGGCACTCGGATCTACAGAGGTCACGAGTAACATAAGATCTGAGAGCTGGAATATATCTTCCAGAGGCTTAAGGATAGAAAGTCCGTTGATAGAACTTAATGCCTTACTTCCCAATTGAAATCCAAAAGCAAGACCTGTTTTACCGCTGTCACGTACAGCCTGAAATAAGAAAGCACCATAGCTATCTACCTGGGTGGCAAAGAAAAAAGTATCTTGTGATTGTACTTTTTGTATTAAAATAGTAGAATCCAATAATTCAATGTCGAAGCCCTTCGGGAATTTTATTGTATTATCACAGAGTTCACTGATAAGATCTGTAACATTGATCTTTGGAAAATCTCCACGAATCATAAAATCTCCAGGAGTATTGTAGGAAACAGAAATCACATTTTTGCGAACTCCAAAGAGCCTGAGAAAGCAGCTTTTGCTTCGGTGCCTTTTGAAACTTCTGCACGGACGTCAAAAATGGTTAGTGGTTTAGGAACACTTAATGTCCATGCAGGATCATCGGCCATTGTCATGTCAAAGTTAAATGAACCTTGTGATAGATCAGAGGAAAATGACATGTCATTTATAGTGAGATCGGGAGGTGCCGGAAGATCCTGAAGATAGGTTTTAAAAGTGTCAGTGAGTGAAAGGGTGGTGTTATGTTGTAATTCTGCAGTCAGCATAAAATTGGGGGCTCGCAGAAGAACAGAAAATGGGGCATTGGCTACAGTGAGAGTTGCCTTCAGTGCCAAAGAAACATTTCGTCCTGCCTGAAATGGATTAATGATAATGAACTCAGAATCAATATCAGATACGATGAAAGAGGAGCCGATAGGAGACCATGCGAGACCAGGTAATCCAACAACGAGAGAAATGGATGTAATTCCCAAAGAACTCAAATCATTTTTAATAGTAATACTGGCTTTTTCAAGGGTTAATTTTTCAAGGGTTTTAATACCTTTCTGTATATCCGAAGGTAAGACCTGTGCTAGGCCATCTCCATTAGCTAGATCGGTGAGCTCCAATAAATTTTTAAAAGATACTCCATCAAAACTGCCTACGATAGTGGTGATTTTTTTCTCAGGATTTAAGTATGCATTTACCGTGACACTTACATTTAAACTAGGTATAGCAAGTTCTCCTTCAATGGAAGCTATCGGTTGGTAGGAATTGTTTTTTAACAGCCATTCACTGGTGATGGGAGAGTATATTCTTATCTTGGTATTGGTAAGTTTTAGTTTATCTGAAATGGCTATGTCAATACCTATGTCTGCACTTAAGTTAATACCCGGAACAGGATCAGACATATCCCAAGGGAATTCTTGATTAGGGACAGGCGGAATATTTTGTTGATCGTTAGGAATATGGATCTGTCCTTTCAGAATGAATGTTTTCGATTTATTAAAAACAGAATTAAAAACGCCAACGATGTTTAGCGGATCAAAGTCACTGTAGAAGTTCAATCCTCTAGAAAGTTGCTCTCCGTTATAAGGATCCTTAACTTCACCCGTACATAAGACATAGTAAGAGTCTGTAAGTACAAGTGAATCTAGAAAATCAGACTGCGGACTGGAAAAGTAAAATGCTGGCAGGGTCGTGAAATTCTGGCTGAATTTCCAATTGTTTCGTGATTTTCCTACTAATGTATACCTGATGTATGCCAAAGGATTACCTGATGAATCTATACTGAATATTGCGGTAAGTGGAAGATTTTCAGAATTCAGAAAAGATGAGGTTCCTGTTATGGTAATATCATTGTCTGAAACCGTTTTTTCAGCTTTATTAATTACTAAATCATTTCCCTGATTGTATTCTTCGAGTAGATCGGAAAAATGACAATCCGGTAAAGAAACTGATGTTAATCTGAGATTACCATCGTTAATCTGTAACAAATTATTTAATTCAGCTAAAGTCATCTTGTATGTTTTTAGTATAAAGAATGTTAAAAATCAAGAACAATGGGTAGGTGATCAGATCCTGCTCCTCCAGGGACTATTGTTTGCAAAGAAAAATTGACTGGGTTATTAGTCAAAACATAGTCATACATTTTAGGTATTCCTCCTATGTAAGTAGCGGTACTGGATTGAAATGCATGGTTTTGTACAAAAGGAGTTAATTTGTAAGGCTCTACATTATGATCACCAATGACAAGCCAATTCTGTCCCGCATGCAAAGCATTTAAGGCATAAGTAAGAAATGTAGCAGCTCTTTCAGCGCCTATAAAGTAAGCAGGAGCATGAAATACATAGATATGATAATTATTGTGAAAGCCGGTATAAGCGAGTGCCCGATCTACCAGATTGGCAAAATTATTACCACCAGGCCTTCCCGGATATCCAGCCCCAACGGGAGGATTGATTCTTTGGAGCTGAATTAAGGAACCGTCATTATTCGTTGCTCCATAACATAATTGTGATGAATTTTGAAGCCTATACGTCACATTTTGTGCTTGAGGTATTTGTGAGGCTGTAGTTAACTCACAAAGAAGCATGATATCAGGAGCCTGGCTGTAAAAAACATTGCCGATAATACTTCTGCGATTATCATCACTTGTCCAGCCTAATCTTTGAACGTTCCAAAATAAAATCCTCATGACAACTTTATTTAAATGATTAAAAGAATGTTTGTTGGAAAACATTATTGAGCTGATCGGTGATCATCTTGCTTATTTGGCTAAGCGCTGATTGACTCGATAATTGTTCCTGTAACTGTTTCAATATCTGTGTTTTTGCCCCATCGGAATTCAAGGCTTCTTCAGCTAATTTTTCATACGTTTTTTTATCTCCTTTTCCTGCTGAATCAATGGTTACCGAAATAGTAAGTGCTGTATTAGGAATAATTGCTTCCAGAGAAGATACTGTTACAAGAAATGATGAATCCGGTTGAACTGTGATGACCGCATTGCAATTCATCTTTAATTGGCTGGTTTCGGAGAGATCACTGCTGAGAAAGTTCCGTCACCGTCTGTGCCGAACTTGGCTGAAGATGCGTTGCAAAGTTGTGTTACATTATCAGGAATACAACAACTTTGGCTCAACGTAAAATTTCCACTCACCGTTATGGTTGAAGGAATTTGGTTGTCAGTTATTGTACAGAAGTCAACCACAACAGACACTTTTGGAGCATCACTGTTCGGATCAGTTACGTTCGGTTTTTCCGGCAATGCATTAATAAGACCATTTACCTGGATGGAACTTAATACAATTTGAGGTGGCGAAGAGCTGATACCTGAATCTGGATAATATTATCGGGAGTCGCTTGTATGCAAATTTGATCAGCTCCCGTAGTTATACTATCTCCTGATAGATTGTCCAAAGTCCAGCTGCCTTCTACGATATATGGATTGATATTTGGATTGTTTAACTGTTTTAGTAGATTGGGTAAGTAATAGTTACTTGAGGAATCTATCATTTTCTTTTGAAGCATATTGAGAATTGCTTCCAGTAAAGTTGCTGATGCATTCATGGGAATATCGTTTAAATTGTTGTTGCAGTTTGTTCAGCCTTTTTTCCATTAATTACTTCAAAGGCTATGGATTCTAATGCAGATTTGTAAGGAGAATCACCAAAGACAGATAGCTGATGGATTGCATTGAGCATAATTTCTCTGGCTTTATTATAAGTGCTTACAAACTTTCAGATTTTACAACGGCAGCTACGGCTTCTTGCAGAGCAGTATCGTCTATTGCTTTGTCTGTTAAATAGTTATAAAGAGCATTGTTGGGTGGTAGCTCTCTTAAGGCATTGATGATGGGAAGAGAGAGCTTTTTCTGCACAAGATCTATATGCTGCTGTTTTCCCGCATTATCACTTGACTTCAAAAAATCATTGATGTCATCCATAATTTGGTAAGCCTGCCCAAAATACCGTCCGAAAAGGCTTAAGGCAGCGAGATGAATTGACTTTGAATTCGCCAATGCTGCTCCGGCTTCGCATGATATTCCAAATAAAGCTGCTGTTTTACGGTCGATGATATTCATATAGCTGCACTCCATTTCTGTTAAATCATCATAGGCTTTTGCCGGATCCACTCTCAATTCATCAATTTCACCGATGCAAATTTCATAACCCGCTTTTAGTATTTTTTCGATAATGGAAATGTCTTCCTGTACAACTACGCTTTTTAACAGTCCTCTCATTGCCTGTAAGAATTGTAAATCTCCTATGAGTACAGCCATATTGGAGCCTCTGGCTTCTTTTATGGATGGATATCCTCTGCGAGTAGGTGCACAGTCAATGATATCATCATGTATCAGTGAGGCAACGTGTAGCATTTCGAGAGATACTGCAGAAAGAATTACTTTATCATCTAATGGGGAATCTTCACGCTGGCTAAGTTTTGCACTCAATAGAAGCATTATAGGACGTAAGCGTTTTCCCTTTTTGTACATTTTCTTTTCCAGATCGGTTAAATATCCTTCTTGTTCATCAATTGCCTGATCGAGCATGAGGTCATATCTTGCTAATTCATCATGCAAAAGAGTATTGATAATAGGATTCATAGCGTGTTAAGGTTTAAGGTTAATTTTGTTTGATTTTGTAGTGTTTGCTACAGTTCCTTCTTAATATACTTGAGCTGGTTCTGCACGGTAAGCGATGCTTATACCTCCTTGAATGGTCATACAACCCTGTATATTTCCCATATTCATTCCTGTACCGGAAATATTTAGATTGACACCGCCATAATTAACACCAATCTGTGGTAGCTGAAAAGAACCAAAAGAAATGGCTCCTACAATTTGGGAGCTTAGCGTAGCAGTAACTGTTGAGGCAATAGCAGACGCTATTAAGTCAACAAACTCACTGACAATCGGTGGAACCCAGCCGGTAACGTTCACGATCGATGCAAATGAAGAACATGAAGAGCCGTGTACTGAAATATTGTTATTATTGTCTATTGAAGTTCTGCAAGTTACGGTTGGAGAAGGAGTAGCATATACATTGAAGTCTATCCCGGGATGACTACAAGCTATGGTAATGCTGGCTCCGGCTGATCCTTTAAGATCCATATTGATGTGGAGATCTGTGCCTGAAATAGAAACCTTAGGATTTTGTATTGTAACAGTTGCATGGTAATCTGCATGGGTAATTCCTAAATCGACAGAGCCGGATGGACCAAAAGTTTTTCCTGCTACAGATGCGTTGACTTCTTGTTGCATTGTATTATTGCTAAGAACAGCAAAGAAATCATTTGAAGGAAAACCAAAACCGTCTATGGAAGGTACTGAAGGATTGGATGAAATATTGGCAAAAACCAAAAGCTGTCCATTTTTGATAGCAGCGCGTGACCCGCCAAGATTGATATTCGGTAAGGAAAGAGGTGGGATGGATACCCCTTTTAATGCTCCGCCCAATACATTCATCATTTCAGGAATGATAAATTTATTGACGATATTCTGATTGACAGATCCCTGCACTGTTATAGCAATACTCAAAATGTTTAAACTGGTTTGTGAACCATTTGTAGTCACACTTCCTCTTGCATACAAAGGAACTGTTACAGGATCATCTCCAAATGTCATTTGGAATTCATCTATTTTAAGTGAAAATCCGTTACCTGAATCAGCTAGAAATTCTGCCACATGATTTTTAGTTTCCGGAGATACGATAGATAATAATCGCGGATACTTATTGAGATCACAGCTTTCTACAATTTGTTGAGCCTTATCCAGAGAGGGCGGATTAAGATTGATGACAGGTGCTGTATTCGCCTGCCAATTAACAGTTATGCCTGAGGCATCGATAGAACCTTTAAAAATTGTATTTTTTCCAAGGTCGTAGAATGCCGACGTAATTTGGTTGAGTGCATTTTGGCTGATACCAATTGCAATATCAAAATTTGCCATAGTAAATAGATTTGATGATTATCCGAAACTTTATTCAATGCCTGATTAATTCTGTCTGTGATATAACCACGTACTTTATCAGAGTTTAATGCGTCATTCGCCTTTGATTGAGCCAATTGATGGATATAAGTAGCAGAAGCGTAATGCTGCAAAATTTTAGTCACTAAGCTGCTTCCTGAATCTGATGGTACCAGATTGAACGTAAGTGGCGGGATAACAGGAGTGATAGAAGTGATGGTTACACTCAGACCACTGTCAGTTGAGATTTTGCCTTTGAATGTAACTGTAGGAACTGGGATCGTTAAATTATAAGTTCCTGAAACCGGAGTGCTGTCCTTTAGATTACTAGATAATGCATTGGCTGCTTTAAGCTCTAAAAACTCTTTTTCCATCTCATCAACACTAGCCATAGCAGCAGTGTAGAGTGGATAATCATCGGTAACTGCCAATTTAGATAAGCTCATTCCGGTTTTATGCTTACTCGTCATTTCACTGTTTGTGATAGGACTCGTGTTTTTAACATTGTTCATGGCGGTATTTACATTAATACCATTAGCGTTATCCTGAGTAATAGGTTTTGTATTCTCACCAAAAATGAAAGTAGCATCTTTCGCCTGCTGCAGTCTATCAATTTGTGCCTGAACAGAAGCTGGTATTGTTTGTCCGGAATATTGGTTTTGAAGTTCACCTATTTTATGATCTATTGATTTGATCATCAGTCCCTGGCCAATATATGAATGTGAATTATAAGCGTCATAACCCACTACCTGGCTGGTGCTGTCAGGATTTTGAGCGGCAGTAGTAGTTTCAGAAGAAAGGCTCTGGCTGGTTACCGTTACTCTTGTTTTTCCATCAGGTCCCAAACCAGATGTTTGGTAAACTGGCCACTTATGGGCAAACATAGAGTTTGGATCGTTGGTGATATCATTGTATACATCATTATTATCATAATAAGTACTTACTAAGAACTGTCCGTTTTCACCCTGATTTAATAGTTGAGTACGGTAATTTTTTGCTTGAACAATTCCTGGTGAATCATCAGCATCGGCAGCACTGAATTCTTTTTTGCCAGTTAAGTGACCTAGTGCCCAAACAGAATCTATAGCGCACATACTTAAACCGGTTGCCAGCACATCAAATTTTCCGGAAGATACTAATGAAGCTACTTTAACCGTTGCTGAAAGCTTAATCCATCAGTGGGTACATCAATTCCATTGTTTGACATCGTTTCTAGACCATGGATAATATTGTTGGTGAATTCTATAGAAATACTACCAAGAACAGGCTCATTAAATAAGGTAAAAGGGCCGTACTTAGGGATGTCTAAATTTCCTAACGGGTCTACTGTTATTCCATTGGCTTTTATACCATTTAAAATAACATCTGGCAAATAATAGTCGGGATGTTTGTTTTTATCCCAAAGCATATTCCATGCATTAATGACAATTTGTTGATTAGGATTTGACATAATATAATCGTTTTTTAAGGTTTAATTATAATTTATCACTGTAAAGTGTTATATGTCAAAGGAACGAAGTAATTGATTTAAATTTTACAGTATTAATACTTAATTTTATATTTAAGTAAAAACACTAAATCAATATTAATAATATGTTAATTATAATTCAAAATACATGGATGCGTTGTAATAAAAGAATAAAAGCCTCCTGAAAATGATCTTCAGGAGGCTTTTTAATTTGGGATATTGTTATGTTTTTTAAGAAAAGAAAAAACAAGAATCTAACCCTTTACTCGTTTCCAGCGTAGTTTAATGAAAAGCAGGTCGATATGTTCATATAGTTTTATGAGTTCAGGAGTAGCTTCACTATAATGATCATGTACTTTTTTAGGTTTCCCATTAGTAAAAAAGATTTCAAGATCGGTAGAGGAAAAATCGGCATATCTAACATTTCCGTAAGATTTCTTTAATGTAGTAAAATCCATATGAGTAATCACTTCCCAATCTAAATATCCCAGTTTTGAGGTGTAAGTACCATTCAGATTGTTAGGAATATTTCTTAGAGCCTTCAGGTTAACTTTCCCATCTTTATGAATAATGATCGTATAGACTGGACAATCTCCTGACATACAGTCGCTCTTTTTAATGATTACTTTCTCCACAGTGTTGGCAGAGTTAACTTTTTGTTGACCGCTGCAAATGATTGCAAGCGAAAGGAAGATCAATGAAACAATATATTTCATACTATAAACAATGTGTTGGTGTTAAAAATGGGGCTAAAGATACAATATCTGACGAAGATTGCAGGGATCAAATAATAGGTAAAAAGTATGAATTATACAAAACTACTCATCTCTACATATTGTCATGTTTTCTTATTAATAGAAGGAAATACAATGGATATTAAATCCTGTTCATGTGATCCATAATATGACTTTTAATCGGCTGTAATTATTAGATTTGCGGCAAAGATCAATGCAGGATTTGCAGCTGTTTAAACAAAAATTGAAACAACCGATAATCAATAATTCTGATTATTAAAAATACACGTTGAAAATAAAAAAATGAAATGACGATGGATAAGTATTATTTATTAAGCTGGAAAGATGAGAAAGGGGCATCAGCAAGTGCTTTTGCTCCAGAAGGAATTCCATTGGCTCAGGATCTTATTTCAGAATTGGAAGGGGTAAATCAACTTCCATTTGAGCTGCATCTCATTAAATTAGAGGTAGGTAAAGAGGGTTTGATCAAAAGTAATGATTTGACAGGTATAAAAGATGTATGGCAGGATTATCAACTCAATAGTTTGGCGTGGCCCTTAATGTCTGCAAAAATGAAATCAGTCGTAGACAATAATGTATCGGGAAATGAGCAAGTAGACTGGATTGAGGCTGTAATCAATACAGGTGAAGAACAAAGGATTTATTATATTCCGCGATTCAATAGAATGCTGGATGTTTTGGATAAGGAAAATACAGTGTATGTTCCAGGTACAGATCATACTATAAAGCCTGTTTTTTCATTTTCAAAAATTAATACCTATAACGCATTTACAGAACCTTCACCAAAAAATAATTATTGGAAAATAACCTCTGCTATATATGTAAGTGAAACATTAAGAAAAGCGATACAAAAAGAGAAATTAACCGGAGTAAGCTTTGATGCTACGCGAGTTGTATGAATAAAGAAGTGATTTCAGTTTTTTGGATATATTCTTTTTTATAATAAGTTTCACTCCGAAATGGCTAAGATACTCTATAAAAATGCAATCAGTGATGTGTAAGTTATTGATTTAAAGTATTAAATGGTTGCTTTTTTTAGTTAAACTGGTTGTGTCTGAGAAGCAAGGTCTCAGATATTTTACTATATTTGTGTTAGTGGAAAGCCGAATTACAGGTAAACAAATAAATGTATTGTATTATATAAAAATAGCAGGTCTGTTTTTAGTACTATTTCATTTATTGATTCACAAAGCAGATTATAGTAGTTTCTCCACAACTGTTTTGAATACTTTTCATAATTTCCAAACAGATTCTCATCAGAAATGTAACAAGACTTATCTTGAAGAAAACAACAAAGTTCCACTAAAGTGCAATAGTAATTATTGTTCAAGCTTTTCATCCTTTTTTACCGCCTCTTTTCCTTCTTTTGGATTTGAAAAATTTATGGGCAAAGAAGTAGGAGACCGTTTCTTCTTGTATGATGATGCCCCTTATTATTCATTTTTTTATTCCATCTGGATTCCTCCTAAAATTTAACTTCCATTTTAAGATACAATCACAGGTATCTTAAATCGTATAATTTTTCCAAACAACATAAACAATTGTATCATTAAAGATTACATGACTTACCAGGGTTCATGGTATACGCTCATGATTATGTAATCAAAAAAGAATTTAAAAAATGAAAAAAATAATATCAAACTTTGAAAAAAATAGTACCAGTATTTATATACTATGCAGAATTTTAATTGGGTTATTCTTCTTTATTGCAGGATTTAATAAGCTGTTTCATCCTATTTTTCAGGGGTATATGTTCAATACCATCAGTACTATAGGATTTCCTTTCCCACAGTTTACGGCTAATTTCACTGCTTTTTGTGAATGTATATTTGGTTTATTCCTGATGTTGGGTTTTTGGACACGAATTAGCTCAGTGTTTTTAATCATTATTATCCTGGTAGCTTTATTTACCCATGATCTGAATTCAATTCCTAAGGAGCTGAACCCTATTAAAGCCGAAACAGGAATCTATGCAATGGATCCCTTCACATGGCTGAGTTACTTTCTGTATCTGCCTCAGGTTTTGTATCTGATGTTTTTGACACAATTTCTGTTTCAGGGATGTACAGGGTTCGGAATAGATACCTTGAGGAAGAATATTAATGATAATAAGTAAATATTTATCTAAAAAAGGCTGTCCCAAAGACGGTCTTTTTTATTAGATCCATCATGTATAATAGCAAGGAGAGGTTAATTAAGAAGTCTCGTGTGGAGGGAGGATGCTAATATTTAATATGTGTTTTACAACCGTGTTGTCTACAAATATTAAAAGTTATTCTGAAAAAATAAAAACATTCAAGTTAAGGAGTTTTCAGAATAACTTTTTTAAACTCACACAATTCGTGGGATTCTGTTTGTTCATGGCTTATTTTCGATCTTTATTCATTCCAAACATGGAATCTATCATGGTATTAGCCACTTCCCAGGCGTCTTTAAAACTGTCTACTATTTCATTCCAACCTCCGACAAGATCGTCCTTGATTAATAGTTCAAACCATCCTTCCTGAGTCGCATCTTCATTGTTTTGTTTTTGCGTCTCAATGTAACTTTTGGCATGTTCTACCAAATTACTTTGGTTCAGCTCTTCTTGATTGGTGTTTTCTGAATTCATGAGAGTATTATTTTAAAAGTTTATATCAAAGTTAGGAATATTTTGAAGTGCTTTTTTAATAATTATGATTAAATAACTACATCCTATATTGAAAACCGATCCTGAATTTTTTGTGAAAACAACTTCAAAGTTTGTCATATAAAGATTAATTACGTTATTTCAAGAAATGAATGAATGTAATTGTGATGTTTGTAAATAATTTTAATATTGTTGATTTAATTTACTGTTTTGGGATAAAATTAAAGCGGAATCCGAAAAGCTTAACCAAGAGTAGGAACTAAAACAAAAATCTCTGACTAAAGAACTTACAATAGCGAAGGATGATATACTTTAATGTACCAGATATAATTTTTAAATAAAACATCGCTGCTACTAATAAATATAAATATCATAGGTTGAATGTAGAGACCTAGAATTTCATACATTTGATACATTAAAGTATATAGTTGCCAAATAATATATACATCACTAAAATAAAAAATCCTCAATGTAAAATCGAGGATAAAAACTAATAACCATGAAAACTCAAATATGATTGAGAATCTTTAGCAAACGTATGTCTTATTGAATTTATAATAATTATTGTTTTGCTTTTTTGTATTATATTTAACTTAAATAAAAAGCGTTTTAAGATGGTTTATAAATGGGATCTCTTTAATAAAAAGCTTTTTATCACTTTTATATTGATAGTTTACAGTAGGTTTTATTTGAATCATTCTTAAAATTAATTAAGATTTTTCATGTTAATGTAATCGCTTATTCCAAATGTAATCAATTATCAAATATAACTAAGTACTACAAAAATCCACTATTTCGTTAATTCTATCTTTACCGAGATTCCGGATTTAGACTCTGAATGTCGAGCATATCGCCATAGATATAGAAGACTAATGATAATAAATATGTATGATATCCACTTTAAAATAAGTTCAAAAAATTTAGTAAATACAGACTTTTCATAGCTTGAGAATGCTTCAAGTCCGGAACTGTTTCTTCTATAGAATTTTCTTTGGTAAATCCAATATCGAATTACTGCACCAATCAACAAACTAATAATTGCAATAATTAGTAGTATATTCATATTGATGATTTTATAGTTGTAATCATATAAATTTAAGTATTTTACATCTAATCGTCGCGCTATCTTTTATTATAATCTACTATAAAAATTTACAAACCATCCTTAAAAAGTATATAACATTTTTACGTTTATAAATTGTCTTGATTTTTAAAGAATTAATAATCAAAATCAGCTAAGGGATGTTTAATTATTTCATTGGTCGGAATTAATGAATTTAACTTAATGATGACTTTTATTACTTGTTCGAAAAGAAGTAAGAGTTCCAGAGATGAAATAACATTAGTTTTCCCTTTGATAAGCTTTAGTTCAAATTTTAATTGACTGACAACAGACGTTGGATCTTCAATTTCTAAAATCTGGGTTTTTCTATTTTGAATTCCGAAATTATGTATCGTATTTCGCAGATAGAAAAAATAGAATACAACATTCTTTTCATAATCGCTAATATCAGTAAAGAATACAATCTTCTCAAGTAAATTCTTAAATGTATTTTTTATTGAATCGTCATAAATATCAAAGGGTTTTGTTTCAAAGTGACGTGCTATAGTTTTAAGATGACTTTCTAAAGATATAAAGAGCCTTGTAAAAAGAGCATCTTTTATAAATCCATCAAGATTAAACTCAATATCTTCAAGATCAGATTCTTTAAACTGATCTGATATTTTTTCCTGAACAAAATCAATACTTTGAAGCTCTTTGGATAGCTTTAAAGAAATCCAAAAATTCTGAAAAGCCTGTGCAATGCTGTCGATGGTTATACTTCTGATATCTTCTGAATCAGGATGCGTATTATTTTCACCTATAAAATTTATTAAATTTCCGGTAAAGTCGATTTTTTCATTAATATTCATATTCTTTCTTTTATATTTTCTTTTTTCAAACATCAAGGCAGTTGAAAATACTTTTTAACCTTGTTATCTAAAAGATTATAGTTATCAAAATTTTTTGACTTCCATTTTAATTTAAGTAGATTCACTTTATTAGCAATGTTCTTCATCGTGTCATTACCAAAAACATATATTTCATTAGGGTATTGTTGTGTACCATTGTCGAGAACGTCAAAGATCTTTGCGTACACGAGATCAATTAAGCTATCATCAAGTTCATTTAATACTTTTAATGCAAAGTGTGCTCTTTCGTCGTCAAATCTGACCTCATTTTTAATATTGATAAAGTGACCAATGATAATTCCTGCAAAAATCTCTTTGCTAAGTTTAGATGTATTAAAATTTTCAAAAGCTATAAGTGAACGGGACTTCCAATGACCTTCATCGGCTGAAGCGTACAGAACTCTTCCAAGTTCAATATTCTGTTCCAAATTGAAATTACTTAAAGCATTGATTCCGAATTCGCTATCAATGAAATCAATAACAACATTCATCTGAGAAAATTGCCAGGTTTTTAGTTCTTTTATTATTCTTTCAAATTGTTTATCCGCGTTGCCATAATAATAAATTGATAATGAAAATCTCAAAGAGTCTAATTTTGTGAAAAACTTGTTCTTGTATTCATCTTCAAGAATACTCAAACTTTGTAGTTTACCATATACTTCAGCCAATTTCGTAATAGTATTATTGTCCTGTAAATTCACAAAGTAATTTATCAGTACATCTTTTACACGATCATCAACTTTAGCCCAGAAGTTTTGGTCGACCACACATATGGTGAAATTTTCCGCAAAGCTGATTGCCCTACTTTCAAATGCCCAGTTTTTATCAGAGAAATCATAAGTGGTTTTTAAAATAAGATGTTTTACAATTATTTCAATTTTCTTTATTTCATTTGGCTTGTCTAGATTACTTCCGTAATAAAAAAATAGTTTCTTAAAGTAATAGGGGTGTAGATTTTCTTTGACTCTAACCAGAATATTATTTGCTAACTGCAGAATTTTATTCTCATCATTATCTACTAGGTGCGGTCTTGTAATTATGTTGCTGCAAAATTCATCAATATAATTCTTATTGAAATCGACTTCTTTAGATAAAACAATGGTTACGGCCTGATTAATAATATAATCTAAGTCCTCAATGCTCGGACTTGTATTGTAAGGATGAGCATAGATACAACGCTGTCCCCAAAGAAATTCAATCGTACTTTTCTGAGTTGGCCTAATAATGTCACAAACAGCACATTGTTCAAATATTTTTCTGTCAGTTGATAATCCACTACTTTCTAGGTTTTCTATGTCTGTAACTGCGGTTTTTGCTCTGCTGTCTTCTAAGGCTGCAAGTTGATATAATTTGTTTTTTAAAGATTCAATTATATTAACCCAAGCCATAATGTATGATGAACGGTAAAAGCCACCAGTCATTGTTCCGATAACTTCATCAAATAAGATAAGATCGGCTGGTGCTAATATTTTTGTTCTAAGATCAGTATATTTTTGGTTCATTGGTTTTTATTTTAACAGCAAATTAATATTATTTCTCATTCAGGAGGAATTTTTCGACGAACTCATTCATTTTTCGATCGTGTATTTTTATTTTATCTTTGACGATGTCTATTCTTTCATTATGTAAGGTTGAATATTCATCAAATAAAGAATTTTGCAGAACTCTGTAAACTTCAAAACAGCTTAATAGTTCTGTGTGTGTCGATTTCTTATGTATTGGTACAATAACAGATTTTAACTTTAAAATTGTATCATCAAGGTAAGAGATTAAAGATGATTTGTTTTCTCGAATTTTAAACATCTTTTGTTCAGCATCAATTTCATTACTGATTTCTAAATCAGTGTAAACATCCTTGTACCTTTTTTCGGGCATTATTTTTTTGATTTTTCCTCTCCAGTTTTCAGTTAAATAAACAGATTGAAGTGATTTTAAATCTTGGAGAACACCGGATAGCAATTCTTCATGAAGAGTCTGTAGATTCTTCAAATCCAAATTTGAAATGGGTCTGTTATGAGCTTCTTCTCTTCTTAATTTATTTAAGCTATCCATTAAAGTTTCAAATTCCGCAGAACTTTGAAAATACTTCGTAAATAAATTGTAGCAAGAGATGATAATCTCTTTCAGCTGCAGGGTAAAGGTATAGGCAATTAAAATATCACCATCAGTACAATCTTCTCCAAAATTGTTGAAATAGATTTTCTTAACATCTCTGCCAGTTTTACTATTCAATGCTTTTTCCCACCAATCATCTCCAAATTGATCTCTAAGTTTTATTTTTACAATTTCCCTTAATCCATTTTCAATTTCAGAAATTATCTGCTTGGCCTGAGCCAGACGAAAATCTTGTGTATTTATTTGAAAAAAGGTTGATGCAAGCCATTCGATTGATCCTCCCTTCCCAATGAGCTCTGCTGTGGTTTTGGTTGATAAAGCGTATAAAATTTCGTTGTTATTTTCATCAAAAGCTCTTACCGCATAGTTTAACAGGTTGACATTTTTGTAGTTCTTATCTCTAAAAATACCATTAAAACAGCCCATTATCGGGGCTATTTCTAATTTTATATCGTATGAGTTTCTTGAAACAGGATAGAAATCGCAGCATAGTGTATCTTCGTTGAGGAGATATACATCTTTTACATTGATTTCCTTACAATTATTACTAAAAATATGCAACGTTTTCAATGTCGCACTGACCATACGCGTTAGATTCTCAATTGTTATCATTTTTACTGTTTTAAATAGATTTTATTGATGCGAAAATTCAAAAAAAGACTTTTGCAACTCCCTAAGATTTTTCCTTCGCTTTAAAATTCTTCCGAAACTCTTCTAACACTTTAAACTGTAAGTGATTGATGATGTCAAGTACATAGCGCAGATGATTTTCAGCATTTTTTATAGCAAAAAAGACCACTTGCATAGACTGATATTGTGGCAGCTTAAAAGTTTTTTCAAGACCTGGGTGTTCTTCTAATGAAATGTTGGTCATCAGTCTCTCTTCTTTTAAAATATTTATTGGTGTAAAATGAGAAAATCCATCTCTGAATTTAAGCTTGTAATCTTTAAGTTCTTTTGCCTCTGCGGCATTAAGAATTTTATATTTAATACATCTCTGAATATTGGCCTCCATATTTTTTCCTGCATATTGCTTGTCAGCTTTTATGTATGCTTCTATGATTTCTTTATCATCGTAATCTATGACAGCTCCTACCTCGAATTGTATCAAAGCCAGTTTCAAAGCACGTTCAAGAAGTAGATTCGTGTTGGTTATGCTGGGAATATACGCGTCAATAATTAAGCAGTTTACTGAGTCTTTAATATGTTGTTCTAAATCTCTAAATAAAAATAGGTTGTGGTTGAAAAGATATTTTTTATATTGATCGTACTTAGACTCGAGACCATTGTCGAAAACTCCCTTAAGTTCTTCCTTGTTGGCAGTATCTATAACTTGTGATAAGTCTTCAAATTCTTTATCATCTTTTCTGAAAGAACTAAGATTGCTACCCTTATACTTCCATTTTTCCAGTTTTTCAGCTTTATCCATATTTACATATTAACAATTACAAATTTTTTCTTCCAAATCAGGTTTTCCATAGAATGAAAATTTACCTTCACATTCCGGACAATCATATACCATCATTTTATCCCCACAACTCATGCAAAAACCATTTATACTATTCTCACTACCCTCTACATGAATGTTCAAGGTATCGTAGATTATAGATTTTTTAGAGGAGCACAGATCACAGTCGATATAGCCCGCTGCATCAAAAAGTTGTAGATTACAACAGTAGCATATTTCAGTATTTGGAGAGAATGTTTTATTGTAACATCTTAAACATTCATAAGCCAGACCTGAATATTTAACTGCTATATTATGCATTTCATCAATGTAAGGATGGAAAGAAATTAAACTTTTATAATCGTTCTTATCTAAATGCTCCTTGTAGAATTGTGTAGGAGTTTCAAACTTAAAACTTATATCTGTTAACAAAGGCATCAATAAGTGGGTTACGGCGAAGATTAGTTCCTTTTGGATATTGTTTATATCATCTTTAGACAACAGATTTAAATGTACAAGTCGATTCCTATACATTTGCAATTTATCTAAATGCTTGAAATGAATATCATTAAAAAAAGTTAGGTTCTTATTTTTCTTCAAAGATTTTTTTAGCTGGTCATATCTTTTTGTTTTCAGATGATTCTGTTTAAATTTTTCCAGAAGAAGATTTGGAGACAAGTTTCGATTGCTTTCTAAGATTGAATAAATATCAATTTCTTTGATCAAATATGTTTTTAATGACAATTCGATTGATGTCTGAATATAAAAGCAGGATATAATAGCCTGCTCGGGGTCTGAAATAGCGCGACCATTTTTAGTAATTTCTTTTATTCCTCTTTTTAGAAATAGAATTGCATTCGTATAAATTGTATTATAGATTTCTTTAATATGTATATCCATTGCAAAATGGTGTTTTAAGTATTAGTAATATATTATTTTTCATAATGCAAAGAAAATATATAAATACGCATTCATTTTGCGCACATTGAAACAATTTTTAACTAAATGAAAAATTTTCACTTAGTTCTTTAGAAAAGGTAGAGAAGTGTTTGTCGTGTTACCAGATGAGACTAAAAAAATACTTTCTCCTATCATCTGCAATAGGGTAAGCTTTTTCTGCGTAAAATGAATATTCTTCTAAAGAATCTAAGGTGGGAAAGCCACCGTGGTTATCGAGCTATTTTTGAATACTGTTTCTTACAGTTTCATTTTTATGGTTTTTGTAATATTCGGCTACATTTACATTTTTGAAAATATAGATATCTCTTTCCCATTTCCAGATACAGTCATATGCTGATTGTATTCCTGAGCTTAACAAAAGCAATACTAGCAATAATCAAAATGTACAATCCAGAACCAGGCAGATGGATCCAAATTCAGATAATGGATCTGAAGAATTTAATGGTATCAAAATAATTGAGAAGGAAGAAGCTGGTACTTTATTTATAAATGATATTTCGAAAGGTATTTATTTATCAAAGTTGAAAATAGTTCATATAAACTCATCGTTGAGTAGTTTTTTTATTTTATTATCAATTAGTAAGTTGCAATTGCGAAGCGAATTATCTGGCAATTTTATTTATAAAAATTGTTGGATTAGAAATATAGCAGGTAAATCCTAAAGTAAATGCAGGTAAAAATCTTTGGAGAATGAAGCAGTTTTATGAAACTTATAAACATTTTCCAAAACTCTCACCAGTGTTGAGAGAATTACATCCCAATATTTCAAATACCTTTAAAGACAGTTATATATTTGACTTTCTAAACCTTTCTGAAACCCATAACGAAAGTGATTTACAAAAAGGATTAGTCAGCCAGTTGAGAAATTTTATTTTAGAATTAGGTAAAGATTTTCTTTGCATTGACAAAAAATACAAATTGCAGGTTGGAAATAGTGATTTCTATGTTGATTTATTATTCTATCATCGAGGATTGCAGTGTTTGGTTGCTTTTGAACTCAAAGCGGATAAATTTAAACCAGAACATTTAGGACAACTCAATTTTTACCTTGAAGCATTAGATAGAGATGTAAAAAAGTCCAATGAAAATCCGAGTATTGGAATATTGCTTTGCAAAGATAAAGACAGCGAAGTGGTGGAATATGCTTTAAGTAGATCGCTTTCCCCTACGATGGTTTCAGAATATAAAACACAACTTCCGGATAAAAAATTACTTCAGAAAAAATTGCATGAATTGTTTGAAAAGTCTAAAAGCATAGATTGGAATAAAGAAAGTTAATTAAAATTTTAGTCACCTTTTGATCATCTCAAAAAGCAAAATCCTCTGAAATCAAAGATTCCAGAGGATTTTTGTACCCATAACCGAAGAGATATCGAAACATTTGGTTGGTGATTTGGAAAGAATTGCAGAATTAAATAATCCTGTCATGTGACCTTGACGAGCGTATCTTCAAACACTTTTATCGATGATTTGATTCTTTTGAGCCAAATTAAAAACGAATTAAAAATATTAAATTTTAATGCAATTTAATTTCAAAAATTATATTGACGCAAAGTTAGAATTGTTTGTCTTCTGTATGATTTACTTGTCGGTCGCAAAAATGTCAAATTGTTTAATCTCTGAAAAGAATTCAAATTAAAATTTTAACCTTTGCTTCTTTTGGCCTATAGTTGTTTTATAGAGACATTATTTTATAAATAAAAATAATTTATAGGCCTTTCTGTTTTTTTCAGGTCTAAATTAAATATTCTGCAACAACTCCAACGACTTCATCATATCAATTCCCTTTCCCAAAACAGGTTTAAACAAATCTCCCTTCTCTTTAATTCTCCCCAAAGCATTATGAATATTGAAATCCGTTGGTTTTAATGCTTTTTTTAATTCATTCCATTCTAAAGGCATCGAAACGGAAGCCCCTTCTTTCGGACGAACGCTGTAAACACTCGCCAAAGTCTGTCCGGTTCGGTTTTGAAGATAATCGAGGTAGATTTTCTTGTCGTCTCTTTTTTGTAAACTTCTTTCTAATGTCGTGAGTTTTGGCAGTTTTTCATTCACCTGCTTCATCAAAATATAAGCAAACTCTTTCACCTGGTCAAAGTCATATTTTCCACCCATCGGAATATAAACGTGAATTCCTGTACTTCCAGAAGTTTTACAATATCCTTTAATGTTTATGGATTGTAATACTTCATTCACTTGCAGAGACGTTTCAATAACATCATCAAAAGTATTTTTCTTTGAAGGATCAAGGTCTAAAACCAAAAAATCAGGATGCTCCAAATCAGGAAGCGAGGAATTCCAAGGATTGAGATCGATACAGCCTAAATTATTAAGATAAGCCAAGGTTGCCTTGTCATTGCAGTAAATATAATCGATGTATTTGTCGTTGGATTCCGAATAAACCTCTGTTGTTTTAATCCAATCCGGAATACTATCACCTGCATCTTTCTGATAAAATCCCTGTTCTTCAATACCATTTGGAAAGCGGTTTAAAGAAAGCGGACGGTTTTTTAGATGGGGTAAAATATATTCCGCAACCGACTGATAATAATCGACCAAGTCACCTTTGGTAATGCCGTCTTTCGGAAAATAAATTTTATCCTGATTGGTCAGTTTTACGGTATGTTTATTCAATGTAATTTCTTTCTCTTTTTCAGAAACTTCTGATTTTTTTGATGAGGTTTTTGCTTTCATTTCTTTAGGTTTTTCGTTTACATCTTCAGGATTTTTATCTTCACGAATCGTGACAAACACAGGATGTCGGAACATTCCGTCTTTGGTAATTTCAGAATATTTTATTTCGCAGACCAATTCAGGTTTTGTCCATGTTACCGGCATATTAGTTTTAGGAATGGTTTCAAACGGTGAAGTTTTTGTCGTTAATTTTTTTAATCTTGAATGAATTTGATGAATCAATTCTTTATTAAATCCGGTTCCGGTATGTCCGGCGTAAATCAATTTTCCATCAGTATATTTCCCTAAAATCAAGGCTCCAAAACCTTCTCTTGAACCGCGGGGTTCGGTAAATCCACAAATAATAGCTTCTTCTGTGTTGGTGAATTTTATTTTCAGCCAATCGGAACTTCGGTGATTTTCAATATAAAAACTGTCAGCTTTTTTGGCAATCATTCCTTCCAAGTTCATTTTTTTCATTTGATTAAAAAATTCAATGCCTTTTTCGGGAATATGATCGCAATATTTAATGATGTCTGTTTCAATCAACGCTTCTTTTAAAAGCTCTTTTCGTTGAGTTAAAGGAATGTTTTCAGTTGAATGACCATTCAGCCACAAAATATCAAAAACCTGATAAACTAAGGCTAAATTTGGGTTGTCTCCAATCTGCTGTAATAACTGGAAATTCGGTCTTCCGTTTTCGTCGTAAGCAACAATTTCACCATCTAAAATCATTTTATGCTTTTGATTTTCGAAATCTTGCGAAATTTTTTCGAATTTGGATAAAAAAGAAATTCCGTTTCGGGAATAGAAAAGTGGCTGTTTTTTTCTAAGGTCGGCAACAGCTCGATAACCGTCCCATTTTATTTCAAAGATCCAATCCTCGTCGTCGAATGCTTTTTCATGAGGTTTTGCGAGCATCGGTTTAATGAAATTCTTTAATTTTTTTTCGTCAACTAAAGAATTAAATCGTTGGAATTTAGGTTTTGTTTCCGAAGTTATTATTTCTTTTTGCTGTTTTTTATGCTTTTTTTTTCCTCTAAAAATTTTGTAACCTGAGAATTTTTGGCTGTGTTTTCTTCGGCATCATAATGTTCTTCTGCAAATTTATCGTTATGTTTAATGAGAAGCCATGCATTATTTTCTGCATTTTTCATTTTAACTAAAGCGAACTCTCCTTTTAATTTTTTTCCGTGTAAAACGAATTTTAACGAACCGGCTTTTAATTCTTTCAGCAATTCCTTTTCATCAGAAAGTTTAGAATTTTCATCCAAAGGTTCATATGTTCCGCTGTCCCAGACTTCCACTTGTCCGGCTCCGTAATTTCCTTCGGGAATATTTCCTTCAAAATCTTTATAATCGTAAGGATGATCTTCAACTTCCATCGCCAAACGTTTGTCTTTCGGGTCTAAAGAAGGACCTTTCGGAACTGCCCAGCTTTTCAGAACGCCTTCCATTTCTAATCTGAAATCATAATGAAGTCGCGACGCCGCGTGCCTTTGAATTACAAAAATAAGCTTGTCTTTGCTTTTTTTTGTTTTCCCTTTTGGTTCACTCGTTTCGTCGAATTTCCTTTTTGCGTTATAATCTTTGAGAGCCAT
This sequence comes from Chryseobacterium tructae, assembly GCF_030409875.1. Taxonomy (NCBI): domain Bacteria; kingdom Pseudomonadati; phylum Bacteroidota; class Flavobacteriia; order Flavobacteriales; family Weeksellaceae; genus Chryseobacterium; species Chryseobacterium tructae. The sequence continues at coordinate 3,948,129 of NZ_JAUFQR010000001.1, read as the reverse complement.
TACGATGCGTTTTTGGATTTAGAAGTTTGTAAACTGGCTTTTAACTGAGCCATCAAATCAATCACTTTGCCTTCCTTAGCAGGTTCTGCTTTTCTAGCTTTTACGCCTTTTCCTTTCGCTTTTTGCTTAATAATTTTCATTAAAGATTCGGAATAGGTGTCTTTATACATTTCTGGATCAAATTCCTGCGAAAGCTGTTCTATTAAACTTACCGCCATTTTCAGTTCGGCTGGTTTTGGAGCTTTTTTAGAGGGTATTTTTAAATCTTTATAATCTCGAATTTCCTGAGCAAATCGTAATCTGTTTAAAACCAAAACATCATCATTATAAGGTCGAATCATTCCGATGGCTTCACTTTCACGGAGAACAAAAGTTCCGACACCGACCATTTTTGTTTTAGCTAAAGCATTTAACAGCAATTGGTATGCGTTTTCACCATTTTTTTGCGGTTCGAGAAAGTAAGGATTTTCAAAATAAACGGAATCGACTTCCACTTCTTTTACAAACTGATCAATGGAAAGAATTTTAGATTTTTCAGGACTTGCAGCCTCGTAATCTTCATCATCAAGAATGATGTATTTATCGTCCATGAGATAACCTTTAACAATGTTTTCCCATTTCACTTCTTTGCCTGTTTTTTCGTTGACTCTTTTAAATTTAATATTCGAAAAATCGGATTTATCAAGCATATCCAAATCCAATTTGCTGGTTTCTGTGGCGGAATAAATCTTTACAGGAATATTGACTAAACCAAAGCCAATGGCGCCGTTCCAAATTGCTTTCATTGCACTTTATTTTGAATAAAACGTACAATGATTGTGCCGTGTGAAAAAGATCGATTGTAATGTCTTAATATTGAGCATGTAATATACTAGGTAGGTGTTGTTTTGGCATTGAATAAGGCAAGTGATTGGTTTTTATTTTCTTTGATTTGTTGTATTTAGGAGTAATTATACTTAAATAATTTAATTAGTGAGCGTTGTTCGTAGTTAGAATCTAATTTTCACGTACCATATTTTGATAATACGTTATTTAATGGTCTTATAGTTGCTGAACTTTCATTATCAATTTATCACACCAAATACTTTATTAATGAAAAAGCAGACTACAAAAAGTAATGAAATGGGTGAGGATGTGTCAAAGGCCCATATCAATTCAAGAGAATCTTCATTACAACAAAAAGAAAATCAAAGGGATTCAGTATTGACAGATCCAGTAACAAAATATCCTAAACCACCTTTTAAAAGGCAGTTTCAGCCATTTCCTGGATTAGCAGGTAAGATGGATCCAGTTCCTGATCATGGTGAAAAAAGTTATGTAGGTTCTGGCAGGTTGAAAGGAAGAAAGCTTTAATTACTGGTGGAGATTCGGGTATCGGAAGAGCAGCTGCTATAGCATATGCTAGGGAAGGAGCTGATGTAGCAATAAACTATCTTCCTGAAGAAGAAGCTGATGCTAAGGAGGTAATCGCTCTCATAAAAAAAGCAGGCTGCAAAGCTATTGCTATTCCGGGAGATATAAGAGATGAAAGTTTCTGTAAAAGATTAGTATCTAAGGCGGTTAAGGAATTGAACGGTATTGATATCCTGGTAAATAATGCTGGTCATCAGAAAACTCATGAATCCATAGTGGATATAAGTACTGAAGAATTTGACAGGACTATGAAAACCAATCTTTATGCACCGTTTTGGATCATAAAGGCCGCATTACCACATCTCAAAGCAGGATCATGTATCATTGGTCTTTCATCAGTACAGGCCTATGATCCTTCTGAGGATCTATATGATTATGCACAAACAAAGGCAGCGACCACAAGCTATATAAAATCATTAGCCAAGCAATTGGGATCAAAAGGAATCCGTGTGAATGGTGTCGCTCCAGGACCCGTTTGGACTGCTCTTGAGATCAGCGGAGGACAAACACAAGAGAAAATTGAAAAATTCGGTGAAGATACGGCATTCGGCAGACCGGGACAGCCTGCTGAGCTTGCTTCGATCTTTGTTCAGCTTGCTGAAAACAGTGCCAGCTTTACAACTGGGCATATATATGGTGCAGCAGGTGGTAATGGGCAACCATAAAAAATAAATGTATTTAGACAATAGAAAGTGGTTAAAGGAGCACTTTCTATTGTCAAATATATAGTTCATTAATTATTTTTAGAGAATTTTCTTTTTCATCACTATAGTTATACTTATCTCCATGTCACAGAAGAAATGCATCTTTTGTAGTACATGCGACACAAACCCCTTATAAAAATAGATGTCGATGTGATCATGATCATACTAAACTGAACTAATTTTTTCGAAATTGGCAACTCACATAAAAGCTTTCATTGGGCAGTAAGAATTTTATTTATCTAAACTATCTAACTCTAAAAGTTCGGTCACTAGCTAAATATTTTGAGAAGTGATTCAAAAAACGATCATTAAAGACATAATCTTTATTAAGTATGCTTCAATATTAATAATAATTTTCACCTATAGTTTATAAAATGAAAAAGAATTTTTTTGACAGATTTGCAGATTGGGCTGCCTGTTTTGCAGGAAGTCCGGGTGCTTTTATCGGGGCAAGTATTTTGGTTATTATCTGGGCAGCTACAGGACCGGTATTTAAATTTTCTGAAGTATGGCAAATGGTTATTAACACAGGAACCACCATAGTTACATTTCTTATGGTTTTTCTAATCCAAAAAGCACAGAATAAAGATTCTAAAGCCATACAAATAAAGCTTAACGAATTGATTTCAGCTCATGAAAAAGCTAACAATCGAATTGTGGATATTGAAGATTTAACAGAAGATGAACTGGATGAGCTTCACAAACTATATGAGAAGTTTGGCAAGTTCCCTAAAAATCACGAAAACAGAAAGTAGTTGGAATTTAAGTAAATTGGACTAATTTTAAATTAAGAACCTCGAATGTCCTTATCTTTTGTGAAGAAATGAATAATGTATGATATACTATAATGAAGGAATGCTCGAAAGAACATTCCTTTTTATCTATAGGATTAAACTGTAATATAATTGTCCCATTGTATAATGAGGCCTACATAAAGTTTAGTACATAATTTTTCGATTTGTAATCCGGACTATTTTCTCTCGCTCCATCTTTTTTATAGCTCTTATAGTCGTTTCAACGCATAACCCTGTTAAAGAAGCTAATTGTTGCCTTGTGATGGGAACTTCATAAGTAAATGGAGTTTTATTTTCGTGGTCATGCTTCATAAGTTCCAATACTTCTTTAATTCTTTCAACGGCACTGGGAGAAGATATTTTTTGCATGAGAATAAATTTACGGTACAGGTGCTTTGATAAGGATTTACAGAGTTCCAAATAATGATTAGGGTGTTGATCTAAGTAATGCGTTAATTTATCTGCACATAATTTGAGAATAGTACAATTCGAAAGAGCTACGGCATTTACGGGATATGTCTGCTCTAGATATAACATGTAATCTCCTACGGGATCTTTTGAACTTAGTATACTTTGAATAAATTCTTTACCTGAACTATTATAGTTATTTAGTTTAACATCACCGTGAATAATCTGAAAATAAAACTGGGGACTTGCGCCTTCTCTGAATATATAATCTCCCGGATTGTAATATTGTTCTACAGCTCCAATAGCGCGTAAAAGTTCTTCTTTAAAAAACATAATAATAATTTTGTGGTTAGTGATAAAGGTGGATTTAAATTCCCAATATAAGGATCGTTAAAGTACCATGGGGAATCGTAATTTTACTTCATGTTACAATATATTTTTTAATAAACAATCTAACTTAGAGTTGACTAAAACCCACAAAGTGGATAGTACCATTTAATTAAATATTTATCAGCGACTTCTGGATGAAAATTGCTAAGGCTCCATCATTGGTTAGGAGAAATTATAATTCATCGGTAATTATATGCAGCAAATATAATGCAAGTACTATATAAATGATATGCTTTGAATCATATAGTGGGATATTTACTATTATTTATGATTATAAAGTTAATTTATTATAAAATATAAAATACAATGGTAGAGGTAGTCGAAAATATATTTTGAGCTTTATAATTTAAATATGTTAATTAAATCATAATTATTTTATCTTAATCCTATATACGATTTAAATATGGAATTAAGTTACCTCTATATAATTTGAGTAGAGATAGCTCTCTCCAATACGAATTATCATGAGTTGGTTTAGTAAAATATTTTACTGTTAATCAATTTTAATACATGATCACTTTCCATTTTCTTAATAGTTCTAATTACAGTTTCAATTCGTAAACCCGTGATGGCAGCCATCTGTTTTCTCGTCAAATAAACCTCAAATGAATATTTTTCTTTGTTATTGCTGTAGCTTTTAAAGTAGTCAAGAATTCCCAAAAGCCTCACCTCCGGTCTCAATGATAAATTATGCTGCATCATGACAAATTTTTGGTACAATCGTTCGGATATAAACTTGTTGATATCTAAAGATACATTAGGATGATCAGCAAGTAATTTAAAGAAGTTGTCTTTGGAATGGTAATGATTTCACAAGGAGTTAATGTTATTGCGTTGACAGGATATTTTTCGGTAATAAAAAGAAGTAACTCACAAACGCTCTGTCCTGAAAACAAAATACTTTGAATAATCTCTTTCCCATCTTCATCGTAATGATTTAATTTAACTCTTCCCTCTGTTATTTGATAGTAACGTTTTGGAGTATCCCCTTCCTGAAATATTGTATCATGGGCTTTAAACTGTGTTGTTTCTGCACCATATAACTGCAAAAGATTTTGATCGATAATCATAATAATGTGGTGTTGAAGTTAATAGAATATCAAAAATTAAATATTCCTGATTATACTAGATCTTTTAATAGTAAATAGTACAATTCTTATCTAAAGATAATACAAAAACCAGCAATCAAAAATCTATTGATTGTACTGGTTACCTAAATTTTTAAATACATATAAGTAAAATTGTTCGTTTGACAGATTGACATTTTGTACTCAAAATTCGTACGTATGATTTAGGTCATACATGTGAAGTGTCCTTTACCATTACCTTTGGATGCTAGTTAATTGCACACTTATCAGTGATATATGTCACTTTTTTTAAACTCTGCAATTTAATTAGTACAAGTTTAATACCCCCTAATAATTTTTTCAATATGCTGGTTGATGAAGATTTGCTCTTTCATTATGGAGGACAATTAGTGAAATTCACCAAAAATGATATGATATTTAGAGAATCAGAAATACCAAAATTTTATTATCAGATAAAATATGGCAATGTAAAAATCAACAATTATCATCAGGAAGGAAAAGAATTTATCCATAGTTTACCTTCAACCGGGCACTGTCTTGGAGAAACTTTTATATTTTCCGAAAGACCTTATCCCGTCAATGCAGTAGCGATGAATGATGTAGCCGTTATTAAAGTTGGAATAGCCAGATTCTTTGATCTGATTCATAGTGATAAAAGCATATTATTTAAACTTTATCAATATACCTCGGAAAGAATGCACTACCGTTATGTGATGTTAAATAATTTATCATCCACAAACACTTTCAGTAAAATAATCTGTGTGATGGATTGTTTGAAGCAATATCATAATGTGACAGAACAATACGGTTATCAAATTCCATACACCCGTCTTGAAATTGCCTCACTTACAGGATTGAGAATAGAAACCGTGATAAGAGTATTAAAAAAGATGGAACGTGAAAATATTGTAAAAAATATTGGTGGAAAAATATTTTATTAGTCCTTTCAGTAATACCTATTTATCCTCTTGCTGGTTTGCCTGTTACTTTATCATTAGATGCTATCTGATGATTTGAATAAATTTAACCAAACCAAAGAGTTTAAAAAGCATATTCTTTTATACCTGGAATAGATAATTCGACAATTAATATTTATAATTTTTTCATAGGTATTACTACAATAAATTATTACTATATGACTTAAGTCATAGGGTAGATTTTTATGGATTTGTAATTTTGAAATACACCATAAAAATAAAATTATATGAACACCAATTACAAAATACTGACACAGATTAACCTGTGCGGCTTACTTTTTTATAATATGTTATAGAAAGTTGAGGTAATGCACTCTATTTTCTAATTGGCGCGACCCGGTTAGTTGATTCTCTTTTTTTTACAAAAGAAACTTTATTCAGAATATAATAATGAGTTGGATAATCATCCTAAGACAATCTGCTGTATCACATTATCTGATACAGTACATTAAATACTAAGTCAACATCACCTACATCAAATCGTAAAACAAGAAATATGGAAAATGAAAATTTAGGATCAAACCCGAAGCGTGATCAACTTCAAGACCATACAACGGATAACAGCAACGAAAAACTGACCACTAATCAGGGATTAAAGATCAATAACAACCAAGATTCACTGAAAGCTGGCGAAAGAGGACCTTCTCTTCTTGAAGATTTTATTCTCAGAGAAAAAATTACTCATTTTGATCACGAACGAATTCCAGAAAGAGTAGTTCATGCAAGAGGTTCCGGTGCTCACGGTGTTTTTAAATTAAATAAAAGTCTGGCAAAATATACAAAAGCTAAATTTTTAAACAATATAGAGGAAGAGACTCCTGTATTTGTGCGTTTTTCTACCGTTGCCGGAAGTAGAGGAAGTACAGATCTGGCTCGCGATGTAAGAGGGTTTGCTGTAAAATTTTATACGGAAGAAGGCGTTTATGACTTGGTAGGTAATAATATGCCTGTATTTTTTATTCAGGACGCTATAAAATTTCCAGATCTGGTTCATGCTGTAAAACCTGAGCCTGATAATGAGATTCCACAAGCTGCTTCGGCTCACAACACTTTTTGGGATTTCATTTCATTAATGCCAGAGAGTACCCATATGATCATGTGGTTGATGAGTGACCGTGCGATTCCGAGAAGCTTCCGTATGATGGAAGGTTTTGGCGTACATTCATTTAAATTTATCAATGAACAGGGAGATGTACACTTTGTGAAATTTCATTTTAAACCCAAATTGGGTGTCCATTCGGTGGCGTGGCCCGAAGCACAGAAGATTTCAGGAAATGATCCTGATTTTCATCGACGTGACCTCTGGGAGGCCATTGAGAACGGAGCTTTCCCTGAGTGGGATTTAGGGGTGCAGGTAGTTCCTGAAAAAGATGAACACAAATTTGATTTTGATCTCCTTGATCCTACAAAGATTATCCCGGAAGAGCTTGTTCCTGTGGAACTTGTAGGGACTCTAACGTTAAACCGAAATCCGGATAATTTCTTTGCAGAAACAGAGCAGGTAGCATTTCATCCTGGTCATATTGTTCCCGGCATAGATTTTACCAATGATCCTCTTTTACAGGGAAGACTTTTCTCGTACACCGATACTCAGCTTACCAGATTAGGCTCTCCGAATTTTCATGAAATTCCAATCAACAGGTCCATTACAACCATTCACAATAATCAGCGTGACGGACACATGCGTCAGCAGATCGTTAAAGGAAAAGTAAGTTACGAACCCAATTCAATGGGTGGGGGGTGTCCGTTTCAGGCTATGATGAAAGAAGGAGGTTTTGTCTCCCAGGAGGAGCGGGTAGAAGGACATAAAGTGAGGGCAAGAAGCTCCAGCTTTGTAGACCATTATTCTCAAGCAAAATTATTTTACAACAGTCAGTCTGCTTTTGAAAAAACGCATCTGCAAAATGCATTGGTTTTTGAGCTTTCAAAAGTAACGCTTCCTGTCATCAGAGAACGAATGGTTGGTCAGTTAGCTTTTGTAAACAAAGATTTGGCACAGGAGGTGGCATCCAGATTAGGTGTTGAGGTTAAAATTCTCGATCAGCCCAATCAAAGTATTCCTGCAGATGCCGATCCAGCAAGTCTCCAAAGTGCGGAAATTGAACCTTCCTTAAAATTTTCAGAAGCGCTGAGTATGGCCAATACCGTTAAAGATACCATTGAAAGTCGTGTAATTGGCTTTATGATGACTGATGGGTTTGATGCTGCTTCTACCGATCATTTAATAGAAAAATTAGAAGGGCAGGGTGCAGTTGTACAATATATTGCTGATTCGGTAGCACCGGTAAAATCTTCGGACGGCCAGACGTACATTCCGGATCATTCATTATCTACGACTTCAAGTGTTTGTTTTGATGCCCTGTATATCTGTGGAGGTGCAAAATCTGCAGAAGGCTTTGTAAAGCCTGGAAATAAAAATATGACGGTTGATTTTATTAATGAAGCATTCCGTCACTGTAAAGCCATTTACTTTGGATATGATACTGAAGTAATCAAAAACCTTACAGATATGGCATCGATCAAACATGATGATCCTGGAGTAATTTCTGCTAAAGATACTGATTCTGATGACTTATTTGTTGAGGCGATAGCTAATCACAGGGTATGGCAGTTTGAAAAAGAAAGAAACGGATTAGTATAAAAAATGAGTAGAAACTACTTGACATTCATATCAACACCAACAAATTAAAATATTATGAAAAAGACAATTCTAATCATTGTAGCCATTGCTGCAATAACGGCGTGTAACAAAAAAGAAACCACTACTGTTGATCATTCAGCTGATCACAGCGAAATGTCTGCTCCCGTCGATTCGGGTGCAATGCCTGGAGATTCTCTTTCAACTTCCCAAACGTCTTCTGAAGCAACATCATTAAATGATCAGGATCGAAAATTTGCTGATGCAGCAGCAAAAGGAGGAATGATGGAAGTGATGGCGGGAAAACTTGCATCTCAAAATGCGACCAACTCAGCGGTTAAAAAACTGGGTGAAATGATGGTAAAGGATCACACTAAAGCCAACGAAGAATTACAACAATGGGCCTCTAAAACTGCTTACACTCTGCCTACCGGTTTAGATGCAGACCAACAAAAGACATACGATGATCTGAAGGCAAAAAAAGGAGCTGATTTTGATCGTATATATACCGATATGATGGTTAAGGATCATGAAAAAACAATAGCTGATTTCAAGAAAGAAGCTGCTGACGGTTCCGAATCCTCTCTGAAAAATTTTGCCACTAAAACGCTTCCCACTTTAGATCATCATTTAATGGAATCTAAAAAAGCAAAAGATGCTGTAAAATAATGTCGAATAAATATCCGGTAATCTGCCTTGAAAGGGTTATCGGATATTATTCGAAGGACGTAATATTGTTTCTGAAAATCTGATGCTGACGGTTCGATGGTTTAAATTATTTATTTATAACCCAGAAAATTAATGTTTATAATGACAGTGTTTAATCATTAATGCCGGCTGCATTTTATTACTGGAATAATCTACTGGCTTCAAAACCTATCATCATGAGAAATTCCAAATTACCCAATGCTACAGCAGTGCTAGTGCTCGGAATTTCTTCTGTAGCCTTATGCTGTTGTTACGGAATCCCGGGAATACTTACCGGAGGCATCGCTCTTTTTCTTTACAGAAAAGATAAAAAAGTATACGATAAAAATAAAGGAGGTTACTCCAATTTCGACAATTTAAAAACAGGAAGAATGCTAAGCATTCTGGGGATGAGTCTAAGTTCCCTTTGCCTCATTTATTTATTGTTGGTACACTATCTTTAGTTGTTCAGGGAGGGGGATATCCTCTCCCATTGCTGAGGTATAAAAAACTTTACCCAGATCTTGCGTCAGCCATTTTAATCAGCTTACAATTTGAAATGGCCAACGCATCAGCTTTTTAGGGTCTAATGACCACATGATAACGAATAAACACCAAACCATAAAATATAACAATATGAAAGCAGCAGTTTTTCATTCGCCGGGTAACATTACCTGCGATACCGTCGATGATCCAAAGATTGAAGATCAAAATGATATTATTCTTCGTGTAACTTCTACCGCAATCTGTGGCAGTGACCTTCACATGTATTCGGGAGGAATTCCTCAGCCACGTCCTATGGTAATGGGACATGAGTTTATGGGAATTGTGGAGGAAGTAGGAAAAAACATCAATCATCTACAAGCGGGTGACAGAGTTGTTGTGCCATTTCCGATTGCATGCGGAGGGTGTTATTTCTGCCAGCATGATTTACCATCAGGCTGTGAAAACTCCAATATAGAAAATTATGGTCCCGAAGGAGGCTTGGTTACTGAAAAAGGAGGTGGAATGTTTGGTTATACCGATCTGTATGGTGGGTATAATGGCGGGCAGGCACAATATGTAAGAGTTCCTTATGCTAATTTCGGACCTAGAAAGGTTTCTGATTCATTGACCGATGAACAGGTGCTTTTTCTTACCGATATTTTTCCTACAGGTTATACCGGCGTAATGTGGGCGGACCTTAAAGGTGGGGAAACTGTAGCCATTTTCGGTGCAGGTCCTGTGGGATCAATGGCCGTAAAAAGTGCTATTCTTCATCATGCAAAAAAAGTAATTGTTATTGATACCCTTCAATATAGACTGGATCAGATAAAAAACCTTACAGGATGCGAAACCATTCTTTGGGAAGACGCTAAACAGACTGTTGACGAAATCAGAAGCATGACCAATGGCAGAGGTGCCGATTTATGTATAGATGCTGTAGGCTTTGAACCAGACAGAAATCTGATGGATAGAGCAAAGGCAGCTGTCAATTTTGAAAAAGGTTCTATCAAAGTGCTGGAGGCGTGTATGAGTGGAGTAAGACGCGGAGGTTTTGTTTCCATATTAGGAGTCTATCCCATGAATTATGACAATTTTAGGGTAGGTCAGCTTTTTGATAAAGGCATTACACTTAAAGCGGGACAATCTCCGGTTCATGCGATCATTGATAAATTAATGAAATATGTGGAAACCGGGCAGGTAAAACTCGATGATATCATAACGCATCGCCTTTCTCTTGATGAGGTGGCAAAAGGATATGAAATATTTGATAAAAAGCAGGACGGATGTGTAAAAGTCGTGCTTGATCCCTGGAGATAAGTAAATCTCTATAGTATTAGGAGAGACGTATTCTTAATTAATTAAAATGTATTCTCATGGAATTTAAACAGTCTTTGTTGGATTATATCGGCGGGGCACTGAAATCTGCCCATGAAACAGTTTCTGTGGCAGAAAGTGTTACTGCTGGCTGCCTGCAGTTTTCATTTTCGCAGATGAAAGATGCCTCTGAATTTTTTAAAGGCGGTATAACCGCCTATACTCTTGAGGAAAAAGTAAAACTTTTGAAAGTTGATGAGCAGGAAGCGATAAAGTGTGATTGTGTTTCTAAGGAAGTTGCCGATGAAATGGCGTTGAATGTTAGTGCATTATTCAATACAGACTGGGGAATATCTGTCACCGGATATGCAACTCCTGTGAAAGAATCTGATCAAAAAATTTTCGCGCATTTTTCATTCGCCTACAAAAATGAAATCATTTTATCCAAAAAACTGGAATTGCACCATAAAACAAATGCTTCAACAGCCCAGCTGTATTACGCGGAATTTATTCTCGGATGCTTTAAATGTGAACTCAATCAAATGATTATTTTAAAATAAACGATATGGAAATCAAAAATCAATATGTACTGATCACCGGTGCAACCAGTGGAATCGGATATGAACTGGCGAAATTATTCGCAAAAAATGGCTACCACCTGGTTATTGTATCGCGCAGTCATGATCAACTGCTTGAAAAAGCCAATGAATTTAAAAAATATGGTGTTAAGGTGGTAACCCAGGCAAAAAATCTCTTTAAAGAAGATGATGTTTTTTCTATGTATGCCGAACTTAGGCTTAACGATATTAGCCCGGAAATATTGGTGAATGACGCAGGACAGGGCTTCTATGGAAAATTTGAAGATACAGATATACATCGGGAATTGGATATTGTCAGGCTCAATATAAATGCAGTTCTGATTTTAACCAAACTTTTCCTAAAGGATCGTATCAGCAAAGGATCAGGAAAAATACTGAATCTGGCTTCAATCGCAAGTAAAGCACCCGGTCCATGGCAATCAGTTTATCATGGAAGTAAAGCTTTTATCTTATCATGGTCTGAGGCGATTCGTGAAGAGTTAAAAGATACCGGAATTACGGTTACGGCACTTCTTCCAGGACCGACCGATACAGATTTCTTCAACAAAGCCCAGATGAACAGAAGTAAAATTATGGAAGATAAAGAGAGTTTCAGCACTCCGGAAGAAGTGGCTAAGGATGGCTATGATGCTCTGATGAATGGAGAGGATAAAATAATCTCGGGGTTGAAAAATAAATTAACGGTAGCCATGTCTAATCTGGCAAGCGATAGCATGGCAGCATATCGTATGGGAAAAATGCAGGAACCACAGGATGTATAAATTTTAACTAGTATGGAGAGGCTGCAATTGGAGAATAAATCAGTGCTCATTACAGGAGCAGACAGCGGAATAGGTAAAGCAATTGCCTTATTATTTGCCAAAGAAGGTTCGGATATTTCGTTTATCTATTATAAAGACGACAAAGATGCAGAGAAAACAAAATTGGAAATTGAAGCTCTAGGAAGGCGTGCTATATGTTTTGGCGGAGATATCAATGATATAGATTTTTGTAAAGTAACCGTCTCAAAAACAGTTGCTGAGTTTGGGAAAATTGACATTTTGGTAAATAATGCAGGAACACAAATTCCTGCAGATAATATTATTGACCTTACAGAAGAAAACATCAGAAAGACATTTAATTCCAATATCATTGGAATGATTTTACTTACCAAGGAAGTTTTTCCCCATTTAAAAAAAGGGAGTTCCATTGTTAATACGACCTCCGCAGTGGCTTATATGGGGCATGAAGAATTATTAGATTATTCAGCTACAAAAGGGGCCATTGTTTCTTTTACGAGATCGCTGGCATTACAGGCGAAACCTAAAGGAATTCGGGTCAATGCAGTAGCACCTGGGCCGGTAGCGACACCCCTTACTGAGAAAACTTTTGGTGAAGAAGAAGACGATCAAAGCAAGCCTCCACTGGAAAGAAATGCTAATACGGATGAGATTGCTTCAAGTTATCTGTTTTTAGCTACCGATGCTTCAGCACAGATGACGGGGCAGGTTCTCCATCCGAACGGTGGGCTCATTGTCAACGGTTAAATTATGGGTTATGAACGGAGTAATGATTCAGTTTTTTCATTGGTACCATCCCGGGAATTTATGGAATGAGTTTGCAGAAAAGGCGGGTTATTTAAAACAGCTTGGTTTTACTGCGGTATGGTTTCCTCCTGCAACAAAGTGCTTTCTCGGTAAGGAAGGCCGGGGTTATGACGTATATGATCTATATGATTTAGGAGAATTTGACCAGAAAGGTAGTATTGCAACCAGATACGGAACTAAGGAAGAATACCTTAAAGCAATTGAAGCAGCACATGAGGCAGGTATGAGTGTATATGCCGATATTGTTCTTAATCACAGAATGGGTGGAGACGAACCAGAAAATATCTTTGTACAACAGGTTGAGGAGGATAATCGCATTAAGACTATAGAACAACCTTTTGAAGCATCAGCAATGACAAAATTTACTTTTTCTGCCCGGAATGGAATGTATTCAGATTTTAACTGGGATCATCGTTGTTTAGTGGAATAGACTGCATTAAGAGAAATGGAGAAGAGGTACTGGGTATCTTTAAGATTATAAATGAATATGGCACGGAATGGAATCCTTCAGTGAGTCATCAGCTCGGAAATTATGATTATCTCATGGGCGCTGATGTAGAATACAGAAACCCAGATGTTGTTCAGGAGATGAAAAACTGGATCAAATGGTATCTTGAAAGTACCAAAGTCGACGGGGTACGGTTGGATGCCTTAAAGCATATTTCTTCAGAATTTTTAAAAGAGTGGATTAATTATATTAAAACAGAAATTAATTCTGACTATTATATTTTGGGGGAGTTTTGGAAAGAAGAGGCCGGAAAAATAAATTATTTCTCTGATGAAATGAGTAATTTAATTTCATGTTTCGATGTGCCCCTACACTATAATTTTTTCAAAGCATCTGAAGAAGGAGATCAGTACGACCTGCGTCAGATTCTTGATAATTCTTTGTTACAGCAGATGCCTGTTTTTACCGTTTCTTTTGTTGAAAATCATGATACACAAAAGCTTCAGGCGTTGGAGTCCACTGTCAAAGAATGGTTTAAACCAATAGCTTATTCCATCATTTTGTTATCAGAAAAAGCCTATCCATGTGTCTTTTATCCTGACCTTTTCGGAGCCAAGTATTCCGATATGAAAGACGGTCAAGAAATACATGTTGAAATCCGTAAAGTTGAGACCCTACCAAAATTAATGGAGGCAAGACAACAATTTGGATATGGCTCACAAGTCAATTTTTTTGATGATCCCAATTGTATTGCATTCATGCGTATGGGTGATAAAAAGAATAAAGGCTGTCTGGTCATTATTTCAAATAATGGAAAAGCCTGCAAAGAAATAATGTGGGGTGAAGAATATTCAAATGCTGTATTCTATGATTTTTTGCAACAAAGACAAGAAGAAATTGTGGTGGATAACAATGGTAAAGGAATCTTTAAAGTAAATGCAAGGTCAGTAAGCGTTTGGGTTAAAAAATAAATCTTCACTGATGCAAACCCTATTTTAAAAATAAATTCAATCACATAAAATCAAGTATCAATGAATAAACATAATTTCTTTTACCGCAACAGTTTAAGTATTGTTCTTTTTATATTGATGTTTGTCTGCCTGTACGGGCAGGTCATGACGGGTTGGAAAACTGAAAACAAAGAATTGGCTGAAGAAGGGCAGCATCTTTTAAGTATCGGAGAATATCTGCACAGCGGCCATTTTGTTCAGGCCACTTTTGAAAACTGGGAAAGTGAATTTTTACAAATGATGCTGTATGTTGTTCTGACTGTTTTTCTCAGACAGAAGGGGTCAAGTGAATCAAAGTCTTTGGATGAAAAAGAAGATGTTGATAAAGAACCTCGAGCTCATTCCAATGCACCCTGGCCGGTTAAACAGGGTGGTGTATGGCTTATTCTCTATAAACATTCACTATCAATTGCTTTTGGTATTCTTTTTCTTATCAGTTTTACCTGTCATTTTTATGGAAGCTATGAAGAATACAGTGGTGAGCAGATTGCTAAAGAACTGCCTGTGATGCCAATTCAGGAATATTTGTATGATGCCCGTTTTTGGTTTGAGTCGTTTCAAAACTGGCAGAGTGAGTTTTTAGCAGTTGCTTCGCTGGTTATCCTTTCAATTTGGCTCAGAGAAAAAGGATCTCCGGAATCAAAGCCAGTTGATATGCCGCATAATGAAAATTAAATGTTTAGTTACACAAAAAAAATACGAAATGAAGCCACAATTGATCACAGGGGTACCCCTGCAAGAAAAAGGAAGTTTTCACGATACGGAAAGTATTCGTTTAGCTAAAGATTTTGAAGATATAGTTGATTTGTATAAGACTTTAAAAGATCGCCTTTTGTCGGTAAATTACTGGAATTATTATGCTAGTGGAGTTGGTGCGGATTTTAAACTGCACGATAAAAATGGGAATTTAAAAAAGAGATTACCTGAAAAAGGAGATTTCATTAGGATTGATATTCCAGGGCCGGGCAATTTTGAAGCAAGAGGATTTGATTGGGTCGAGATAACAGATATGTATGAAAATTTATCTGCTAATGATGAAATTTTGGAGCAGCTGCTTATTGAGTGTAAACCATCGGGGATACCGGGTAAAATAAATACGCACACCGCACACTTTTACACGGGAGATGCAAGCTCTACCTTTATTGTATCACGAGGGAAAGACTTTATAAAAGCAGGTATTTACGGACGTAACGAGACACCGAATATGGATGCTCAGATCGCAGACAAAGCAAGGAATTTAGCTATTGCCCTTGGAGGAATGGTGGGAATTTCAAAAATTCAATGGAAAATTTTGACAGATGGGTTAGTTGAGTTTCGATCCTGGTGATATATAGATTTTGAAATCATATGAATTCTTCTAAAGAAAGTAATAATTACTATCTAAAAAAAATATTAGAGGGATTCTATTCTTTCTTATCATATAAATAGCTGAAGAGTAAAATTTAATAAAATTTATGAATCGATTATGATCATTGTCATAGGATTTGCCTTCCTGAGCTTGTAGCTTTGATACACCAAATTAAAATATGTTATATGAAAGCAATAATCTCTTTAGCTCTTCTTCTCGGGCTTTTGACAATCAGTTGTAAAAAAGAAGTACAAACGGCACCACCAATTACTGCTGATACATCTGCTACAGATTCAATGAATATAAATTCCACCCGGCCAGACACAACAGGTGCTACATCAAGAAATCAAAATGATAGTGTTGCCACTATTAAGAAGGATTCAGCTGGCGTGACCTCTAAATAGGGACACGTATCATTTAACTTATTACAGAATAATAGAATAACTAAAAGTATTATTCAATCATGTTTCACACTGTTCCTACGGTGTGCGGGTATTGTATTGTCTAAACATTAAAAATAAACCGACTGTAGTCTGATACTAGTCAAGGACTGCGGTACATCACTAAATATTAATTTCAAAAAGTAAAATTTATGAACACTAGAAATTCAAACAACAGAAGTTCAGGCAGAAATTCATCAGATGATGACCAATCAATGCTTGAGGAAGCGTACCAATTAGGTTATGAGCATGGTTATAACGACGGAAGTGAGGATGAGGAGTACGATGATGATTTCTCAGATTTGAAGACTATTTCGATGAGGAAGGAGGGTATGATGACGAAGATGATGATGACGATTATGACGACGACGATGATTATGATGATGATGACGACGATGACGATGATGACGACGATGACGATAATAGGGGCAGAGGTTCAAGAGGCGGAAGCAGAGGAAATAGAGGCGGTAGTCAAAACAGGGATAGTCAGGGAAGATTTAGTTCTGGTAGCAGAGGAAGTTCTGGCAGTAGCTCTCGTGGAGGATCCCGTTCAGGTTCTGGATCAAGGTCAGGAGGAAGCGGAAAATCTTCAGGATCTGGGTCAGGATCAAGATCAAATTCAGGATCAGGAAGATCAGGATCAAACAGTGGAGGAAGCTCAAGAAACTCCAATTCAAGATCGGGCGGAAACAGTGGTTCAGGAAGAGGGCGTAGTTCAAGCTCCGGTTCAGGAAATAGCCGTGGATCAAACTCCGGTTCAGGAAGCGGTCGTGGCTCTAATTCTAACTCCGGGTCAGGAGGTAGCAACAGAGGTTCTAATTCAGGAGGGGGAACATCAAAAAGAGGTTTTGCTTCAATGAGTAAATCTGAACGTACAAGAATAGCCAGAATGGGAGGTCAGGCTTCTCATGGTGGTGGAAGATCTTCAGGATCCGGCAGATCCGGATTCGGAGGCAGACGTAATTCATAATTCTTTTTAGGCTGTCTCTGTGAAAAAGGGGCAGCCTTTTAACTTTTTAAATACCATTATCTTATGGCAACTAAAACAACAGAAAACACGACAACCGGTACTGCTGACAAAAAAATGACAGTAGAGAATGCTACAGTAAAAGAAAGTGAGATGAAAAATGCTCCGCTGCATAAATTTTTTGTAGATGCACTAAAAGACATTTATTACGCTGAGCATAAATTAGTAGATGCGTTACAGACTATGCATGACGCAGCAACAACCGAAGAGCTTAAAGATGCTTTTGAGGATCATCAGTTACAGACTAAAAAGCATATAAGCCGCTTGGAGAAAGTTTTTAAACTCATTAATGAGAGTCCAGAGCAGAAAAATGTGAAGCAATGGATGGATTGATTAAGGAAGGTGAAGAAATAATTAAATCTACGGAAGAAGGTACAATGACAAGAGATGCAGCTCTGATAATCGCGGCGCAGAAGGTAGAACATTACGAGATCGCAAGCTATGGAGGCCTAACGCAACTTGCTATTACTATGGGACATGATAAGGCTGCTGAGCTGTTAGAAAAAACACTGCAGGAGGAAGAAGATACAGATTATAACCTTACGGAGATTGCAGAGACTAACATTAATTTTGATGCCCAGCAGGAAGATTAAACATATAAAATTTAAACAAGCCATACACTATCAGCTGTATGGCTTGTTTTCAATAATATAAAGTAGCCTTCATTTAAAGAATAAACACTACCCTGAGTTCGTTAATACATTAATGAAATACAGATCAATTTTAAGTTCGTAAATCTATATTATAAAGTATCATGGAATTTAACAAGATCCTTTTGGAACAAATCAATGAAGAATTTATGAGTTGTGATCAAACCATTTCCATTGCAGAAAGTGTTACCGCTGGTGCGATGCAGCTTGCGTTTTCGGAAATGACTAATTCAAAATTATTTTATAAAGGCGGTATCACGGTACATACTCCTGATAAAATAGTGAAGCTTTTGAAGGTCGAGGCTTCTGAGATCAAAAATTCTAATTGTGTATCCAGCCTTATTGCTGACAAGTTGGGACTGTATGCATCCACAATGTTTGAAAGTGATTGGTGTATTGCTACATCCGGATACTGTACACCGGAAAGACATTCGGTATTTGAAATTTATGTCTATTACTCGATTCTGTATAAAAGACAGGTTGTTTTTTCAGATAAAATAGAGTTCAATAATTATAAAAATAAACTTAGCCCTCTTTCTGTAAAATTATATTACACGGAAGAGATTTTACGAAAATTTCTAAGCCAGTTGAAACTGACCCTTATCCTAAACAGTAGAGAAACTAACGACAGATCAACATTATAAAAAGAAGAAATAAATATAAGATCCAAGCCTGACTTTTAACTTACGCGCTTTGCAAGACAGTCTTCAATTTTAAAGAATATGGTCTTAGAAAGTTCAATCCGTATCAATTTATTTTAAAATTGTATTTTAAATGGACCTTCAAAATAGGTTTCATACGTATCCAGGAGATTTCCTTCCTGATCATAAACTCCAAGTTTTAGATTTTGTTTTGACAGTGTTATCTGTTTTTCGGGAAAGCTTATGTTAATGGTTCCTTTCACAATTTTGTCACGTTCGACTATTATTTTACTGGAAGCGCTGAAGGTAATTTCACCATTTGCTGGTTCTAATATTCGAATACTGACTACTTTTTTGTCATTTGTTTTATTTAGAAAAGTAAAGTTATAAGTATTGGTAATTTTTCCGTCCCGCACGAAAAATGTACTGCCTGCGGGTTTAATAAATTTGGCTTCCATATCGGCACGGTTGTAAAGAAGATATCCCAATAAAAATTGTAAAGCAACTAAAAGAATAACAAAACCTTTCATTCGTGCATTAAATTTAACAGGCTTACCGGTCTCTATTTCCTTTTCTGAAGCATATCGTATTAGTCCTCTTGGTAATCCTACCTTATCCATTACTTCGTCACACGCATCAATGCAAGCTGTACAGTTGACACATTCAAGCTGCTGACCATCTCTGATATCAATCCCTGTGGGGCAGACCACAACACATTGATAACAATCAATACAGTCGCCTTTTCCCGCAGCTCTCCTGTCTTCACCCTTTCTCCATTTTGCTCTGTTCTCCCCTCTGTTAAAATCATAAAAAACATTGATCGTTTCTTTATCTATCAGTACTGCCTGTAATCTTCCGTAAGGGCAAACCAATGTGCATACCTGTTCCCTAAACCATGCAAAAACAAAATAAAATGCAGCCGATAGGAGAATCATAACTATGAAATTGGTCGGATGTTCAAAAGGCCCCTCCTGAACAATCCTGAAAACCTCCTTATATCCCATAATATACATAAACATAAAATGGGTAAAAATCAAAGAAAGTAAAATGAAGATAGACCATTTCAAGCTTCTTTTCCCTATTTTTTCAGCATTCCACTCCTGACGGTCAAGCTTCATCTGTCTGTTTCTATCACCTTCGATAGCATATTCAATTTTTCTGAAAACATTTTCCAGAAAGATCGTCTGAGGACAGATCCATCCACAGAATATTCTCCCAAATGCAATTGTAAATATAATAATGCATATTAATGATACGATTGCGCCCAAAGTGAGTATGAAAAAATCTTGAGGGTAAAAGGGCTGACCGGCAATAAAAATCTGACGGTTAAAAACATCAAATTGTAATGAGGGGTTACCATTTATCGTGATAAATGGGAGTGTAAAATAAAATAGCAGTAAACAATAGGCTACTAAATTCCTGTAATTGGTATATCTGCCTTTAGGCTTTTTGGGAAATACCCACTTTCTTTTACCGGATTGTTCCATTGTACCAATGGAATCCCTGTAAGTTTCCGGCTCTAATACCTGTCCCTCGCCGCCTTTAAAATCTGATATATTATGATCTTTCATGTGCTGTTTTTTATTTGATTACGGCTGAAATAAATGTTCACCAACGTTGAGGTAATTGTCAGCTATTGAATTTCATTATCAATTTTTTTTAAATCCGACATTGCAGGTCCGTTGAGCAATTTGCCTTCAATATCAAAACGTGATCCGTGGCACGGACAGTCCCAGGAAACTTCGGAAGGATTCCATGCCACATTACAGCCCGTATGGGGACATATGGGGCTTAGCAGATGTAATTCATTTTTATCATCGCGATAGGCCGCATACGTATTGCCGTCATGCTTGATTATTCTTCCCTCACCACTGCTTATCTCATTGAGTTCAGTAATTTTATCTGCCGAAAATTTATCTTTTACAAAATGCATAGAAGCATTGACCACTTCATCGAGAATGTTTCCTGCGCTAGCTATAGGCTTGATCCGTGCCGGAGACAGGAGTTTGGCTAACTCTGTTATTTTATTCTCCATTAAATCGGGAATAATCAGTGAGCTCATCGATCCGAAAGTCATTCCATTACCTGTGAAACCTGTAGAAATATAAATATTGTCTTCACCCGGCATTTTTCCAATATAGGGTAAGCCATCTGCAGACTGATAATATTGAGATGACCATTTTGCCGTAACTTCTTTATACTTAAAATTGTTATCTACATATTCCATGAGATCTTCAAAATGTTTTTCGGTATCATTTTCATCACCGGTTTTATGGTCGAAACCTCCCACAATTAGGAAGTAATTATTGTCTGATTTATGATAACGGGCATAGTGATATGGATCATAAAGATCGGCAGTCTGCGCCATGGATTTTACAGGGTTGGCAAGCTTCAGGGTAACTGCATAGCTTCTATAAGGAGCCAAAAGAACACTGAAACGGTTGTTTCCTGGGGGAATATGGGTAGCCCAAACTAAATTTTTTGCCGTGAATATTGTTTGATCGTTGGTTGTAACCGTAACGATTCCGTCTTTATTTTTTAAATCTGTAACTTGTGCTCCTGTGACAATTGCTCCTCCTTGTTTAATGTATTCTTTGAGTAACTTATTGATATATCTGAGCGGGTGAAATTGTGCCTGACCTTTAATTTCAATAGCTTTTTCAAATTTCAGGGTAAATGGAATGCTGTAAACCTGTTGAGTATCTATTCCTACTTGATGATGGGCTTCCAAGATATCATCCAATTTTTTTGATTGCTTTCCATCAGTACTGAAAAGATAATAATTACATTCGTTAAAGTCACAAGAAATATGGTATTGCAGAATATTATGTTTGATATACCGCACTGTTTCTTTTGCGGAATTGGCTAGTAATACCGCTGAGCTTTCCCCAAAATTTTTAATGATTTCGTCGTAAGATGAATCAAAAAAATTATTGATATGTGCAGTGGTTCCACCGGTTGTTCCAAATCCAGGATTTTCTTTTTCAATGAGAAGACAATTACGACCTCTATTTTGAAGTTCCTTTGCTAAAGTCACTCCTGTTATTCCTGCACCAACAATGATGGTGTCAAAGTCATTTGCTGTATAAGTCTGTAACGCTTCTTGCTCTATGTTATACTGCCATAAGCTTTTATTATTACCGTCTCTGTTCATAATAATTTTTTTAGTGATTGGTGTAAAAGAGAAGTGCCGGCATACTTTTAATGAACCGACACCCAGGTGTAAATAATTATCTTTTTTTAGTAAAGGCTCCATAAATGATCAGAACAAGAATGGCTCCTAGAACAGAGATTCCTATAGTTCCCAGATCCCAGGGATTTCCATCATCCCCAATTCCGAGTACCCCTGCAATAAAACCTCCTACTAATGCGCCCACTATTCCAAGAATAATGGTTATAATCCATCCTCCGCCTTGGTTTCCAGGCATTAAAAACTTGGCAATTGCCCCTACTATTAATCCAAAAAGGATCCATGCTAAAATTCCCATAATATATTTTTTTGTGATAGTAATGTGGTTTGTGTTAGCAGGCAGAGAACCAAATGTATACCAATCAGATCCATCAACAGCAGCGGAAAATTAATAATAATTATACTATGATTATGGTCATAAATGAGTCGAATTATAACGGAAACTTTGCGATTTTCAAAGAATTATAAACGCTTTAAATAATAGAATTTAATGACGGTAAGAAGCACCAATGAAATAATGTTTCGCTGCGGTATCTTGTATTCCATAATTAATTCCAATATCTAATTTAAAGTCTTTGACAACTTCCATTTGAATTGCAGCATTAATAAAATTGGAAAGCTCATGGGCTTTAAAATTATAGGTGTAATAAGTTTCAGCTATCCAGTCTATTCCTTTTGATAATGGATGACTAATTGTCAATGTTTGCAGGAATTCAGTATGCATTTCCGGTTGATCCAGATCCTTGAGTCTATCCACTTCCACCTGTAGACCCAATTTCCATTTTCCAGGTAACTTATAGGACATAGGTACAATGAGTCCACCTTCCAGGCAGCTCTCTTCATCATATTTTGAAGTAGGCAATTTGAGGTAGGGAAGGATTGCCAGAGCAAAGTCACCATGGTCGTTTCCTATTACATTCTGTTTAATCCTGAATGTTATATCACCTATTCCGTCAGTTTTTACTACATAATTTGAAATTAGGTCTGTTTCCTTTTGCCGGCCGTAGGTTTGAAAACCAACCTGTATGGCTGTGCTTCCGGTAATTCCAATTTTTAAGTTGGCCTGATTGATTAGTAATGTGCTTGTTTTCAGCATGTCTGACTTTTCTTTTATCAGCCTTATTACATCCGTTTCATATTGAATATGGCCTGCATCGATTGTGTAGGGAGATTCGGTAACATCCGGACGGTCAGTTTCCATTTCTCTCATATGCTCCTTTGGTACAGGATGAAAAAGTGAATAGTTCAGATGCTTTTGCTGTGCAAGGCACAATGCTGGCAGGCATACAACACTAAACGTTAACTTTAAAAAAAAGTAAAAACTATTCATGGTTTTTATTTTAAGTTTTCAAAACTAAATCGTCGAATCTTTCACCGTTTTATCAGGAGTTTTTTCAGCAGTTACTATGTTTTTCGAGTCTTCTTTAGATACTATTTGCGGGCTCCATTTTGCATGTTTTGAAGGTTTAAGTTGATGCCCCATTTTTTTAGCGTAGACCTTAGTGAATTCTGCACCAAAGAAAATAATCTGACAGGTGTAATTAATCCACAACAACAGTAAAATAACAGTCCCGGCCGTACCAAATGCCGAACTGGGATTGAACGTTTCAAAATAAAAAGTGAGGATATACTTTCCAAGTGTAAACAGTGCAGCTGTTACTGCAGCTCCAACCCACACGGATTTCCATTGTAACTCAACATCCGGCAGAATTTTGAACATAGCTGCGAGAAGAAATAGTGTAACCAGAAAACCTACAACAATATTAATAATATTCACCAAAACCAGGGTTTCCAACCCGAAACGGTGGATAACCCAATCGTTAGCAAGACCGATGAAAGAACTCAGCAGCAAGGTAATGAGCATAAGAAATGCAATGACAATAATCATCCCCAGAGAATTTGCACGGTCGAGAAGATATTTTTCCCAAGCCTTTTTAGGAGTTGCCACGATATCCCACAGTTTATTGAGGGATTTTTGAAATTGGAAGAAAAGTGAAGTGGCCCCAAAAACAAGCGTAACGATTCCAATGATTTTCATAACGATGTTCTTTTTATCCACCATGCCGGCTACGACCATTTCTTCAAGACTCTTACCAACATCTTTCCCCATCATGCTCCCGATAAGTTTAGTGATTTCTCCCCGTACCGCTTCTTCACCAAAGAATATACCCGTGAGCCATATCACTATAATTAAGAGCCCAGGAATCGAAAAAATGGCGGTATATGCTAAGCTGGCAGCCTCGGTTCCCAGATCCCGTGCACTCCAGTCCTTGTATGTACCTTTAAGTATTTCCCAAAAATTATTAATTGCTTTCATGATGTATAGTATTACCGTTAAAAATCAGGTATATAATTTTTACTTACCAATGTGAAACAAACAGAATCAAAAGGCTATTACTTGGATATCACTTCCGATTCTTAAATTAGTCTGTGAAAATTATAATAGAGCTTGTTAGATACGAAACAGATTATTCATCTTTCTTTTTATAATGTTCAATGTTATTGAACTGATGGTAAGAAATGCGCAGCTGTCTCAACTGTTCCGCAATTATCTTTGAACTTTCGCTACAAAGATCACCGCTTTTTAATGCATTATCGTATGCTTCAATGGCATGTTTTTCACCAAAAACTACATTCTCCAAGGTTTCTTTATCACTATTACTTGTCGGTATGGAATTTTTAATATCGATCCAAGTCCGGTGTAGACTACCAGCCAATGATGATGATTCCTCATCAGGATTTCCACCTCTTTCAGTAATGAGATTAATAATTTCATTCTTCATTATTTTTGACTGAGAGATCATTTTATCATATTCACCCTTTAGATCAGAATAGCTTTCCCAAACTTTTCCTTCTACGCTTTCAAAACCTTTAATTCTGTCATTGGTAATATGAAGTAATTCATTAAGTGCTGAAATTGTTTTATTATTTTCCATACTGAATATTTTTGAATGATTGAACAATAAATATGCCTATACTATTTGTTTTGTGGTATGTTATGGCTTTGTTTTTATAAAATTCGTAAACGGACAATGTGTGAATCCATTAGATCTGGGATTTAATTATTTGAACAGCAGTTCATTAATTATTATCATACATAAAAAGTGTTATTTTTAAAAACACAGTAGTAAAATGTTAATAATCATTTGCTGTATACTGAAGTATTTATAAGTCTTATTCCTATATTTTACATGGCATAAAAATTACCCCCGCGAGCAGGGGTAATGAGTCTTACTTAATTTTATCATAGATAAATTTGGTAACCATTGCACCGAAAATATAGTATCCGACAGTCATGAATTTCTTTTTATTATTCTCTGCTACAGGATGATCATTCAAACCCATTTTTTGAGGAAGAACAATGGCTCCTATTCCGGCTGCAATTCCACTTGCGAAATTATGATTTGTTGCTGTGGTTCCATAGTAAATAGCGTTGCTCACAATGTCACCAGCTAAAGTTGCTGCATACAATTTATCAGGATCAGAAATTTCAAGTGCTGTAGAATCGGTTACTTTTTTTAACGCTTCTTCGCCCACCTCATTGATATGGGGTACGTTGTCAAAATTTTTTCTTACGATTTCGTGGAGTAGGTTAAGTGCGATGGCTCCGCCCAAACCTGCTAACATTTTCTTAAGCATAATATGTATTTTAAAAGTTAATTTTTATTATTCTGACCATTTTTGCCAGGTTGCAAAATCATTCTTATAGAAGGATTATTGGTTATAAATAATCTGAACCATTCCAAGGCAAGCCTTACTCTGTTTCTAAAGCCTGTCAAGGGAATGATATGTATAAAAAGCCAGGTAAGCCATGCGAAAAAACCTGTATAAGAGAATTTAGGCAGATCAACCACGGCTTTGTATTTTGAAATAATAGCCATGCTGCCTTTGTCTTTATACACAAAAGACTGTAAAGGTTTCTCATTACGGAGTTTTATAAAATTTTTAGCGGCTAATTTTGCTTGTTGAATAGCAACCTGAGCAAGCTGAGGATGTCCTTTAGGATAATTTTTATCTGTTAACTGCAAACAGATATCTCCTAATGCCCAGACATTATTAAACCCTAAAACTCTGTTGTATTCATCAACTAATAATCTTCTTCCTTTACCTATACTCGTTTCGGGAATACCCAATACTTCACGACCGATTACTCCGGAGGTCCAGATGAGTGTTTCTGTTTTTATTTTTCTTCCGTCTGATAGGATAACATTTCCCTCAACGTAATCTTTTACTGAAACGTTCAGAAGAATATTAACGCCGAGTCTTTTTAAATTATCATATGCGGTTTTTTTTGCAGCATCACTCATAGGAGCCAACAACGATGGGAGCGCATCGATCAGATAAAGATGGGAGAGGTTAAGTTCAATTTCAGGATATTCCTTTTCTGCGACAAAAGCACCCATCTCTGCAATCATCCCTGCCAGTTCAACTCCGGTAGGCCCACCCCCTGCAATCACAATATTCTGTAACCTTTCTGCTTTATTCTCATCTTGATTTCTTGAAGCTTTTTCAAGGTTCAGCAGTAAGTGGTTTTTAATATATAAGGCTTCATTAATAGTTTTCATAGGCAATGCACACTCTTGTACATGATCTAGCCCAAAAAAATTAGTTTCGGTTCCCAGCGCAAAAATCGCATGATCATATGCTATTGAACCGGTATCGGTCTCAATGATCTGAAGTTCTGTATTAATGGATATAAAAATTCCCATATGATACTGAACATTTGTATAATCTGAGAATAACTTTCTGAATGGATAGCTGATATGTGAAGGTTCAATAAATGCAGTAGCTACCTGATAAATTAACGGAGGAAAGAAATGGTAATTATTTCGGTCAACCAATGTAATGATGAAATCATTAGATTTAGCAATAGTTTTGATGAAATTAATACCTGCAAAACCTCCTCCTATGATGACAATATGTTTTTTCATAAAAGGATATTTTTGTGATTGGTGTACTAAAATGTATCCAATAATAAGACCAATTACATTAAAAAGTGGATTTGTGGTACTTTTTATAAAAACGGAGATACACAAACATTGATAATCATAATTTAGAATTTATAAACCGATTGATTCTAAATATCCGCCTTTGCTAAAATCACTATTATTCTTAGATGTAAAAATTTGGATGAATGTAATATGTTTTAAAATTGTACCTCTGGCATAATACATGTTCTATTTGTTACTGAATCTAAAAAAGAAAGACATGAGAAAAGAAGAACAATTTCAACAGACTTTATTACGAAAAACAGTTGTAATAACAGGTTCTAGCAGTGGAGTAGGCAGGGCTGCTGCAGAGGCTTTGCATTGGAAGGGTGCAATATAGTTATCGTAGCCAGAGGACAGAAAGGTATAGATGAAGTGGTTGAGCTTTGCAAAGGAATGGGAGTAGAGGTACTGGGAATTTCCGCCGATACATCCGTTGCTGCAGATATAGAACGAGTAGCAGAAGAGACCTTGGCCCGATTTGGCAGGATTGATATTTGGATAAATAATGCAGGGGTAATGGCGAGTGGAAAATTTGAAGAGATTCCAATGGAGATTCACGAACAGGTTATTAAAACTAATCTATTTGGCTATATGCATGGTGCTTACAATGCCATTAAAATTTTCAAAAAACAGAATGAAGGGATATTGATAAATAATGTTTCTATAGGCGGATATATGCCAGCACCTTACAGCTCTGTGTACTCAGCAACGAAGTACGGTATCAAAGGGATGATGGATGGTCTTCAAGGTGAGATTTCAAATTATGCAGCCATTCATATCTGTAATTTGTACCCTCAACTTCAAAAATCTACCGGGAATCTTCATTCTGCAAAATATTCGGGGTTCAAGATGAGTATACCTCCCATTGCTTCAGATCCAAGGGATACTGCTGCAAAAATGGTTGAATTAGCCAGGAAACCGAAAAAAGATTTATTTCCTGATTTCAGATCTTATGCAATTACATCAATTTACAGGCTTTTTCCCAAATTAGTAATCAATTCAGCATCAGCTGGTGTACGTTTAATGATGAAAATAAAGAATGGTCCTGAAGTATCCGGGAATATACTTGAGCCTTCTCAAGACCCACACAAAATATACGGTACACCTCCTTTAAATACTTCCAAAAGCGTTAAAGTAGCTATATTAGTTGGAATTGTGGCCGGCTTTGCCGTAATAGGATTAAAAAAAGGTTTTGCCAATAAAAAAAGTTAGGAGTATTAATAATCATATCTTTAAATTTTACAGAAATCAACTTAAGGAAATATAAGAAATCATGCTTTATTGTAAATAGCGAAAGATAAAAAAGCATTACCTCAATGTTCAATCTAATAATTTACGCATTTATTATAGTGGATGTTAGAAATGATTCAAGTCATAATTTTTAGTCAGGATTGTCAGTAATTTACTGTATAAAAATAAATTTATATGAAATATAACGAGGCAATACAATATAAAAATGAGGCTGTAAAAAATGCGGATCAATCTGTTCTGGAAAACTATTATATTATTGTTGTTCCAGCTGATACTGAAGAAAGTACTAAATATATTGAAGAGTATTCGAAACAGCCCGGTAAATTCAAAGATGAGAGTTGTAAGAAGTATTGTTCAAATGGAGAATATTTAGTGGTTAGTTTTAAGAAAAAAATTGAATCATAAATTACAATAGTTGATAATTATTTCTTCAAAACATCTTTTGCCTTGGCAATCCTATTTCATGTTCCTGTGGATAAGGCTTCCGCCAGGTCATACTTATATCTTCATGCAGATTACGCTGAGCTTCCAATGATTTTTCTTTATCCATAGAATATCTTGGATCTGGAATAAAAGGCATTTTCGCCATTTTATGAATGGTAATGGTAGGGAAATGGAAATCGACCTCTACTGTTCCCAATAAGAGATAGCAGCCACCACCCTGAAAAGGATATTCTTCAAGGCAGTTTGGAAAATGTGCGGTGTCAAAATATTCTCCTTCCGCATCAATCCAGGTTCCGAAATACATCGTCCCTTTTTTGGTGGGAACATGCTTTCTTGAAATGAGATAAGCGAGCATTTTAATTTGTTTTTTGTGAAACCGTATAAGATCTTTGGCCATTACACTGCCTCTGTATCGGGTTTGTAGCAAATCAAAAGGACTGAAAGAAACAGGAAAACCTAATATCTCTATTTCATCAAAGCATCCTCAAATGGGTTTCTTTCTATAGAAGGAAGCTGATAATCTTTCTGAGGCTCTTCCAATAAAGTCAGGTGCCTAAAGGAAGTCTTATGAGTTCCCAGAAGAAATCTTGATTCAATCAGCAGTTCATGTTTTTGTTTTCCAGTAAAGCGGAATGCGCCGATAAAGATTAAAATTTGCAATGTTTCAATACCAATAGGAATTCTCTTAATAAAATCTTCCAAGGAAGTATAATTTCCATTTTGAGCTCTTTCTTCAGGAATCAGCTGTGCTAATCTCGTTTCCAGTCTTTCAATATGCATCAATCCCAAATAAACATCCGAACCATAAACCGTTGTCTGATATTTACTTAAATTGACACAAGGATTATTGATGGCAGCTCCCGACATTCTGGCTTCATGAATATATACCTCAGTTCTGTAAAACCCTCCACCGTTATTAATGGCAGAAACCATGAATTCGATAGGATAGTAGACCTTGAGAAATAAACTCTGATAACTTTCCACAGCATAAGAAGCAGAATGTGCTTTACAGAATGAGTATCCCGCAAATGATTCGATCTGCCGGTATACTTCCATGGATAACTGTTCAGGGTGTCCTAATCTTTTACAGGATTCAAAGAAGTTATCTTTTACTTTCTGTAAAGCTGATAAAGAACGGCCTTTACCGCTCATTGCTCTTCTCAGCACATCACCATCAGGAGCGGATAAGCCTCCGAAATGCAGGGCAATTTTAATAACATCTTCCTGATATACCATAATACCATAGGTTTCTCCTAATTCCTTTTCAAAAACCTCATGGAAATACTCAAATTTTGTAGGATGGTTATGCCTGAAAATATATTCCCGCATCATTCCGCTTTGAGCTACGCCGGGTCTAATAATGGATGAGGCAGCTACCAGTACTTTATAGTTGTCACATTTCAATCTTCGTAGTAATCCCCTCATGGCAGGAGATTCAATATAAAAACAGCCGATGGTTTTTCCGGAACTTAAGAATTCATTGCATCGGGCTTCGTCTTTTGACAGAGAAGTGTCCCGGATATCAATATCAATTCCTCTTTTTTCCTTAATCAGCTTTACAGTGTCATCTATAGTTCCTAACCCTCTTTGTGAGAGAATGTCAAATTTTTCAAGGCCAATCTCTTCAGCAGTGTACATATCGAACTGTACGATCGGAAAACCTTTAGGAGGCATTTCGAGTGCTGAATAATTGGTGATAGGTTCTTCTGATATCAGAATTCCACAGGAGTGCATACTTCTCTGGTTAGGAAACTTTTCTAAAAGCTTTCCGTAGTAATGAACCTGTCTGGATACCGAATTAATATCATGTTCTTGGATGGGTTTTGTTGCCAGTGTATCGAGTTCCTCTTTCGGAAGACCAAATACTTTTCCTACTTCCCGGAAAATAGAACGGTATTTAAATTCAACATTGGTTCCACAGAAGGCAACATGGTTCTTACCATATTTATCAAAAATATATTCAAGGATAATATCCCTGGTCTGCCAACTCCAGTCTATGTCAAAATCCGGAGGCGTTTTGCGGTTGAGGTTTAGAAACCGTTCAAAATACAGATCCAGCTCCAGAGGACATATGTCAGTAATTCCGATGCAGTAACTGACTATTGAATTGGCACCACTGCCTCTTCCTACATGCATAAACCCCATTCGGTTGCTGTATTGGATAATATCCCAGGTGATGAGAAAATAAGCACAGAAATTAAGCTGGTCAATAACCCCCAATTCTTTATCCACTCTTGCTTTCGCCTGTAGATTATCCTCGGAATATCTCTTAGAAAGTCCCTGATATGCTAACTTTTTTAAAAGCTTAGAATCATTTTCTTTGCTGTCTGTGAAATGCTTTTTGTTTTTAGGTGTTGAAAAATCAAAATCAAAATGACAGCTATTGACAATATACTTTGTGTTTTCAATAATCTGTGGCTCATGGTAAAATTGAGCGAGAAGCTCTTTTTTATCAGTAAACATTTCGTTGTCTTTACAGTAATCAGCTTCTGTAAGCTTACTGATCAATGTATTGTGATCAATAGCCCTTACTATTTTATGAAGCTCATATTCTCCAGGGGTCGTAAAGGTAACCGGATGAAGAATAACCATTTTATGAATGAACTGTTTTAATTCCGGTTTAATCAAAAGATTTAACTGATTCTGTCTGATCCCTATAAATTCATGATCCAATAATCTTTCAGGAATATTCTCCAGTGGATAAATAACAAAAGTATCTGTAAAATCAGAATTTGCTTTAGGAATTTCAATGTCTTCACAGTTATATGCGGTTAAAAGCCTGTTGACTTCTGCAATGCTTTTTTGATTTTTGGCTAGGCAGATATAATACAGTTCATCCTGAACCCGTATTTCCACTCCGACGATCGGTTTGATATTATGATCCTGACAAAGTTTGTAGAAATCATAGATCCCGGTAATGGTATTGATATCCGTAAGAGCCAGGGTTTTAATATTAAAATGTACAGCCTGCTCAACCAGTTCTTTAATAGAAATGGTTCCATACCGAAGGCTATGATAAGAATGACAATTCAGAAACATCTTGTACTTATTTTAATAAACCTGAGGCTCTTCCTACACTTGAAGTTCCAAACCTGTTCTTGATTTTATCCATCGTTTGGTACAAGGAGATCAGTTCTTCC
Organism: Chryseobacterium tructae; assembly: GCF_030409875.1. Lineage (NCBI taxonomy): Bacteria > Pseudomonadati > Bacteroidota > Flavobacteriia > Flavobacteriales > Weeksellaceae > Chryseobacterium > Chryseobacterium tructae. The sequence continues at coordinate 3,916,465 of NZ_JAUFQR010000001.1, read as the reverse complement.
GTATCTTCAAAGAGATCCATCTGATGGCATCCGTGAACCAGTCCGGTAAACTTTACTCCGACCAGTCTTATTCTCATACGTCTGGTATATACTTTTTTGAATAGGTCCAAAACATACCTGAGCAGGGTATGATCAGCTGAAGTATAGGGTATCCTGCATTGTTTGGTTTCCGTATCAAAATTGGCGTAGCGGAGTTTTACCACCACTACTGACACCAGCCATTTCTCTGCCCTGAGCTGATAACAGAGCTTTTCAACCATTCCTGAGAGTATACTTTGAATACCTTGAATATCGATGCTATCCTGGGCAAAAGTATCTTCTGTAGAAATAGATTTTCTTTCCGAATAAGGAACCACAGGATTTTCGTCAATTCCGTTTGCTTTTTTCCAGAGTTCATTTCCATTTTTACCAATCAGCTGTTGAAGAACGTCAACAGGCATTTCTGAAAGCGTTTGTATCGTTCTGATCCCCAATCTTGACAGCAGCTGAAAGGTAACATCGCCAACCATAGGAATCTTCTTTACCGAAAGTGGGTTCAAGAACGATTGAATGTCACGCTGTTTGACTTCAAACCTTCCGGTTGGTTTTGATTCCCCGGTTCCGATTTTGGATACGGTTTTATTGGCAGACAACGCAAAACTTATTGGTAAACCTGTATTTTTCTGTACACTTTCTGCGATTTCATATGTCCACTTATAGCATCCGAAAAACTGATCCATTCCAGAAAGATCCAAATAAAATTCATCGATACTTGCCTTTTCCACAACAGGAACTTTTTCCTGGATAATTTCCGTTACCATATGGGACATGTTGGAATACATTTCCATATCTCCCTTAATTACTTTAGCTTCGGGACACAACCGTAAAGCCATTTTAATCGGCATGGCGCTTCTGACTCCGAAAAAACGGGTTTCATAAGAGCAGGACGCCACTACACCACGGTCTCCACCTCCGATGATCACAGGCTTTTTCTCCAATTCGGAGTTTTTCAGCCTTTCACAGGAAACAAAGAACGTATCCAAATCCATATGTACAATTGCTCTTTCCATGTGACAAAATTAGTCACGTTTTGAAACAAATTTTGTATTTTTGTTGTCTAAAATTGTAACAATGTCAAAATTCTCTGATAACATCGTGTTTTTGAGAGGAAAGAAAAATATGACTCAGCAAGAACTGGCAGATCTATTAATTCTTACCCGATCCAGATATGTCGCCTATGAATATGGCAGAACAGAACCTCCTATTGAAATATTGCTTAGAATTTCAAAATTCTATAACATAAGCATCGACTTATTGTTGACTGTAGATGTCAGAAAATTTTCTATCGAGGAACTCATGGAGCTTCCTGAGAATAGGATTGTTCTGCCTATAAAGGTTGATCTAGATGGAAACAATCAGATTGAGATTATCCCCCAAAAAGCTTCTATGGGCTACTTGAATGGCTATGGAGATCCGGAATACATAGAAAGTCTGGAGACCATATCATTACCTTTTTTAAAAGGTGGTAAGTTCAGGGCATTTCCAGCTGATGGAGATTCAATGCCCCCCTATAAGAACGGAACCTATATCGTAGGAAAATATGTAGAAAATCTTTCGGATTTGAAAACGGACAGAACGTATGTTTTCATTACCACCAATGATGGTATCAGTTACAAAAGGTTTCAGTTTCATGAAGCAGATGGTATATGGGTGAAGGCTGACAATCAATTTTATGAGCCTTATAAAATTCCATTGCCTGAAATTAAAGAGATCTGGGAATTTGCCTGTAGTATTAATACCAAAGAATATGAGCCTGATGAATTTGCAGAACACCATATTCAAAATTTTATCACAGAAATTAAAACTGATATCAGACAGATCAAAGAAAAAATGGGAGATAAGAATTGAATTTATTTTGAGTACATGGCATAATTAAAAAACTTCCCCGAAGGGAAGTAAAAACACAAATGATGAAAAAAAATTATTCCGTAGAAACGGAATAAGACAAAGTTAAATGATTTAAAGAAAAATTACAATGAGTCAGCTTAGTTTATTTGATGCAGAAGAGTTGTATGAGTTTCCAAAAGACCTTTTGGAATACAGAGAGAGTTTTCTGAGTAGGGAAGAAGCCGATCTGCTTAAAAACAAATTGTTGGAAACTGCTCCCTGGGAACAGCGTACTCAAAAAATGTATGATAAGATGGTGCTTACTCCAAGATTGACCGCTTGGTATGGGGATTCAAAATATAATGATTCTGAAGCAGATAAAAAGCCAACCAATCCATGGACTCCTGAATTGTTTTCATTAAAACAAAGAATTGAAAAGGAATTTGGCTGCCAATTCAATGGGGTTCTGTTAAATCTATACCGTGATCATAATGACTCCGTTGCCTGGCATCGGGATAAGGAAAGCCGATATGGAAAACGACCTGTCATTGCATCCATCAGCCTTGGACAAACCAGAAACTTTGATTTCAGAAAGAAAGACCATCATCAGAGTAAATATAGTCTGCCACTGCCTCACGCATCACTACTCATTATGAAAGGAGATCTTCAAGAAAACTGGGAGCATCGCATTGCGAAATCAAATATACGAATGAAAGAACGCATTAATCTGACTTTTCGTCTGATAAAAGCAGGATAATTAATGATGAATGTAAAGATGTGAATTTATAGGCTTATAAGCAAGTTAAGTTAATGTTAACTCAATTTCCCTTTTCCTGATCCTGTTCTTCAAATCTGTTATAAATTTTATCAACATCAACATAGTATATTTCTTCATAAGGAGTGCCCTCATATAAAAATTTACAAAAAATATGTGGCTGCCGATCAATGTTATTACCGTCAATATCATAGCTGACAATATCAGAATAATTAATTCTTCCGATTTATAGACTTTATATTTATCATCCAATATTTCACCCTGTTCTGCAAATCTCCATTTACCGTTGGGAAGGCTAACAATCTCAAGTATTTGATCAATAAATTCTAATCCTTTATGATATTCTTGGTATATGCCTGCATTATACCAATCGTAATTTCCAAACTCATTAGGATTATTAGATGAAGGATATCCTTTATCATTGAACTTTCTGATTAACATTTTTGGTTTTCTTTTCCTTTTATCCATGGAATAGCTTAGCCAATCTTTGAAATCATTTTTTATTTGTTTCTTAAGATCCTGATTTCGTAAAAAATCCTGCTCCTCATGGTCGATTTTGATTATAAACTTAGGATAATATTGATGCAGTATGGTCTCATGCTTTAATATAAAATCCTGAATGGTGTTCCAGCCCCAAAATATGATTTCGAAATGACAGTTGTACTCTTGCTTTATATCTTCACATAATTCATCAAAATCAGGATGATTTTCGAAAGTAGTCACAATGAAAAGCTTATTAAATTTGATCTTGAGATCACTGATCATTATTTTTTTTACATCCTTTTCGATATCATCAAATAGTTCCTTTTTCAAAAGAGAATGTTTTCTTGACAAGTCTTTCTTTTTACATTGGATAGCAATATCATGTTCAACAGAAAAAATATCAATACCTTTTTGATTATGACCTTGTTTACCAAATTTTTTAAAAGTATCTGTATTGTTTTGTACATTGAATAAATCACATATCAAATCTTCAAAGTCTGTAGCATTTTCAACGGGTGGGATTTGAAATTTCATATTTTAATTAAATTTTGAACCACTACAGAAGTAGTGTATTGGTTGATTAGTATTTTTTTTATTTATAAAAGTAGGATTTAATTTTTAGTTCATCGTTCTACAGCAATATAGTCTCGCTCTTCTCCAAATTTTCCACCTTTCATAACTCCTTGATTGTACAATAAAGAAATGGGATCACGGAAAGCATATAAGATTACAGAATGATAATCCATATTAACAAGATCATTGTTTTGAGGAAAGGAGTGATAAAGAATCTTATTGTACTGAGGTTGTAGATGTTTTATTAAAGCTTTTTCAGCATCTAATGAAACCGTTTTATCACTAGGAAGTTGATAATTTAGGATAAAGTCAGCCATTTCTTCCGGCGTGGCTTCTTTACCCCAGCTAACAATACTATTATTATCACATATCCTCATAAGAAGAACCATAATCTCATTTGATGGAATATTACCATAACTAAGAGGAGTTTCATTGATTAATATTTCCTGAAAAGTTGAATGATTTGACAATCTTTTGCAAATATTTTGTTCAGTGGATTTGCCTACATAATGTATTTTGAAATTCAACATATCAAGATAGTCATCGGAAAATTTAGCGATAAGATCCCCTTTCCAATGATGATAAAAAAGTTTATCAGGTGAAACCCAAACTACTAATTCACTGTTTTGGGTTAAAGGATTCGTCCTTAGGATAGAAAATGCCTGCATTCCATCAAAAGGATATTCTATTTTTTTTTCTAAAGTGTTTCTTCTGTCATGTATTCGAAACTGTATATCTTTTTTTAAATCTAGTCTAAAACCATCTTGGTCTAACGGAAGCTCACAGTTGATAATCTTATTATTATGTTCTTGATGGATTTCAAATTTTATACTTTTCTTTGAGTAAGATAATTTATGAAAAGTGATTTCTTTTCTTTGTGCAATAATATATAAATGACTATCTATAACATTCTTATAGAAATTTTTGTTCCGTGTTAATAACCCTAGATGATAAGAACTAATTGGAGAATATCCCAATTCGATATCGTTGTATAAGATTCCTGTATGCATATTTAATTTTAGAAGTTTTCATTGGATCGTTTTATAATACCAATTGATAAAACTTTAATGCCAGAAAAAAAGGAAGATCATGTTAATTTTACCCATAAGTATTGGCTTAAAATTACGTATAATCTTTTGATTAAGGTTCTTTCTTTACCACTCCTTTTTTTACAATCATTCCAAGTTTAAATATTATAAAAATCGGCTAATTTTTGTGTGTCAGATGTATAACCACTTTTTAATTATTGCTTTTAAGTTACTATCCAATATAAGAACTTGCAGAACAACCAATTTTCAATATCTGAACTATTTATACAAGAAATTAATACTTAACGGATCTAAGGAAGGGTGAGTGAAAATATATCAAAATGTAAACTCAAACTTTGCTAAAAATTATGAAAAAATTTCGTTACTACGAAAAAGTAGTGATTTTATATGATTTCTGTTGTCCAATTTTACATCACCAACAATCATAAAAATCACCATTATGAATATCGAGAGAACAGAGTTTATAACCTGGATGGAGAGAATCATGGAAAGATTTGATATTCTAAAAGAACAGATGCTTAAGAATCAGTCCAGATTTATAGAAATAGACGGCGAACAGCTTCTGGATAACCAGGATGTTTTACAGCTTTTAAAAATAAGTTCCCGATCATTACAGCGATACCGGACTGATAAAAAGCTGTCTTACTATACTATCAGCGGAAAGTTATACTATAAACTTTCGGATGTCCATCAATTGATCAGAGAATGTTTAAACTCTTGATCGTAACAAGACATCCACAGCCAAACCATTCATCACCATTCCAATCTTTAGGATTTTCTTAATTGACCTATACCTTGGTTCCATTAAATGAAATACAATGGAAAGGAATTGATAAACCCTCAGGAACCCAATGAACTCAAACCGGCAACAGACACACTCCTTGTACTGAACATTCACACCAATCAGGTTGAAATGGTCAAAGGAATTGATCAAGATGGGAACCTGCAAAAGGTTCCTCCACAAGAAAAAAAGGATAATGAGCCGCTGATCAGAGTTGATAAGCACGGCGATCTATTCTCCAACTTCTTTTCTAATTTTTATCGGCAACTTAAAAATCCCACGCATTTCAACTTTTTCAAAGTTTCGGAATACGATGCTGTTAATACCGCTAACGATCTTCAAAAATATGTTGATCAGGCATCTCCTGAAGAAAAAGAAAAGCTGAAAGGCTACGAAGTTTTACCTCAACACAATAACAATCCAAAAAATCAAAATACAATGGACAACAACACAGACAATCAGGAGTACCGTTTTCAGCCTGAACAGATCGACTGGAAAACGATGGAAAAATTCGGACTTAATCAGGAGAAGCTTGAAAAAATGAATGCGATGGATTCATTACTCAGAGGTTTTAAAACCAACACACTAATTCCGATTACTATTAATCTGGGAACGGCGGTTAGTAAGATGGATGTCCGGTTATCTCTTCAAACAGGAGATACAGGACAGGTTGCCGTTCATCTGCATGGAATCCGAAAAGAGCCCAGTCTCAATAATAAATTCTTAGGTCATCAATTCAGTGATGAAGACAAAAGAAACCTTAGAGAAACCGGGAATATGGGCAGGGTAGTAGATTTGGTCAATCCTAAAACAGATGAAATCATTCCATCAGTGATCAGCCGTGACCGTTTAACCAATGAATTGGTTGCCTATCGGGCAGAATACATGAAAATTCCTGATGAAATCAAAGGAATTAGGCTTGATGAACATCAGAAACAAACACTACTGGAAGGAGGTTCATTATATCTTGAAGGCATGACCTCTAAAAAAGGTGAACTTTTCAATGCCACCGTACAGTTCAATGCGGATAAGCGGTATGTGGAATTTTTGTTCAACAATAATCAGAATCAACAACAAAGTCAACAGCACAATCATAACCAACAGCAAACTCAACCTACGGATCAGGAAGCACCCAAAGTATTCCGAGGAAAAGAACTGGACGATTCACAGTATGAAAAGTTCAAAGCCGGGCAAACCGTTATGTTGACGACCTTACCGATGCTAAGGGCAAAGCCTATCAAGGTTATATTACCTTCAACAAAGAAACTTCCAAAACCGACTTTTCATTCACTCATCCTAATAAACTTAAAGAGGAGGCAAAACCTACAGAAGATCATAAAACCCAAACTGCGGTTAACACCCAGGGTAAGACCAATGAAGCTACTAAAAATGTAAAGGAGCCTTTAGAATCAAAACAGCAGCAGCCTGTTAATAAACAGCAGGAAGATCAGCAAAAAAAGGTTAGAAAACCAAGAAGACAAAAACTATAATAATCATCTAAATCCATAATATGAAAGCAATCATCGCAGAAAAACCGAGTGTAGCAAGAGAAATCGCACAATTGTTGGGAGCCCATGAAAAGAAAGATGGTTATTTATCCGGTAACGGCTATTGTGTCACCTGGGCATTAGGACATCTGATCGCATTAGGAATGCCGGAGGATTATGGTATAAGAGGCTTTAACAAAGCCTCTTTGCCTATCTTTCCGAACCCTTTTATTCTCACTCCCAAAAAACTTAAGAAAACAAAAGGCTATGAGCCTGATCCTTCGGCTTTAAAACAACTCAACACCATAAAACAAGTCATCAGTCAATGCAGCAGTATTATTGTAGCCACAGATGCAGGAAGGGAAGGAGAGCTGATCTTCCGCTATATCTATCATTACATAGAATGCAACAAACCTTTCGAAAGACTATGGATCAGTTCCCTTACCGAAAAGGCAATACAGGAAGGTTTTAAGAATCTTCGACCAGGCGATACCTTTGACGGTTTATATCAAGCTGCTAAAGCCAGAAGCGAAGCGGACTGGCTGGTAGGAATCAATGCCACTCAGGCATTAACCATCGCAGGAAACCAAGATGTTTATTCATTAGGCAGAGTGCAGACACCGACCCTTGCTTTAATCTGTCAACGATTTCTTCAGCATCAAAACTTCACCAAGCAAAAGTACTTTCAAATTCAGCTGAGCCATAGAAAAGAATATACAGATTTCACCAGCCTTTCACTATTACAATGGGAAGAAAAAAAGCAGGCAGAACAAATCCAAAAATCTATAGAGCGGGAGGGAAAAGCTGTTGTAGAAGATATATCCATTACAACAGTGCAGGAACAGTCTCCTTTACTTTTTGACCTCACGGAATTACAGAAAGAAGCCAACAGAAAGCTTGGCCTTTCTGCCGATGAGGTTTTACAGATTGCCCAAAGCTTATATGAAAAGAAATTCATTACCTATCCCAGAACCGGCAGCAAGTATATTCCTGAAGACTTATGGCCTGAAATTCCTGAGCTGGTCAGAATCCTCAATGCAACCGATCATTTCAAACCAGCCATATCTACTTTAAAATTCGGAAACTTCAACAAGCGGATCGTCAATGATGTAAAAGTTACCGACCATCACGGATTACTCATAACAACCAAAACACCTTCCGCACTTAGCGCTATGGAAAAAACCATCTATGATATGATTGCTTACCGCTTATTGGAATCCCTATCCCATGCCTGCACCAAACAAGTCAGCCATATCATGATAAAAGTACATCATTATGAATTCCAGATCAAGGGATCAAAAATACTCAACAAAGGCTGGAGAGCCATCAAAGGAATTCTGTCTGACAATGAAAATTCCAATAATAAAAATGAAGTCCTTACTGAACTTCCGGAATTCAAAATAGGAGATGAATTGAAGATCTCAAAAACCGACTTACTTGAAAAAACAACCCAGCCTCCCAAACTTTTCACAGAAGCTGACCTTTTATCAGCGATGGAAAATGCTGGTAGATCTATTGAAAACAAAGAAGAACAGATAGCACTCTCCAATATCGGCATCGGAACTCCAGCTACCAGAGCCTCCATTATCGAAACCCTGCTCAGCAGAAACTATATCATCAGGAAAAGCAAAACGCTGCATCCTACAGATAAAGGTTTAAAGGTTTACAACCTTGTCAAAGACAAAAAAATAGGCAATGTCCAAATGACCGCAGAATGGGAAATAGCAATGGATAGAATTGAAAAAGGTGAACTCAATAAAACCCAATTCATGAACGACATCCAAGCCTACACAGCAGAAATTACCAGCGAACTTTTATCACTCCATATTCCCCAAGAAAATATCCTACAATTAAAATGCCCCAAATGCCAACAACATACTCTTATTATCAAAGACAAAATCATAAATGCCCAGATGAACAATGCAGTTGGATTCTCTTCAGAATTATATGCGGAGTACAACTCAGTATTAAAGATCTTACTTTACTATTAACTCATAACAAAACATCCTTAATCAAAAACATGAAAAGCAAAAACGGTAAAAAATTTGATGCTTATTTAACTTTAGATGATAAAGTAAATTTGATTTTTAAATTTTGCTAGACACTTAAAGATTGTTTTCTAAACGTATTATTTTCTGAGATCAACTTTAAGTTAATTCCTTACACAAACTTTTATACTCTTTAAATGAATTTGCAAACTCTTGGGCGAATTCAAAATTACTTATTTGATATTCCTCATTAACACCATTACTGGAAGAAAACCTCAGCCTTGCGTATTGAACAACAGGTATCTGATAATTGCTCTTGAATCTTTTGTCAGGAGTTCCGTTTTTATTGACTTTCGCCCATGTTTTTCTAATAACTTTTGAATCACGAGGAACACTGCTGGTTTCGGTAAAACTTACAGAAGAAAATGTAACATTAAGTTCATCAAACCCAATAATTGCAAAGTTGTGATCATTTTTATACATCAGTATAAATGTTGGATAAAAATATAAATCCGCTCCGTTTACATTTTGAAAATATATGGCTTCATAGTTTGATGTGATGATGGGAAGTGATTTAAAACCAATTCTTGCATCTTTTCTGTTGACCAACGTGCTGGCGCTAGACCGGGCAGCCACACGATCCTGAAAATGTGCTCCGGTAATATCCCATATTTTATGCGCTGTGGTTAGATTTTTAAAAGAATGCTGTAATTGTTCATACTTTCTCTTAGAGGGATCATCGAACTGTATATCGATATTAACAGCCGAGTTATCAATTACAATCTTGGTTTCTTTAAGAGCTTCTTTTTGTGCATTAATATCCTCATTTATCTGTTGTACAATATTTTTGTTTACCAACCCATATATAAAGATATAACTTGCAACTTTCTTGGTCTTGGTAAAGGTTAACGCTTTTTTTATTTTCTTCAGATCCGTCTTCAATTCCGCTTTTTGCTGTTGAGCCATTAAGATAGATTCTTTGATACCTGCCATATTTTGAGATGTGATCTCATGAATATCGGCACTAAAAATGTTATCTGATAACTCAGTGTAAAAAGGTTGTGGATCAGGATAAGATTGCGAAGGAGTCCTTGGTGATGATGAACCAGAAAGCCTGTATGAATTTGAAAAACCTGAAAAATTGGTATTAAGTCTCGTGCCTGACGAACTCAAATTTACACTCATACCTTTAACCCCAATACTCGTAGAAATTCCTCTTTTGCTGAAATTCAAATGTACACCGGGAATTATTTTGATTCTCTTTCTGTATGACCAAGCCATGATATAGTTTTTAAGATGATTGTAGTCACAAATCTAAACTACTACAGACAGAAAAGTTTACGGAAAACCGTAATCTCATCAGGAATTATTCTTCGCTATTTCATTTAGTTTGCTAATCAACCTCTCTTTCTCACCACTTCCTGTAGTGGAAAATCGTACCAAAGGTATTCTATACTTCTCTAAAATCTCATTCTTCATACGATCTCTTCCAGCTTGCTTGCTTTCCGTTTTATGATACTCATAACCATCAACTTCAATAGCCAATGCAGGGTTTTTCCCCAGCTTATTATAGATCAGAAAATCAAGGTGTGTAGCGTGATGTCTGGCGTATCGTTCTTCTTCAGCAGTTAATTTGGAAAAATCTAATAATAAATTTCTCAATGGATGATGCAGAATAACGCCATATTTTGAAAATTGATCGTCAGATAAAACTTCCCTGATTAGCGCATACATAAGATTCTCACTGTCGAAAACAGATTTCTTTTTTTGATCCGATAAAAGCGTTCTTCTTTTTTCTTCATACCCTTTGTATAGGTAATCGAAAATAGAATGTACCTCACTATTTATAGTAGTGAAATTATTGTAATCAATATAACGGATCAGATCGGAGATATTCGTTTCATTATCACTTTCATTTCCATTCACCAATAGAATCAGCTGATCTTTGGCTCTGGAAATGGCTACATTCAGACGGTTTGGATTGTCGGTGAATTCAGAGATTTCATTATCTACTGTAGAGAGAATGATCACATCATTTTCTCTTCCCTGAAATTTATCCACCGTATCAGCTTTGATATCTGTTCCCTGAAATGTTCTTTGTAGTGCTAAGGTCTGATTACGGTAAGGCGTTACAATTCCCAGATTCACACCCTCCAGCTTTTGTTGTGGAATGATTTCCTGAATAATCACATCAATCTGCCGTTGATTCTCTCGTTGACGGGCATGGTTGCCTTCAGTTGTTTTATAGACTAGCAAAGGCTCTCTTTCCGTCTGTCCTTCCGAAAGAATGATCAACTGATCGTTATAAAACTTACGGTTACAAAAATCAATGATTTTAGGATGGCAGCGATAATGTTCTTTTAACAGTGTTTTAGGAACCTTCGGAAATACTTCTGCCACGGAAGAAAGCAAGCTGTGACTGGAATACTGATAAGGTTCCGGAATATCATAGTTCTTAAAAATCTGATCTGTATTTTCTGCTGTTTCCGAATCCACTACATTGGGAAGCTGTTTTAAATCTCCTACAATGACGGCCTGTTTTGCACAGGATAAAGCGAGTACACCCGTTGCAAGATCCACCTGTGAAGATTCGTCAACAATGACATAATCGTAGACTACATTTTCAGCAAGGCTTTTTCTTAATGAGTAGGTGGTACTCATAATGACAGGATAATCTTTAATAAATTCCTCTGATTTAAAACGAAGATCCCATTCAGTATATTCTGAACGTTCTTCTCCCTTATATTTTTGGTAGAGTTTGTTTTTAAACAGCTGCATCGATCCTTCCGTATATTCTTTCATTTTATCATGGAAGGAAAAATGCTGTAACGTATTGTGCAACTCATGCTTTCTGAGACTAAGCTCTGAAATTTTTACCCCATAGTATTTTGACTGAACAATCCTGATCATCTCTTCATACGATAAGGTATAAAAAATCTTATCTCTTACCCCATACAGAAAAGGGAATATCAGTTTTCGCCACCAGTAAAACCTTTTCCCACTTTTCTCATAGTCTTCCAATGTAATCCATAAAGAAAGCAGTTGATCTGAACTCACATTCTTTTTAAAACGGATTTCCGTTGCCAACGCGACATCATCTGTAAAATGCTGATGTTCTGTTTGGATCTTATCGGTTTCCAACTTGAGTAAAGCTAATTCATTCTTTAATTCCAATTTTTCAGCAAGTTCAGTAAAAAGAAGAGTGGTAGATTGCATAAGAGATTGTTTCTGTTCCTCCTCTAATCTAAAATCTGAAAGATCCGGGATTTCATTCTGAGTATCGATAAATTCTTTTTTATTCTGGCTGTTTCCCAACAATGCCGCTATAAAAGAAACTCCATTGCTTTCTAGCTTTTCAAAAACATTTTTTGTAGCAGAATTATTGCTTGAAACAACAGCTACACTCTGATTATTCATTACAGCATTGGCAATAATATTAAGAATTGTCTGGGTCTTTCCTGTTCCTGGAGGACCTTCAATGACACTTAAAGGATTTGAAAATGCATTGTCAACTCCTGTTCTCTGACTTAAATTAAAACCAAAGGGGAAGAGTCCAATAGGAGAGGCGTGGTAATTCTTATCAGGTTCTTTTCCATTAAGGAAATTGTAAAGAATAGAAGTGTCAGGAATAAAACTAATACTCCCATAGCTATTGGCAAGAATGTTATTGCCTTTCTCGGTCTTCAATCCAACACTTTCTGCAATCGCCTTTAGATAAGAAAAAATATTTCCTGCTCTCTCACTTTGAATAGCTGATCTTACGATTTTAATTCTATTTTGAGTATAAGAATACGTTTTCTCACTGCTTTTATATTCCACAACACACTTATTACCCTCAAAAGAATAAGAGTCAATCTCATCAGTTCTGTCTTTACCATCGATATAGACTGCTTCTTTTCTAAAGGTTTGTGATGTAGAATTTTGCATGGTTCTTAATTGTTACAAATATAAGGACATGAAGTGAAAATATTGAATTATCATTTATAAACAATATTCCGACATAAAATTTTTTAAATCTTTTAACTCATTGAAATTTAGTTTAAAATATTCACCACGAATTCTATTTTTTTTAAATTTTCTGTGGAGTTCGGTTTCAACACTTTTATTTGCATTCCAGCAAGCAATTAAATAAACTTGAGGTTCCTGTGATTGTAATGTTTTTTCTCTAAATAATGGATTTTTGCTGTATCCGATCTTTATTAATGAAGTTTCCGTATTAATCATAAGATACACGTAATTATTGTGGTTTTCAGAAACTTTTTTATAGCTATCCTTGAAAATTTCTCTATAAAAATCAACAATAGGTATTACATCAATCTGTTTAATAGCTTTATGATGTAAGTTGATTAATGCTCCATTTGGACCAAATTTTCTAAGCTCTTTAATATCCACGTTCGTAATTGTAAAATAGCCATCTTTTTCCAAAATAGTTCGAAGCTGTTTTTGAAAAGTGTTAAATGCGTGGATTTCATTTATTTCAGAATAATGTATTGCTAATAATGCACAAAATCGTAACAATAAAAATTGGTAATTAAGGTTATTTAACTCTATTCTTATTAAATTTCCCTTAAGTTTCCTATTATTGTTTACGTAATAAATCTCAATTAATATAGGTTCTTCTTTATCCTCAAAAAGACGAAGACCAAAGCATTCTTTATTTAGTCCAATAATAACATTATTGAGCTGCCCCGTCTGGTCATCTTTATTTAAAAGATGTATTAACTCTTCGTCTAATGTAAAATAAGAATTTTCAAATTGGTTTTGAATTTCTATGGCATTAATCATAAAGTAATTTATCAGAAATTGTATTTTAAACCTAAGTTATAAAATTAATAATTGGATATATTTAATCTTATTGAATTTTAATCTACTTTGAAAATAAGAATAGGCTTTACCACTACTTTCGTATATTGCGACGCAATTATTACCCTCAAAGGAATGAGATTCTATCTCATCAGTTCTTTCTTTACCATGAATGTAGATTGCTTGCTTTCTGTTGGTATTTGGTGTCGTATTTTGCATGGGTTATTGGTTGTTTACTAACAACTTGATGCGAATTGTTACAAAATGCATTAAGTGTATATGGGGTACTATAATGAATCTATTATATCTATATAACTTAGGTTGTAAAATTAAAAATGCAAAATCTGCTAAATTATTATATTTGATAACATAATGGAGTCTTACAGAAGTGGCTCAAATTTAAGCATTAATAATCCGCCCATTCAAACATAGGATCAGATTTGCTATTAGATTTTTTAGCAATCGATATAATTTTTTTTGCAAAATGTTTCCTTGGTTTTTCAACATGTTTTACTCTATCAATTGGCAAATTATGTAACATTCGATACTTGGATAAAAATAGATTTTCTTCACTTTCCCAATCTTCACCAATACCTGAAATGTAATTGTGATATAATAAAATTTGTTCATCATTAGACATTTGCGCTCTAAGAATTTTTAGGTATTCCCGTGATTGATCATAATCAAATAGCTTTTCTTTCTCGTTTTTCACTACAAATTTTACAGTACTGAATAAATGTCTGTAATAATGTACTAATCTAGATTCATGGCCTGTAAATGGTGCATACTTAATATGAAGATCAATTTTCCCCGAGTTTAAATCAAAATCTTTCTTTCCACCAAAAGTTTCCTTGTGTTCCTTTCTCACATTTTTTAGCTGAGCTCTACATTCCTTTATAAATATTTTATATTCATCTTCTTTAATTAATTGTGAAAATGAACCAAAAAAGAAAAATCTATATCCGATTTTTAAAATAATATCATCTGGAACTTGCAAAGAATCTCCAATATCTTTACAAAAAGATAAACATGCGTTGAGCTCTTTAACCATTGAAACAAATGTCTTTCTTCCTTCAACTACCCTTTCAATTTGTGTTTTTGTTATAGTTTCATTTAAAGTATCACAAGAATTATGAGTAGTTGACATTAAATAGCTATATCCAGTAATTCTCATTTCACTAATATTTTCTTTATGCAGTCTAATCATTTCAAAATATTGTGATTCAAATTGTTGTATCTTAAATTGCTGTTGTACTTGAATATTAGCTTTGAACTGAACCCAAAATGCAATAAACGTTAGAAAGCCGGCTAACAGGGCTATAAACGGACCTGTCGTCCCTCGTATAGTATCTCCGATTTGTCCTGTTGTTGAGACGTCAAAATTTGTTGGATGATTGATAAATTTGTAATATTGATTTATTGTCCATTTTGAAAGGTCTGTTATAAAATAAGTAGATGATAAGAATAAAATGAATGCTAGGAATAGAACCCATTTTGAGGCAATTAAATTTTTCATAATAGAATATGTAATATGTCTTAAAAATCACGTTTCTTTTTATCGTTCATAGTATAAACTATCCAAAAATGCAGAACGAGCTAAACTTATTTTAATTTCAATGTCGCTTTTAGGAGTCGGATTTTGCCACCAATCACTATCATAAATTCTTAAGATGATTTCATTCCAATATCTTTCATTATTCATACCATTTCTAGTGATACCAAAATCTTTACAAAGAGCATAATTATTTTTACTGTCATAACATATAAAAACATCTGGTCTCTTCATCGCTAGCAATCTTGTACTGGTTGCTAAATAATTTCCGGGCAGTGCCGTTTGAAAGTACTCTAGAAAATGGTCATAATTCGTTTTTGTAATTTGTCCATTGAGCGGAATTTGGTCTAAGGCTTTTGATATCAATTCACTGTTATCATTTATCTGTTTTTTAAACATGCCTGCCCCCTTCATACTACCAAAATATGCCCAATCTTCCGCACCGTCAATTGTTACCATTAAATTATTAGGAATTCCTGCAATAAATTTTCTCTCATCATCTTCCAATTCATTAAAGTGTTTGGCTTTATTAAATAATTCTTTTGCTATTTCTATTACTCTGATTCTCGTCTTCACATCTTGTACCCCTTTTTCATAGACATTGTCAACAAATTCATCCCAAGTTTTTGTTTGTAGTTCAACCTTATGGATTGGTGTAGGTGTGTCTTTAACTGTTCCGTATTGACCTGATAAACTGTCAACTTTTGGCTGTTGAATTCTCCAGATCTTATTATAGTTTTCCCAATCTTGATCATTGAAGGTTTTTCCCTGCTCAAATGAAGCATTGATTACCTGTAATATGGTATTATATACTTCTAAGGAATTATGATCTGAGTTATTTATTAAAACAGAAACCTCGGTGTTTTTTGAAAAGGCGCTTGTAGTAAAATTTGCACTACCAATGATAAGTTCCCAATCATTTTCATCATTAGAAAATAAATATACTTTAGGATGAAATGTTCCGTCAGGCTGCTCTACAAAATGAACGGTTTCATCATCAATGAACTCTTTTATAAAATCAGGATGAGTTTGGTAGAAATGTATGCCAACTGAAAGCATATCTATTTTATATTTATATTCAAGCAGATCATCGAAAATTTCATTTCCCGCACTTGCCCATGCAGTAGCCCATTTAAAAGTGTTGTATTTTTTTATTAAACGTCTAAATTCTTTTCTTAAATAATGTTGTTTAGTTATTAGTTTCATTGTAAATTCTAAGAATTTTTATTTTCCTTTATCTTTTCATACCTGTAATAATATCTTTCAAAATTTCAAATTCAGGATCGTCTAAAATATCTAAAGAATTATTTGTCGCCAATAATATTGATTCTCTACATAGACTTATCCTGCGCAGCAAGGGTAACACGATCGAATTTCCGTGTTGAACATATTTTTTTATTTCGCTATGGTTAACAGGTATCTTATATCCTTCACGACTGCTACCAATTAGAATGCCTTTGTCTCTCAGGCTACCGACCATGTTAACGAATTGCTCTTTACTCAGCTTGGATTCTCTATTAACATCAAGATGTTCAATAAACTCCTGGGCTGTAGTATAGTTTTTATAATGATTGGCTTCATGATACCGCACCAATACTTTGAGAAAATTTATTGAATCCTGCATCTGTTGAGTTTCTGGAGATGCAGTATCAAGATAATCGAAAATACTTCGGAGACTGAGATCGGTTATTGCCTGGCTATAAAACTCGTCAGCCTTTGATTCGCTGTATTCATTGATTTTATAAACTTTTGGAAAATGATTAATACTAATGATTTTCCCGGATAAAATCTCCAAGAACTGCTGGGAATAATCACTTTTTTTATGTTCGTCAAAAATATACCCTAAAGTTCCGGCAACAAAATCTGCAACTTGTACTCCTAATTCTTTGTCGCTTTTATTGACAAAAAACTCAGAGCCTTCAAATAGAGTACGAATGTGATTTTGTCGTACATATTCTTTAAATTCCAGCATAAATTCATTGCCTCCATGTTCATCAACTTTCAGTTCAAGTTTTGGAAATGTTTTATATAATTCTTTATATAAAATACCGTTTAGATACTTGTAAAAAGATTTTTTATATTTAAAACCTTCACCATATAGTTTTGTTTTATCGACCACAACAGAATAAATATTGAACTTGAGTTTTGACAGCTCATTTAAAATAAGCAATCTTCTTCTGTGATTATCTTTTACTTTTGATGATTTAATTTCTCCGGTCTGAAAATATTTTGACCGGATTTTTTCCACCTCATTATAAAATTCTTCCAAGTCCTCATAATTGACAATAATACTAGCAATGATAAAGTGAGAACTTTCCGTAGAAAATTTAAATGAATTATTTCCGAATTCGTCGGCAAAGGCAATAACCTGTTTCATATTAATTAAGTAATACTATAAAAATACTGAGAAAATGGTTTATCAGAAAAGTAACATCTAATCTTAAAAACAGTTTAGCTTATCTACTAAAATCAATATTTTAAAAATCAAAATCAGTTAAATACTTATAATTGAATTTGCAATTCTTTTTTCCCCTCCAATTGGTGTTGTATAAAATCTTTGCTGTATTCCCCATAAAACAAATTTCAGATCATCATCTGTTTCAATTTTAAACTTTCCAGCTTCAAAGACTACTTGACTATATTCGCTCGTGTAAGAATATACAGCTTGTTTTTCGGAATCCGATAAATTATTTAATGTCTCCATAACTAATGCAATTCTTTTTCTGTTGAGCACTGAAACACTTCTGTGGTCAAAATCAGAATCTACTTCAAGAAAATCTTTTTGTAAAAAAGAATCAGTCTCTGTAGCAGTTGCTTCTTTATATAACTGATCCATCCCTTTAAAGATTTTTTGAGCAGCCGTTAACCTTTTAAAATATAGCGTATCAAAATGTTTATCGTAGATCGCGTCGGCAAACGGATTCACTGTTATAATAGGTTTTTCTGTTTCAAGTGTCAGCTCGTCAATTGAAAACCATTTTTTACTTATAAAAATGCTAGAATTAATGATCTGGAAAAAATAGAGATTATTCTGTACCGTACAGATAAACGAAAGTTTTGTTAGATCTGTTCTTGTAATCTGGTCGTGATTTACAGAATTTAGATCGTTTTCTAAGAAATCAAAAGAATATCCAGATTGAGAAAATTGTGAAACCTTATAAAGTTCTTCATTTTCGATAATGGTAGCAGGATTATATTCAACTCCAGTTAAATTTAACTGTGAAGTATTATATACATCTTCTTCGGTTTCAATTACACGAAAGATGTTATTTTTTCTTTTTACTTTCCCATAAATAAAGGTTGCCATAAAAAATATTATTTTTAAAGTTCTATAAACGTATAATTATTGATTCTTCTTAAGCTATCAAAACTATCATTGCCCGGAATTTTCAGTTGTTTTTTAGTTATTAAAAAGATTTTAATATTTGCCGAAGTTTTTATAAAATAAAAATGATATCCAAATAATAAAAAAATTGGATTGAAATAAAGTGTCTGTGATAAATATGTAAAAATATAAATGATTAAAAAGACAATTATTAGTGTTGGAATGTCATTTATCCCCAGAGAAACAAAAAAGTAACCTAAATAAGTCGGTAAGAAATTATTGTTGGCTAATTCAATTTCCGTAACTGAACTTGCTTGTAACTGATCTCGAGGCAGTTTTCTAGCAATAAGAAAGCTTAAAGCTGTAAAGACTATCGGAACTAAAATAAATAGCCCCCAGGATAAATACATTGAATATTGTTCAAGAAAATTAAAAACAAATTTATCTTTCACCAGAAATACAACAATAATTAACCACGTTGAGTTAAAAGCTAAAAATAATTGATAAAAATATTTCATTTCTTTTATTTTCTACATGATGATAAAATTGTAAAATTTTGAAACTATTGCAAATATAGCCTGTATATTTTCTTAATCATTACGGTTTCCCTTAAAAGCAAAAATATATATAAACTGAGTTTTTCAAATCCGTATTTTCACTGAAAATTTACTTTTATTAATTAAAACCTTATTGATTTACTTATATTCGTAAAAATTAGAATATAATAGCCACTAAAAAAACTAAAAAATGACACTCAATGAATTTATTGCAGAATCTTCTTCATTAGATAATTCTACAGGCAATTTCGCAAAGAAAATCTTAGATGATGAGAGATTTCCAGCTGAGCAATCAGAAAGACAAATGCTGGATTATTTAGATTTTGAAACTCGAAAAGAAGGAGTGAACAGTACATTCCAAAGATTTCTTGCAGAATTTAGAAAGAAAAATAATAAAACACTAAAGATTGTCTTAAATT
The DNA here is from genome assembly GCF_030409875.1 of Chryseobacterium tructae. Lineage (NCBI taxonomy): Bacteria > Pseudomonadati > Bacteroidota > Flavobacteriia > Flavobacteriales > Weeksellaceae > Chryseobacterium > Chryseobacterium tructae. The sequence goes on along the minus strand of NZ_JAUFQR010000001.1, from coordinate 3,896,807 downwards.
TTTTAAAGGAGAATAATATACAATCACTCAATGATGCGACTGAAAAAAGAATAGCAATGGGCTACGTGGAGGCTTGCGGTTATATAGTAACTATACCTCTGGGAAATGATTATCCGCCATCTATATCGAAAGATATGGATCAGCTTGGAGAAATGAATATGCAATGGGTTGATATTTCGAATGGAGAACAAGTACAAAGTTTTTTATTTGATGGACCTAATTTAGGAGATGGTATAACGCTTCGTTTTTGTTGTCAAGAAATACAATTTAACTTTTTACTTTCATTAATAGACTAATAAATATTAAAAATGTAAAATTTAATTTCCAGAATTAGATTTTACATTTTTTTTAATGCGCTTTTTTCAGTGCACAGTTTATTACAGAGCCATAGTTTATATTCAAAAATTTAAATCATTAGATTTCTTACCATTTTGTGTACTTAAGTTTTTAAATTAAAATAAGTTTAATTTTTTACAATTTGGCAGATACATAGGATTGGTAGTAATGTACCAAGCTTCAAACCCTGTTTTCTTGCATTTCTTTTTTTCTACTTCCCAGAGTCTTCCAGCTTTTTCTAATTGTCTTTTGTACCTGCAAATATTTTTTTGAGGAATTCCAGTTGCTTCGGCTATCATAGTGGCAGTTGCAATATGATTTTGTAGATATTGAAATACCGTCTGCAATTGATTTTCGAAATATGAGAATCGTCTGCTCTTTTGAAACTGTAAAGATTTTTGCTTTCCAAATTTTGTAACAAATGGAGTTTCCGCTACAACTAACTGCTTGAATGTTAATTCTTTCATTTTACAAAGTATTTATTGTTTACCTTGCAATATTAAAGAGGGCATTTAGGGGCAACAATAAGGGCGTACTCCTTATAATAGCTTTTCATAGTCCCTATTTACTCTTTCTTTATATTTAAAAGCGGTATAACGGGATTTATTTTCTGTTGAATTGTTCAAAAGACTGCTAATATTACCTTTGATAGCTCTGCCATCCTTATCACTGTTGAACCATCTAGAAACCTCAATATATAATTTATACTTGCTCTTAAAATGATTCTTTTCTAGGTAAGTAAAATATTCCAGATAATCGAGCATAGCTACTACATATGGTAACTTATTTTCGGTTAGCAACTGAATCAAAACATTTTTATTTTTATCTGAAAGATTTTTTAATTTTTCAAGCTCAAAAAAACCATATAAACGTAAATTCTCACTTAGTAGTTGTGATTTTGTTTTTTGTTGCTCAGGTTTATCAATAGTTGGATTAGACTCGTAACCTTTCTCGTAATCACCTTTTATATGATAAACAAATACTTCATATGGATTTTGTTTTCCGTTTTCACTATGTCGCCAAGACCAATGCATTACATCACCAAAATCTATGTTATAAACCAATGATTCTTCTGAAATAGTAGTAATTATGCTTCTTAAACATAATAAACATTCGTAAATAAAATTAAATCGATCCTCTGAGTATTCCCTTTTTTCCAAAGGGATATCTTTAAATGTATGTTCGAATTTACTAACTTGGTACAAATGATAATCTTTGCCATCGTCAAAAAAACCTCTAAAAACCATTTTTAAAAAGCCAGTCCTTTGTTCATTATTCTGCAATTCGAAAAGTTTTTCCTTAATCTCACTGATAGTATCTTTTGTAATTGCTACATAGTCGAGGTTCGGCTTATAATCAAAATCGTCCTCATACATTTTGTTCAAAATTTTGGTAAAATTTTTATAATTTCCGCCTTCTTCTTTACTTAAAGTGTTTACGCTGTTATATGCCTTGCCATTATTATGAATACTTTTTTTCTCTTCCAGCCATTTTTTATAAAGAAAGTACTTTGCATAAATCAACAATGAATTACTTTCTTGACTATAATTAAAATAGGTGTAATAATTTATGAATGGTAAATCGGAATTCTCATAAAAACCATTTGCTAATCGTAAGTATTCCAAGTAATCTGATTTATCTTTGTTTTTAAAAGCATCAATAGTTGATAATTTATTGGCTTCATCTATGAATTTATAAATTGAGTTCAACTCATCTTCAATTATTTTATCGTTTGGATAATTTCCGCATTTTTTTAAAAAAAGTTCTTTTAGAGTTTCAAATCTTTTCTGGGTATCATGTTTTTTAAATCGTTCTATAGCCTCTGCTTTACTTTTTGGCTCTGGAATTTGCAAGTATTCATCATCTTTTTTAATTCCTATTTGTTTAGCAAATGCAATTCTTTCAATGTCCTCTTCAGTAAATTTTTTTAAAATTTTTCTAGACTGTTCATATTTTTCAGATTCCGATAAATTCTCAAACTCCAATAATTTTCTATTCAGAAAAGATTGTCTTTTATCAACAGTATTTAAGAGGTGCTTTTTAAAACTACAAAATTCATCCTTCGTATCACCCAATATTGAAATCTCATTATAAACAGGCTTTTTTAATTCTTGCAAAAAAGATAAGCATCTTTTCAATTCATTTTTAATAAAATCACTCTCATTAGTGTCAATATTTGTATTAGTAAAGTCAATTCGTAATTCATCATATTTCTCGATATACTTCTCAGTATGAAGAAACGAATTGTATGTATTTTCTAAATACATTTTTAATAACCCAATCTTTAAATAACCAAGTATAATACTTACGGTCATGGGATATTCTAACTTTTCAGAGTTAATTTCTAGATCCAAAAATTCCTTAAAAATGTTTTCTATGGATAGTCCATCAGTTCCTGTAATTAATTTCGAAATATTAATCCCGTAGGTTATAAAATCTTGGAATTTGCCCGTGCTGTTTGCTTTACATTGCTTCAGTATCTCCGTTTGAATTGCAAAAAATGACAGACTAAAATCTTCAGTGATTTCAAAAATATTTCCGTTGTTTATTATCCAGTCATCTATTTCGAATTCAAATTCAACAGATTTATTTTGTAGTTTATTTACAGCATTTCTGATTCCTTTCTCATCTAGAGTTTCAATAGTAATTTGATGTCTATTAAATTGTATTTGTTTGCTTTTCTCAATTTTGTGTTTGTCATCAAAAGACAAGAATGGTTTGAAGCAGTCATACAAAGTTTCATGAAAATCTCTAACAAGATCGTATGGTAAAAAATTATCTAAGCTTAGCTCTAAATTTTCTAGAATAGATACATATTTACTTTTTGCTTCTAAGATCAATTTTACATCTTCTTGATCATATTTTTGTCTTTCAACAAGTATCACGAAATCACCGATATTGTAAAAATGATTGTTACCAATATTGGATAAGTCTGTTATTTCTAAACTACTTATTTTTTCATTGATTAAATTTTTGCAGTTATTACGAAAGGAATTAACAAGCTTATCTCCTTTTTCGGCTATTTTTTCCCTTTCAAATTTATGCTTAAAATTTACTTTAGGATCCAGATCGTTGTAAGTCTTCCTAAGATCATCAATCTGATCCAACAGTGTTTTTTGTTTATTAAAAAGAGCTATATTAGATTCTAAAAAATCTATAAAGCAAAATATATTTTTGATCTTTTCTGTTATCATTTTTTTCCTGCTTTCCAAATTTACCCAAAATATCTTTGACAATCAATTTTTTACTACTACGAAAATGGAATTAATTTGGACAAGAGGAAAAGTATCTTAAATAATATTTTTAGAACTTTAATATAAATAAGTTTTTAATAAAAATCCCAACTCTTGTCAGCATTAAAATGATAGTTTCAATAGAATATCTTGAAGAATACCTTATTTTAAATCTAGATATGTAAGAATAAATTTTTTCTCTGTGCTTCTAGGTATGATTGGTATTATAATTTCTCCATTTTGTTTAAGCCTATTGCCTTTCATTTTCTTGGACGTGTTATTTTCTTTGAAATTAATGATTATAAAAAAACCTCTCAAAAGAAAAGAATAGCAAGTTTCTGTTTCCAATTTACTTTTAAAGGGTTGAACTATTAATTGATCAAATTCTGAGTTTTTATCAAATTTTAATATATTTAATTGGAATTCTAAATCATCAGTCGTTTGATTTTCATATACAATTTTTCGTATCTTATCATTATAAGGACCCAAATTAATGTCTTCAAATTCCTCAAACGTACAAATATCGGCTCGAAATAAAATTGAAAGAAAGAAATTTTTAAATCTTTCATAATCTAGATTTTGAACCGTCAGAGTTTTAATCTCTGCTGATTTTCCCTTATTGCATTTTACATCTCTATTTTTTGATGACAATATATCAGCAAGGTAAGATTCATATTTGCCACCAATTATTCTATTTTCGCAATCGCTACATAATAGTCCTCCCTCATAAACTCCTGATGAAGGTCTACTAATTTTAGGGTTTTTCTTAATAATTTCTTCTGTCGAGATTTTGATAATCTTATGATTTTTATCGTATAAATCTTTGTATAAAAAATCGGGATAAATATGTGATTTTTTAATCAAAATCTGTTCTATATTACACAAACGACACTTTTTCATAAATGATTTCTTTAATTACTTTATAATGAGATTTTAGCAGTCACCTTTTATCAATAATAATGAAAAAAATCGCATTGTTTTCAAAATTTTAAAGCTTTTACGGTATTTACATCGGAGGGTTATTATAAAGAAATTGGTAAAAAACAAAAATCCTAACTATTAGTTAGGATTTTCATTTATTTTAAAATTAAATAATTCTTGAGGAGCTATGTCTAATCCTTTAGATAGCTCTAGTATTGTAGACATTTGAATATTTCTTAGACCTTTTTCAATTTTACCAATATCACTATAGTCTATTTCGCAATTTTGAGCCAATTGTCTAAGACTAAGTTGTTTTCCTTCTCGTAATTCCTGAACCCTTTTTCCAAAACCTTGTAGAAATGCAATTTTTTCAGAGTTTGTTGCCATATCAATATCAAATTGATAGCAATTTCCATATAAAGGTAAAATAATTAGTGGGTATTATTCCCCACGTTGTATTTTTTTATTATATTTGGAATAAATTACATAATAAAGTAATTTTGCGATACTTCAAATTTAATTATAGAAGCTATTGCTTAGAATCTCGTACTAGAAAATCGCCAATTTTCAAACAAACGCAACGAGACCATAAGTAAAGTAGCTCACGACCTAGGCGTGGGCTTACTTACGGAGTTTGTTGCAAGGTGTTTGGCGATGCCTCTAGTACAAGCGATGATGTAGTAAGTTCCACGCTTTATTTTTCCAATGTTGCCCGTAATCGCTGAAAATCTAAGCCGCTTCCTAAACATAGTATCAGACTACACGATACAATAGGAATGTACAACCTATTGCGGCTTTAAAAAGCTTACACGGGAACACAGATTTCATTCATATTAAATTCTTTCCGGTGCCTTGCGGTCACTGATTGCAGAACCTCACCAGTCCTTTTTCATACCAAAGGGCATCAGGAAAGTCTTTATCTACAAAATGAATCAAAAAAACTACTCAACTTAAAAATCAGAAGAAAGAAAAAAGCCCCTTCCCATGCAGTTTGGACACTTACGGGAAAGAGCGTAGTTCAGTAATTAATCTTTAAAAATTAAAAACCTTTACAAATCTATGAAAAATTCCTATTACAATATAGGAGGCATTTTCTTTGGGCTCATGTTGACCGCTGTAAGCATCAATATAAAAGCCCAATCACGCACCATTTCCGGTACCGTTACATCATCAGGCAAACCTCTTTCAGGAGTTGTCATCTCCCAAGAGGGCAGTGATCAGGTAACCATAACCGGCAACAACGGAACCTACACGATAAAGGTTTCAGCAGAAAATCCCATCCTATTGTTCAGACACCCTGATTATACAGAAGAAAAATTCACACTCACTAATCAGACCGTCGTTAATATCAGCTTAGAACAAAAAGTAAAGGGAATCGAAGAAGTTATTCTCAACGCTGGCTACTACAAGGTAAAAGACAAAGAAAGAACCGGTAGTATCGCCAAAGTTTCAGCAAAAGATATCGAAAATCAACCTGTCACCAACGTACTGTCAGCAGCACAGGGAAGAATGGCAGGAGTGAACATTATTCAGGCCGGCGGAACAGCAGGCGGAGGATTTGATGTTCAGATTCGGGGAAGAAACAGTCTTCGGACAATTCTTAACAGCCCTGTTAACGGAAACCAACCCCTTTACGTGGTTGACGGAATTCCGTGGAGCTCAAACTTGACATCCAGTTATTCTGTGGGAATTCTTCCTATGAGTTCTCTAAATCCACTGAATTCAATAAGTCCGGATGATATAGAGAGTATAGAAGTTTTAAAAGATGCCGATGCTACGGCTATTTATGGATCCAGGGGAGGGAATGGAGTCATATTAATCACTACAAAAAGGGAAGAACCGGCGCTATAAGGCTGACAGTGGATACTAATTACGGCATCAGCAAAGTGGCCAATCAAATGAAGCTGATGAACACTGAACAATACCTGAAGATGCGCAGGGATGCCTATGCCAACTATAACGTTGTTGTTCCTGCAAATGCTTACGATATTAATGGAGTTTGGGATACGGATCGATATACAGACTGGCAGAAAATACTGATCGGAAATAATGCCGAGTCTTCCAGCATCCAACTATCTGTAAGCGGGGGAAATGACAGGAACCAATTTTCTGTCAGCGCCTCACATTCTAACCAGTCAACTGTCTTTCCCGGAGATTATAGATACAAGACCAATATTCTTAATTCTAATTATAGCTATACCACAGAAAACAGAAAGGTTTCACTCTCGTTCAGTAATATTCTCTCGAGCCTATCGAATAATGTAATCAGCAATGATCTGACCAATAAATCATTGAACCTGGCTCCTAACGCACCTGCGTTATACGATGATGCAGGAAACTTAAATTGGCAGAATAATACATTTAGCAATCCTTTAGCATCACTAAACGGTCGTTATGAAAATAGAGTGTTACAGATTAATCAGAGTGTTAAAGCTGGATATGAGGTTTGGAATGGTTTGAAATTCACCCTTAATGGAGGTCTTAATATTCAATCTTTAGAGGAATATACCTTAGCTCCAAACACGATGTATAATCCTGCCTTTGCATCAGGAGCATCATCGGCACGTTCTTCATCTTCAAGAGGAACCAGCAACTTGATGTCCTATATTCTAGAACCTCAGATCAATTGGTCAAAGGATTTAGGAGCAAGTAAACTGGATGTACTTTTAGGATATACCTACCAGAGCAATAATTCTAAATCTTCAGCAATTACCGCATCAGGATTTGCCAGCAATTCCCTGCTTTATAATCTCGCTGCGGCATCACTTATTACGCCAAGGGATTTTACTGACATTGACTATAAATATACTGCTGTGTTCGGTAGACTTAATTATCGGTTGATGAACCGGTATATCATCAACTTAACAGCAAGGCGCGATGGCTCAAGCCGCTTTGGACCTAATAACAGGTTTTCAAATTTTGGAGCAATTGGAGCAGCCTGGCTATTTTCTGAAGAATCTTTTTTAAAAAATTCGAAATGGTTCAGCTTAGGAAAATTAAGAGGTAGTTACGGACGTACCGGAAGTGATCTTATAGGTGATTTTCAGTTTACCAATTCTTATTCCGTTGCTCCTATTTCTTATAATGATGTTCCTGCATTATATCCTTCCCGTCTTTTTAATCCTGACTTTACTTGGGAAAAGACCAATAAACTGGAAGCGGCGATAGAATTATCACTGTTTCGTAATATGATAAATCTTACGACAGCCTATTACAGAAATCGTTCGTCTAATCAGCTGGTAGGTATTCCCTTAGCTTCTACAACAGGATTTCAAATGTCCAGGCAAATCTAAACGCGACGGTACAGAATTCAGGATGGGAGATCGAAGCGTCTTCCAGTCCCCTTAAAAGTATGAATTGGAAATGGAATATCAGTTTCAACGTATCATTCCCCATGAGCAAGCTATTATCATTCCCGGGGCTGGAAGGCTCAACCTATGCAAATACCTATGTCATAGGTCAACCTACATCAATTGTAAAAGTGTATCAGTATGAAGGTATTGATCCGGTAACAGGGCGGTACATGTTCAAAGACTTTAATCAGGATGGTAAAATATCTTCTCCTGAAGATCAGATGGCCATCAGAAATGTAGGAACTAAATATTTTGGTGGCCTTCAAAATCAGATATCATACAAAAATATCAGTCTTTCGTTTTTATTACAGTTTGTAAAACAGGATTCCTGGAATTATTACCGAACCATGACAACCCCCGGAAATATGAATAACCAGTCTGCTGAGTTTGCTAATGTTTGGTCATCTACGAATCATAATGGTATCATTATGCCGTATTCACCGGGTACTATTACTGCGACAAATACCCTTACTTCCAATTTAAAAACAGTACAGCAGCAATCAGTGACGGTTCATTTATACGGTTGAAAAATGTTCAAATCAACTACAGACTTCCAAAAATAAGTAAAGTATTTGGTGAAGCCCGAATATACATCCAAGGTCAGAACTTATTGACTTGGACCCACTATATAGGGTTAGATCCTGAATTTACAGTGAACGGTTATTTGCCGCCTTTAAAAACTGTTTCAATGGGTTTCCAGTTAACTTTTTAAAAATGAATCTTATGAAAACAAATAAATTTATAACCAGTATTATTATTGTAACATTATGGTCTTGTGAAAAAAGTATTGATGTTGATTTTCCCAATACCCAAATCGATGTAACACAGGTATTTGAAACTGTTAGTACAGCAGATGGTGCATTAAGTAATCTATATGCGGAAATGTACAGTTTCTCTGTATTAAATGGGGGAACGGCAGGAAGTGGAGCTTTGCTTGGCAGCTATACGGATGACCTGAACTGTTATATGGCAGCTTCTTTAGGCGGAGCACCGGACATTTTTAATAATCAGCAGCTGTCATCTAACTCCGTTATTAAAAATTCATGGGCTAATTCCTATAAACAAATTTATCTTGCCAATTCTATTATCATAGGTGTTGATGCTTCGTCAGGTATTGCAACGAAAGATAAAAACAGAATAAAAGGGGAAGCGCTATTTTTGCGATCTCTTATCTATTTTTATCTCACTCAGATATTCGGAGACGTACCCTATACAACAACGACAGATTTTACTATTAATCAAAAAATAGGTAAAATGAATGATGAAGAGGTGCTTACTACTATTCATAATGATCTCATGCTCTCAATTGATTTATTGGAGGATAACTATCGTAATACAGATCGGATTTATCCCAATAAAAAAGCAGCTGAAATGATGCTGGCAATAGTCTGCATGCAGGAAAATAAATGGTCACAGGCTGAAAATTTACTGGAAGATATCAAAAGCAACAGCCTATATGCTTGGGAGCCTGATGTTTCAAAAACATTTAAAAAATCGGGTAAGCACATACTTTGGCAATTTAAGCCTTTACAGGCAGACCTGCCTACTAATGAAGCATCTATATATTACTTTACGACGGCTGCACCAACAGGATATGCTTTGTCAAATGATCTGGTCAATTCTTTTGAAACAACTGATTTAAGACTTCAGAAATGGATCACAAAAATCACTGTAAATCAAAATGTTTTTTACCGCTGTAATAAATATGTTAATGCAGTCAACAATCCAGATGAATATTCTATAGTATTTAGAATGGAGGAAGTAAACCTTCTTTTAGCAGAAGCTTTAGTAAGGCAAAATAGAAAAGAGGAAGCGCTTCCACTCCTTAATGCTGTGAGACAAAAGGCTGGTAATTCTAATCTGGGGCTTTTATCAAATGAGCAGTTTCTTGAGGAATTATTGAATGAAAATAGGAGAGAGTTCTTTGCTGAGAAAGGGAACCGCTTTTTGACCTTAAAGCGATTCGGCCGGCTTGACCAGCTTAATGCAGTTAAAACTAATTGGCAGAATTTTCATAAAGTATGGCCAATTCCCCTGAATGATCTTCTGCTTAATCCGAATTTAAATCCTCAAAATCCTGGGTACTGATGAAAGCTATTTTAATTGGTGTGAGTCTAATATTCTTTTGTTTATTGCATTCACAAAATAAAGACCAGGTAATTCCTGATTCATTACAAAGGCACTATTATAATGTGAGTTTTCCCAGGATATCACCTAATGAGCAATATATAACTTTTAATAAAGCATATGACAGAAGTTCGGATACGGTGGTACTTATCAATAGAAATAATAGAGATTCAGTTATTTTTGAAAGTGGAAAAGTGCTGGCTAATTCTATCAATTTCACCTCAAATAACAATTTGATGATGCGCCATGGTAAAAACTTTCAATTACTTATTTTACCATCTTTAGAAATGAAAGTTTGGGAAGATGTTAGAAATTATTATTGGCTTCCGGATGTTAAGTTAATATTGATATTGCAGGAAAGAAAACTCAAGATTCTAAATGAAAATGGGGAAGAGAATAATGTAGTAAATAATGTAATCAGCGTCGATAAAATAGATGATGTATTGTATTTCATCACGGAAGAGGATAAAAAAAAATACAGTCTTTATGAATGGAATCTAAAACAGAATAAAAAAATATATTCCTCATCTAACTCCAAAATTGAAGTTAAGTATCGCGATCAGGATGGTCTGTTTATTTTAGAACAGGATGAAAACAGCAAAAAAGGGCAGCTTATATACATGAGTTCAACGGATCATAAACTATTTCTGTGCAATGATTTTATGGATTCTGTTAATTTTAGCGAGATTTCAAAATTAAATGACGGTAAATATTTTATTCATTTCTTTCCTGAACTTAAATCTAGATCTAAAGATGAGGTAGAGGTGTGGTATGGGAACGATAATAAAATCCAAACAAAATTTTATGAGGATTATATTGGTAAATATTTTATCTGGTCTCCCAGAGAAGAATATTCTTATGAGATTTTAAATGAAAGGCTGACCCATCATGCTTTCATAGGGAATAACAGATATTTACTTTCATTTGATCCCTATTATCAACATGATTACACGAAACGTTTTCAGACATTCAATTTACACAGGTATGATACGCTGCTTGATAAATATGATTTTATGATTAATTCCGGCTCAATGGTATTTAGTGATGACGCTGGAAAATGGATTTTAACATATCAGAACAAAGAAAAATGGATATTGTATGAAGTAGGAACTTTAAACTCTTATGAGATACAATTGGATACTCATGAAAATGCTTATTTTTCTAAAGATGGGAAGAGAATTCTTTTTGAGGGGATGGGGGAGTTATTTGAATATGACATACAGAAAAAGAAGCTGAATAGATTTCCTCTTAAACCAGGTTTCAGAGCTAAAATAAAAAATGGAACAATGCAAAATGTTTCATCTTCTTATAATATTTACCGTAGCAGTTATGATGCAAGTAATCCCGTTATTATTGAACTTTATGATAGGGATCAAATAAAAAACGCCTGGATGTCTTTTAATGGTAAGGAGGCAAAAGATATTATAGACGTCACAGATGATGATATAACTGCTGTAGATTGGAATGAGGGAGTGAAAAAATTACTCTATGTCAAAAGTAATATCAATAAACCTCCTCAGCTGATTTTAAAAAAGCATCAGAAGGAAGAAATTGTTTACAAAAGTAATTCTCTTGACAAGGAGGCTAAAAATATTTTTTCCAAGACTATATTATATAAAAATAGCCAGGGGCAGTCATTACAGGGAATTCTATTTTATCCGGTCAACTTTAAAGAGGGTAAGCAATATCCTATGATTGTTACAATCTACCAAAAACTCAGATATATGAAAAATAAGTATCTGGTTGACGGTATTGGAATGAATCCTCCAACAGAAGGTATTAATGTGCGTAACCTGTTAAGAAAAGGATATTTCGTATATATGCCTGATATAGTTTTTGATTCTTGCGGAACCGGTAGATCTGCCTTAGATTGTGTCACCAGCGCTATGAATGCGCTTCAAGGTTATGGCTTTATAGATTTTAAGAAAGTAGCACTAATAGGACATTCACATGGAGGATATGAAACTAATTTTATCGCTACTCAATCCAACCTGTTTGCAACCTATATTTCTGGGGCTGGAAACAGTGATTTGGTTAGATCCTATCATTCATTCAATTATAATTTCAATAGGCCTTTTTTCTGGCAATTTGAAGATGGACAGTATGAAATGCCGGGCTCTTTCGTTAAGAATAAAATGATATATATTGACAATAGCCCAATTTACCATGCCGAAAGGGTTCAAAAACCAATTCTTCTCTGGACTGGCAAAAAGGATTATAATATTTTTTGGGAGCAGACAATGGAATTCTATTTAGGACTTAGACGAAATCATAAAAAAGTTGTTGCTCTTTTTTATCCTAATGATGAGCACAGCTTATCAAAAAATAATAATCGCATTGACCTATACAGTAGGATTTCCGACTGGTTAGATTTTTATCTGAAGAATAAAAGTGTCAAATGGATAGATAAAATGATGGAATAATAAAAGCTGTCTCTAAAACAAGCGTTGTGTTTTGCAAATATGTAAGTTAGATTAAGTAGGTAGTTTGGATTTAAAACCTTTAACCTTGCTGTAATCACTGCGTGGCAAACTTTTATAAGCACTTTATTTAGAGACAGCTATTGTTTAGTTTGGTTGAGTATGGGTTAATTTGTTGGGACAAACTGTTCCATTCAATTGATAGAGATCTTCAGAACCCATACCAATATCTGCTGTACAAGTGAATGACCCTGAAGTGTCGCAGTCCTTTAAGCTGTTAACACATTCCGGTGTTTCACCTTCTCTGAACACATAGCCTCTAATAATGGCTAAATTGTCATTTTTTTCTAAATGCGTAGCGAACGCGCTACCTGCTCCTGCAAGCAGTACAAATGCTGGCAATAGGAGTGTTTTTAAATTTTTCATAAGAATGATTTTTGATGTGCCTACTGTTCCGAGGGTTTTCGGCTTTCCCCTTTATTGAATTGTTTTGTTATGGTCTGCGCAAAACGATAACGACGTAATTCTGTACCTGACAATATGTAAAAGAAATTATCAGTAATTAAAATTTGGGACAATCTGTTTTTTCCTCTGTTTTCTACATATATACTGCCCAATAACCCGCGGGCTCAGTAGTATAAATATCAACTATTGAGTTTTTCTTCCATAGGTCATTAGACTCATGTTTACCTTTTAGATTAGAAATATTAAAGATTAAACCCTTATGAACTTCCATATTTTGATTCACAACCATTGGAGGCGCGATCATCTTTTTTGTGCCATCACTTAAAGTCTTAATGTTTATCTGTGCTTTCGTAATAGTATCGATAGTTTTCATACGTGAATGAAGTTGTAAGTTAGAGTCGACTTCCAGTATTTGGTTCCTGTAGTAAAACATATAATAAGCTTTACCTGTACTATTATCAAATAATAGTTTTCCATCAACATCAAAACCTCCATCTTTTTTTGCTGTCAATGGAAAATTGCTCATTTTGGTGTGATGTTCATTTTGTGTTGACAATGCTGCAATTAATGTTTCACGTTTTGAATTATCTGTGCTTAAAAAAAATGAATTCCTTGAAGTAGCTGTTAAATGATTAAAAAAAATATCTCTGTAACTAATCTCTTGAGTTGGCTTATCTAATGAATCTAATGCTGATCGATAAATTATCGGAACACTACCATCATATGCGAACAGGCTATTATACTGAATAGAATATTTTAATTTACGAAAACGATGTTTTGTTGAAGGAGTTATTGCAATGGTATCAAATTTTCTAAATGATCTGTCAATTTTAATAATTCTAAAAGGACTGGTCAGATTTGCGAGATACAAGTGATTATCATCATTTCCAGCAAAGTAATATGAGTTAACCTTAAGATCAATTGATCCCTCTTCAATGATTGGATGGTGAGTAAATCTTCTTGTGAAATTATTCTCTTTTTTAATGATATACTCTGAGGAAAAAAATAAAGTTATCACTAATAAGATACTGAATAGATTTGTGAATGCCAGCAAAATATATTTTCTCTTAGAGTCCTCCTTTTTTATAATGGAAATTACCCCTAATAAAAAGCACACCAAGTTAAAAATCAGATGTTCAGTCCATCCCATTTTTTCCAAGATTCCTCCACATGAGCAAGGGACAAAGTCACTGTAATTTAAAATGAGAAATATATAGACTGTAAATGCTGACATTAGGGCAGTGGATAAGTATAATCCAGTTAATCTACTGTTTGGAAAAATTAATAACAATACAATAATTAATTCTAAGATAATAACAGCATAAGAAATAACACCTGCATATGCACTTAGTAATGGAGACTGAGCTATTTGAACTTGAAAATTTTCAAAATCTAGTAATTTACTCACACTTGCATAAACAAACAATAGAATAAAAAAGCAGGAAACAATTTTGATAAAAATAGTTTTAATGTTTTTCATGGCATATTATTATTAGGTTTAACAGACCTGAACCAATCTCCATTTGATTTTCCACCCGCAATATTCAGGCATTGGTTCCCCTTTGAAAAGAGTTATGGTAGTTTTGAAATTCCCCATACTTTCCCAGATGCCACTCTTTGGACATGGTAAGCCTGTAACAACTAATATTGAGGTATGAGGAATCATAGTTTTATATCTGGTTTTTAATCTTTCATAAGCCGCCAATTATCGCCGTCTCTCACCGGAGGATCTTTAGGGTTAGGATTTTCAATCAAATCAATAGATTTTGCAGAATCCTGTTTCATTGAAAAAACGTCTGCTGAACGTTCTGAACTTTCAATCTGTTCGTTACTGGGGATCATATCTTCATCTCGATGGCTACAGTTTTGCATACAAACTGCTGCGATCATTATGCTCAAAAATGGGATAAACTTTTTCATGTTGATAATTTTAATTTGGTTATCCCGGCCGGATTATATTAGAATTCTGATGTCAAAATTATCCTGCTTATGAGGTAAAAAAAACTGTTCTGTGGCTCTATTTTAAAATTAACACGTATCAATTTTAAAATTGGAACATTTAGAATCGTGACTCAAATATTTGATTTTCAATATATTGTGTTTGTTTTATTTTTACGGGTATTCAATTCCTTTAATTTTGATTTATTTAAAACATAAATGATTATTTTTGATATGGTGAGGTTCTAAATATCAGCATATGAAAAAGTTTTATTACTTTCTCGTCTTATTTTCTGCATTTTCACAATTTTTATTTTCACAACAGGAAAAGGAAAAAACGTTCAGTGAGATCAGAAAGCCATATGAAAAAATGGTAATAGATGACATTCATGCAATGCCCTATGTAAAACTGTACATTGAGAAAGCAAAAAATGAGAGTAATTTTTCAAAGTTGATTCAAGGGTATAGAGACGGAAGACAGTTTGACTATCAAAACAAAATGAAGTATGCTGACAGTGCACTTGCTGTTAGCTTGCAGCATGGGAGTCAAGATGATATCAGTAAAGAATACCTGAGCAAGGGAATCATCTACTATTTTTATCAAAAGAAATATAAGTTAGCTTTAAATGAGTACCTTAATGCATATAAATATTCAAAAGGTTCAAAAGATCAGTACCATAAGTATAAAGTCCTCTATCATTTAGGAATTGTAAAAAGTCATTTGGGCTACTATGATGAAGCAATGAATCATTTTCTGGACTGCGCTGCGTTTTACAGGTTAAGGTTAAATGAAAACCATCACGAAAATGAAAAGTTCAATTATGAGAAGGCATATCTGAACTGCTTACATCAATTGACCGTACTCAACAGATACCTTAATAATTTTTCCAAGAGCGACAGTTTAAGTATGTTGGGCTACCGTTTAACTGCGGAAGATGGAGATTTTGCTTTAGAAAAAAGTTATTTCCTCAAATGCATAGGAATTTCCAGATATCACAAAAAAGACTATACAGGTGCTCATACTTATTTACAAAAATCCTTACCCACTATCCTCAACAGAAACGATTTCGCCTGGGCTTCAGTCGTCTATTTTTATATGGGTAAAACTTATGAAGCGCAGAATAATATCGAAAGTGCGGTGAGATGCTATGAAAAGATAGATTCTATTTTCAATAGGCATGATTTTATATTACCTGAGGTATATAAGAGTTATCATTATCTTATAGATCAATATAAAAATAAGGATGTCAATAAACAGCTTTACTATACCAATCAGCTTTTAAAGTCTGACAGTTTAATCAGCAAAGATTTTCCTTATTTATCTTCAAAACTTCATAAAGATTTTGACAGGCGAAAGTTAATGGATGCAAAAGAAGAGATAGAGAAGTCCAGCGGAAAAAAAATTGTAATCGCTCAGATCTTGATTATTTCAGGAAGTCTGCTCCTTGTATTTTTTGTTGTGCGACACAGAAAAGATCAAAAAATTAAAAAACAATATAATCTGCTACAAAAGAGAATGGCGGATGGAACTTATAATATCAAAGATATTATAAAGGAAGACCTGACAGAATTTTCAATAAGAAAAACCTCTCTTACTCCAGAAATGACCACAGAGATTAAAGAAAAGCTTCAGAAGTTTGAGCAGGAAGACCAGTTCAGAAAAAAAGGAATTACACAGAATAGCATTGCCTTAAAGTTAGGAACTAATGCCCATTATCTGTCTGTTTATATCAATGAGCAAAAAGGAATGAATTTTAATAAATATATGGCTGAACTGCGAATCAATTACATTACAAATTTACTCAACACCAATACAAAATATCTAAATTATACCATCGAAGCTTTGGCTGAAGAATGCGGTATCGCTGCACGGCAAAACTTTTCAAATTTGTTTTTCGATATCAACGGTATCCGGCCAACAGACTATATAAGAAATCGAAAAAAGGAGCTGGGTATTAGTTGATTAAGTCTTGCTTTATCGAATTTTTGTAAATTCCTGAAAAAAGGACATGGTAACAAAAACTATTTTTAAAAGAACTTCACAGTTATTGGAAGAACTGGATGAAAAGATTAACGAAGTCTACGCAGATGGAAATGATATGATCAAAATTTCTGAAAAGGCTTTACTCATCATTGACGAGTCTATAAGGAAATTGAAACTTCTGGTTTCCAACCATCATTTTGATCATATTGCTGAAGAAGTACTTTTTTTTAAGAAGCTAAAACCACAGTTTATTTCAAAATTTATTTATTACTCTTCGGTACTGGATATTGAGGCCCATAAGCCTGCTGCAGGAAATAAAACATTAAAAAAATATTATGAGGCAGAGCAGGAGAAGTTAAAAAACTTCTATTTGGAACATTCCGAATTCTACAGCTATTATAAACGTGAGGCGACTTATCTCGACCATAAAATATTTGTCCGTAATTCCTATGATTTGAAAATGAAGCTATCATCAGGTTTTTACAACTATGATCCCAATTTTACGACATCACACGATCATATGATCGCCAGATTTATTTCCAATCAGCAATTTGATCAGTATTTAAAAAGGCAGATTGATAATTCTAATGATAGCATAACAGCAAAAATATTTTCTCCTCTTACATGGTCAGGATCGAAGGTTGGTCTTATAGAACTGATCTATGCCCTTTACCAGATGCGTTGTTTTAATGGGGGCAATATAGAATTAAGTGAAGTCATAAAATTTGTTGAAAAGTCATTGGATTGCGATTTGGGCAATTTCCATAAAACTGTCTTTGAAATCCGTAACAGGAAACAGGGACCCACCAAATTCCTTCAACTGGTTGGTGACAATCTCAATCAGCATTTTATGACTAATGAAGCTGAGTAACGGAATATCAAATTAAACCTCAAATCATACTGTATTTGAGGTTTCTATTTTAATCATTTTTGATTAAATACTGCAAATCAGGATCATTTTTTATTCGATTCATCTCATTCGTGACGATGCTGAGAATATCAGTCTTAATTTCTTTGTAATTATCTTGAATCTGTTTGGTCATCGAATCATTTCCGTCTTCGTCAATAAAGGATCGGATCAGCGGTATCTTCTGATTGTTTTGCGTTTCTTGAGAAAGTTTAGCAGTATCCACAACAATCTCTGAATGAAAAATCTTCTGTTCTATCCTTTCATCAAAATTATCTGATACAGCACCGACAAAAAATCCCTGGGTCAAGATAGAAATCTTCGAAGCTGGAATAAGACTATCCAATTGGGTAGAGATGGAGGTAGAGGTATCATTCCTATTGATGGATATACTTTGTCTTTTTTGCAGCACTTTCCCAAAACGTTCGGATAAGGTTTTTGCTGTTTCCCCAACCACCTGACCGCTGAAAATATTGCCGACCGTATTCTGAATAACTTTACTTTCCTTGTCTCCATAATCTCTTGTCAGCTGGGAAAAATCCTGAAACCCAAGACATATAGAAACTTTATTGCTTCTGGCAGTAGCAATTAAGTTATCCAAGCCTCTGAAATAAATAGTGGGAAGCTCGTCAATAATGACAGAACTTTTCAACTGTCCTTTTTTATTGATCAACTTAACAATTCTTGAATTGTATAGCCCAAGAGCAGCAGAATAGATGTTCTGACGATCAGGGTTATTTCCAACGCACAATATTTTAGGTTCATTCGGATTATTGATATCCAAAGAAAAATCGTCTCCGGTCATTACCCAATACAATTGTGGTGAGATCATTCTTGATAAAGGAATCTTTGCCGATGCGATTTGCCCCTGCAACTGATCCTGTGCACCTCCTTGCCATGCATCCATAAAAGGAGAGAGGTAGTTCTCTAATTCGGAATAAGATGTTAATATCGTAAAGACCTCTTCATATTTTTTGTTTAGCAGTTCAATAGCGTGTGGAAAAGTGCAGTATCTGCCGTTTTCATAAATTTTAAGAAACCATATGATTGCAGCTAATAATATAATGGGGCTTTCGACAAAGAAGTCGCCTTGTTTCTGGATCCAGCTTCTATTCAAGTTCAGCATGCTGGTATAGGCAGCTTCATATGCATCTGAAATATCTGTCATAAAATTAGGATTTAAGGGGTTACACCGATGGCTTTTTCTAGGGTCGTCAAAATTGATGATATAGAATTTAGGCTTTACTGTATAAGCATCGGAATGATTCAGAAGATGGTTGTACGCAATGGTAGACAAATCATCGAATTTAAAATCATAGATGTACATAGAAAAACCTTTTTCAATATGCTGTCTGATATAGTTGTTGACAATGGCGTATGATTTTCCTGAGCCTGGTGTTCCTAAAACAACGGTCGCGCGAAACGGATTGACTACATTAATCCATCCCTGATGCCAGTTTCCCTGATAATAGAATTTTGTGGGAAGATTAACTGAGTATTCATTATAGAGTAAGTTAGTTTCCTGCTGAAAACTTTCATTCTCACTGTTAAAAACATCCGTCATTAAGTTATGCTTCAGAAGACGGCTTATCCAAACCCCTGCCTGCATTAGGAGAATATATCCAGATCCAGTTGATAGGATATAAAGTACAGGAGTAAAACTGCTGGCATATTGTAACAGGATTACGTTTAAAAAGAATAAGACAAAACCGATAGAAAAAACAATGCTAATTTTTTTCCAAGTGATCTTTTCATTTTTGACTCCCTTTGTCCCGAGGCAACTCAAAGCCAGTAAAACTATTGCGAACAGTTTAGAATAAATAGGTTGAGAAAAAAGGCCTGCTGTCTTATTAAAATTATGAAGTATTTTATTGATGAGCTCCAGTGTCCATTGTTGCAGTGCAAAAAATCCGTAACAAAACCAATAGAGATGCATTAGTACTAAAATTATGCTAACCGCTCGCATAAACGCCATGATTTTGGCAAGTCCTCTTAAATCGTCTTCACCCTGCATATCACATTTTAGAAGCATAAATACACGATTCTACTTTTTTTAAAATGAATGTGCTTTTGCATGCATCTATTGGCTGGGTTTGGCTTTCTTACTGTGATACTCTTCTTTTTAATCTCAGTATTGAGTGCTTTCAAAATGCATTTTGAGCATATATTTTTAACATTCTTTTATTCATTGTAGGCAGCTTTACGTATATTTGTGCATTCAAAAAATTCTTATGAACAGGTTAAGTTGCCTTCCGCCGCCTAGAGCTTAATTTAGTAATTCTTTGTAAAAGAAGTAGATCCACTGGTAATTAATTCAGAGGATTATTTGTTATTCCTAAATTTTAAATTTTCGCTTATTACTTGTAGGCGGATTGTTTGTTCATTATGAAAAAATCATATTTGCTACTACACCTTTCTGTAGTACTATTAGGCTTTTCCGGTATCTTCGGAAAATTGGTAACTTTAAATGAAGGATTAATAACCTTTTACCGGGTATTATTTTCTTCTATTATTTTATTCTTTATTGTCAGGGTCTATAAAGTAAACATGAAAATCTCCCTATCTGAAAAACTGAAAATTGGAAGGGTAGGTCTTCTGATAACAGTTTCCTGGCTCTTGTTTTATGCAAGTATTAAATATTCCAATATATCTATTGGCGTCGTATGTTACTGCATGGCTAGTTTTTTTAAAGCTATATTTGATCCCTTAGTTAACCGTCGGAAAATAAAAATTTCCGAGCTCCTGTTGAGTGGTCTGACTATTTTAGGGATTAGTTTAATTTTCCACTTTGACAGCTCATATAAAATTGGGATTATATTAGGAGTAATTTCACCAGCCTTTGCTTCTCTGTACACCATTTGTAATCAAAAGCTAGTCAGAACCTATGACAGCAAACTCATCAACTATTATCAAATGATTTCGGGAACAGTGGTTTTGGGATTATTATTACCCATTTACTTGCATTATTTTCCTGAAAAAAGTGTCATTCCTAGCTTTAAAAATACCATTTATTTATTTTTACTGGCAGGGTTTTGCACAGTTTTTATATACATCACTTTTACAGAAATTTTAAAGAAGCTTTCTGCATTTACCGTTAACCTCAGTTTAAATTTGGAACCGCTTTACGCAATTATTATTGCATTTATATTCTTTAATGAAGGCAGAGAAGTTAACTTGTCATTTTATATAGGTTTGTTTTTCGTGATGCTATCGGTTGTAATACAGACCGTTATTTCACTGAAGAGGTCTAAATAAAATTAAAAAATAACCTATCCTAAAAAGGTAGGTTATTTTTTTCTTCTCTTCCGTTGTTTCTTTTTCATTTGAGCTTTGAAAATTTGTTCCTCCTGATCCATATTTGTATCTGGCAACAATAAGCCGGAAAAGAATCCGTCAAATATTTCGGAAATGTGAGGAGTAAAAAAATATTCCGATGATTTTTCAAATGATAAATCATCTTTAGAATGACTATATGAATTGGTTTCTGTTTTTGTTTCTAACTCATTCCACAGTTTATTAAAGGAATTGGCTGCGAGCTCTTTATCTAACTGTGAGCCGTTCCACACTAATTTGGAGTTATGGTCTATGAATGTAATTCCATATATTCTTCCCTGATTATTTTTTCTAATAATCGTAGCAATTCCCTGTTCCAATAGTTGGGACTTAAAAGAAGCTTCTGATTTACTCGTGCTGAGGGCAGTTTCTACCGTTCTTTTAAGAATATGTTTTGAAGGATCATTTTTTAATTTCACTTTAGATTTCTCACTGAGCACCTGAATATTTTCTACTCCTGCATGCTTACCAAAAAGGGATGATTTAAAAGGATTACTTACTTTTTTTCCATTTTTATCCGTAGCAAAATAGACGATTCCCTTTCTCATCTTTCCATGCAGTTCTCCGCTAACCTCTTCACAGGAAATATTAAATTGAGAGAGTAAAGCGTTATAAGCACCCATACTTTGAAAGCCATAGGTTTTAGGGATATGCCTTATTACGGATGATAATTGTGTTTTGATATTCCCCTTAGTATAATCTATAGGTTTAAAAATAGAGTTTTGATTTAAATTTCTATTCTCACCAGCGACTTTCAGGTTGTATTGTTTTTCAAGTTTTCTGCAGGCTTCCATTGATCGCGGGTGATCATAGCGATCTGATATTTTCTTCCCATCGATCTGTACACAGGTGGTGACGATATGAATGTGAGTTCTGTCAATATCCGTATGTTTAAAAACGACATAGGGTTGGTTGCCATAGCCCATTTCCTGCATATATTGCTGAGCCATTTCTCTATAATCTTTGTCATCAACCTTATCGTTAGGGTCAGGATTAAGGGAAATATGTCTTACCGGTTTTTCAGTTTTGTTATTGGCAATCAAGTAGGGTTCAAAATACTGATGAAAAAATTTAACCGAATAAGGTCGATCCCACAAATCGGGAATCTTATTAGTGAGTAAAACCGTTCCATTTTCGTTGTCTACTTTTTGCTGATTGTAGGTAAGCGCACCCCAAAGATTTTCACCTTTTCCAATTTTTGCGATCATTTATCATTAGTTTTTTGAATATGGTTTTGTTCAAATTCTTTCGTGAGTTCTATCACCTGTTTACAGATTACAGCTAGATTTTTAGTATGATTTTCCAGTTTAAAGAGATACAGAGAAGCTTTTTTCTCAGTAAAGTTTCGATATAAAATTTTTACAATCTGATTATAATTGTTTCCAATCGACTGAAATTGGTAAAAGAATTTAGTGAGTTGAGTATGATAATCCATCGTTGAAACATCCACTTTTATAATTTTTAATTCTCTCTGAAGCAAAATTGTTGTAATAAATTTTGCTTTGTTGCTCATGCCTGAAGCTTCAAATAATTTTAGAAAACCAACATTTTCTTCATCTGTCAATCGAAATACATATCTGTTTTTACTTGGGTTTAGCTTAGGCTTACGCCCTCCTTTATTGTTTCTATTTGTGTCCATATTCTCTAATTTAATGTTAAGAAAATCACGACTTCGGAGTGGTTTTTAAAGCCCCAGCCAGGGCAAGTTGTTTTGAGGCACGAAAAAAGTTATGAGGCACTCAAAACATAACTTGCCCCTTTCGGGTGAAAGGAAATATCTTGAGTAGAACAGATTTATAACATTATACTATTCAGACACTACCATTTCAAAAAACTCTTCAATCTTCTAAAACAAAGTAAACCACAATCAATTAGAGAAACGGTATAGTAAACAAAGCCAAAGATGGAAGTCTACTGCCAAGAACTACCATTATAAAAGCACTGAAACAGAAATATTTTTCATTTGCATCAGATTGAGGGCGGGACTAACTGCAAATCCGATAGCATTCTATAACTCTGGAAATCCTGCCTTCTTGCCTTCAGGAATGTCAGCTTTCGTGATATCATTTTTGACGGATAGAAATCAGAAATTCAATCTATAAGGATTGCAATACGGATGAGATTCATTCACTAATGCCGGAAGCCAATACAGCTTTCAATGGTCGTAGCCAACATTCGTGATGGGGAAATATCATGTTTGAGTTTATGATGGTTTGGAGGCTTGCTGTCCTTCAGTCTTTCAATTTCGGATTAACTAAAATTCAATATAATGAAAACAAAAAAACAACCCACAATTATTGCTTTTTCCACTCAAAAGGGAGGCGTAGGAAAAAGCACATTTACAACATTAATGGCAAGCATCCTTCATTATCGAATGAGATATCAAGTTGCTGTCTTTGATTGTGACTTTCCGCAGTACAGTTTACTCCAGATGAGAGAGCGGGATTTAAAAATGGTGATGCAGAATGAAATTTTAAAAAAGATGGCTCACAAACAATTTACGAGTATCAATAAAAAAGCTTATCCTATTTTTCAGAGTAAAACTGATCAGGTTTTACAAGAAATAGATATGTATGTTGATGGCTCGGAAATAACTCCTGACATTATTTTTTTAGATCTGCCGGGAACGGTGAATACTGCAGGTATTTTAAAAACGTTGACGAATGTCCATTATATTTTTTCTCCTATTACTGCAGATCGTCTCGTATTGGAAAGTACGCTAAGTTTCACCAATGTTCTAACCAATGTATTGATGAAAGAAAGTCAAACAGGAATCCGGGCTATCCATCTTTTCTGGAATCAGGTGGATGGAAGAGAGCGGACGTTGCTTTACAAAAATTACAGTAAAGTGATTTCAGATTTAGGGCTGCCGCTTATGGAAACAACCATTACAGACAGTAAAAGATTTCGAAAAGAAGGGGAGACCATTACAAAGGCTGTTTTCCGATCAACTTTACTGCCTGCAGATCCTAAGCTGCTAGCACAATGCAGGCTGGATCAATTTATAAAAGAATTTTTAAGAATTGTAAAACTATAAAAGTATGGATTACGATAATAATAACAATCAAGATCACAGTATCGATGAACAATATCTGATGTCCATTATGGCAGGAAGTCCCAAGAAAGAAGTTCCTGTAAAAAATGCAGATCCCCAAAAGGAGAAAGCTGTAACAAAAAATAAGTTGAAGATTCAGAAAAGTAATGATGTAAGTTATATGGAGCAGTTTCTTACGCATCATACAATGACTAAGCGTGGTGATAAAAGTATTTATATCCGTCCTGAATATCACGAACGCCTCTCACGCATTATTCAAATCATCGCCGATGACCAGATTCCTCTGTATGCTTATCTGGATAATATACTGGCTTATCATTTTGAAATGTTTGAAAAGGAAATTACTGATGATTTCAATAACAAATACCGTCCAATCTTTTAATCTATCATCTTATGGAACAAATTATCATCATCGGTTTATTAATCATTCTTGTTTTAGTTCTTGTAGACAAAAAATTTTCAATCAATATCCGTGGAAAAGATAATGTTACTAAAACTAAGAATCTACCATCTGTTATGGGAGATACAAAACAGAGAGAAAGACAAGCATTGCCAATCAATACGAATGAGAGACAAAATGAATATATTTTACAAACAGAAGATATTTTTGAATCAGAAACCAGAGAAGCTGAATTTGAAACTATGGGGCAGACTAAAAATTTGGATGATATCCTAGTTAAAAATGATGAACGGGAGCAGGAGAATGAAGATTGGAAATATGAGAACTCTACTGTTGAAAGCGGGTTTGCTACAGGGGTTACCTTCCAGGAATTGAGTACTGCGGGTGAGCTGCTTCAACAGGACGTGCTGAAGCCTGACTTAGAACGACAAGCAGTAGATATAATTCAAAAAATTCAAGGGACCGAGCTTTTTGATCTGTTAGAGAACTCTTTAGGAGATGCTTCAAAAAGAATTGCCAGTTTGTTAAACGAGAGTATTTCAAATAATGACAAGGCCATTCCTTCTAAGCATAATAATTCTGCAGATGGTTTCGACATTGGGAAGTTTATATAGGCTTCCCAATGTTTTTTTTAAGATTGTTAGGAAAATGAACAATCAAATTTTTAATGTTATGGATCCAACTGAAAAAAAGACCAATGAAGAGACTTATGATTTACGTATCAATAAAGGACAGCTTCCAACCATAATGATTGCAGGACATATATTTTTTGTAGATATCCGTATGGATATGCTGAGACCCAAAGATGATTTTCTATCTACGGGTATCGTCTTTTCGGATATACAGAATTACTATGATGAGGATCAAAACAGCTATACTATACCTTATAATCCCAAGACACATGAATTTCAGGATATAGACTTTAGTATGCATAAAGAATTTCCCAAAGATTTAATCGCTGTACAATTTCCCATTGAAAATGAGCTCGACAGGATCGGATGGAATAGACATCACGGCTTTGAATTGAGAGAAGGGTTATCAGAGGAGGGCTTTCAAATGCAGTTTGAAGCAAAACAAATTCCGTGGGAAAAAACTTTTCTTGCCGGTGTGATCAAAAATAATTTAAATTCGGGAAAAACCACTGCGAATCATAAAGAAAAGCCGAATAACAATAAATCCAAAGGGAGGAGAATATAAAATCCATTGCAATATAGATTAACGTCAAACTTTTCTAGTTTGACGTTTTTTTATGTTTAGTCCTATGTTCGGTGCCACTAAAAGCCATTCACTTCCCACTGCTGACATTTCCCGATAAGTCTGTTTTTCCAAAGCACATTTGCTCCTGAGTCCTGCAGAGTGCAGTTCTCATTAACAAAAAAATGTTTACAAAATGGAAAAACAGAGAAAAAAACTGATCTATGCAATACTGGCAATTTTGGTTGCTCCGTATGCTTTCACAAGGCAATGGCAGTGCCGGGATCAACGAGGCTACGCAGATGGTCACTTCTTATTTTGAACCCGCTACCCAATTAATTTACGCCATAGGTGCAGTCGTCGGACTCATTGGAGGTGTTAAAGTTTACAATAAGTTCAGCAGTGGTGATCCTGACACCAGTAAGACGGCTGCCAGCTGGTTCGGAGCATGTATCTTCTTAATTGTTGCCGCAACAATCCTTCGTTCCTTCTTCCTTTAAAATGATGATTATGAATAGTTATCATATCAATAAAGGAATAGGAAGGACGGTAGAATTTAAGGGACTTAAAGCGCAATACCTTTTTATTTTTTCAGGCGGTTTGTTAGGAATACTCGTATCCTTAATGATCATGTATATGGCGGGAGTTAATACGTACCTGTGTTTAATTCTCGGAGGTGTAAGCAGTGGACTTCTTATATGGCAAACCTTTACACTGAATGGAAAATACGGTGAGCATGGCCTGATGAAATTAGGCGCACGCAAGAAGCATCCAAAATACATCATCAGTCGAAAGAGTATTTACAGGTATTTGAAAACTAACCTTAAAAGAACAGACGTATGAGAAATTCTTCCAAAACAGCCACTTTGGAAAGTAAATTTCCATTGCTGGCTATCGAAAATGATTGTATCATTTCAAAGGACGCTGATGTTACGGTTTGTTTTAAAGTACAACTTCCAGAACTGTTTACCGTTGCTTCCGCTGAGTACGAAGCGATGCATTCTGCCTGGTTCAAGGCGATTAAAACACTGCCTGATTTTACGGTCGTCCATAAACAGGACTGGTTCATTAAAGAAAACTACAATCCTGATCTTTCGAAAGAAGATCAGAGTTTTTTATCAAAATCATTTGAAAAGCATTTCAATGAGCGACCATTTTTAAATCATTATTGCTATCTCTTTATAACAAAAACCAGTAAGGAGAGAATGCGGATGCAGAGTAACTTTTCATCATTATGTAAGGGTAAACTGATTCCCAAAGAGATCAAGGACAAAGAAGTCATGAGTCGTTTCTCGAAGCTGTGGATCAGCTGGAGCGGATAATGAATGACAGTGGCTATATCCATCTGGAAAGGATGACAGAAGATGAAATATCCGGAACTTCCGAAAGGTCAGGATTACTGGAACAATATCTGACTCTATCCCGTGAAACCCATCCATCATTGCAGGATATTAAGCTCGGATCTGAAGAAATGCGAATTGGTAACAATCGTATTACTATGCACACCTTATCGGATACAGAAGATCTGCCCGGCACTGTTTCATCGCACAGCTGTTATGAGAAGTTAAGCACCGACCGCAGTGACTGTCTTCTATCATTTGCTTCTCCCGTGGGACTTCTGCTCAGTTGCAATCACATTTATAACCAGTATCTGTTCATCGACAACAGTGACGAGAATTTGAGTAAGTTTGAAAAATCTGCAAGAAACATGCATTCTCTGGCAAGATATAGCAGAGCTAATCAGATCAATAAGGAATGGATTGAAAAGTATTTGAATGAAGCACATTCTTTCGGGTTACAATCTATCCGCGCTCATTTTAATATAATGTCATGGTCTGACAATCCTACTGAGCTCAAGCAGTTAAAGAATGATACGGGAAGCGCTTTGGCTTTAATGGAATGTAAACCCCATCATAATACGACAGATACAGCTACCTTATATTGGGCAGGAATTCCGGGCAATGCCGCAGATTTTCCAAGTGAAGAAAGCTTCTACACATTCATCGAACCTGCTGTATGTTTTTTCACCGGGGAAACCAACTATCAGGATTCACCTTCACCTTTTGGGATCAAAATGGCTGACCGTCTGACAGGAAAACCGATTCATCTGGATATTTCAGATCTGCCGATGAAGCAGGGGATTATCACCAATAGAAATAAGTTTATTCTTGGACCTTCCGGAAGTGGTAAATCCTTCTTTACGAACCATATGGTACGACAGTATTATGAGCAGGGAGCGCATGTCCTTCTTGTAGATACCGGAAATTCCTATCAGGGATTATGTGAACTCATTAAAGGAAAGACAAAGGGTGAGGATGGGGTATATTTTACTTACACCGAAGACAATCCCATTGCTTTCAATCCATTTTACACCGATGACGGAATCTTTGACATCGAAAAAAGGGAGAGTATCAAAACCTTGATTCTGACACTTTGGAAAAGAGATGATGAACCACCGACCCGTTCAGAGGAAGTGGCCCTGTCTAATGCCGTCAGTGGATACATTGAAAAGATTAAATCCAATGACCAGCATCCTTCTTTTAATGGATTCTATGAATACGTCAAAGATGACTATCAGAAAGTACTGGAGCAAAAGAAAGTCAGAGAAAAAGACTTTGATATTGCCAACTTTCTCAATGTGCTGGAACCTTATTACAGAGGAGGTGAATATGACTATCTGCTCAATTCAGACAAACAGCTGGACTTGTTATCCAAGCGTTTCATTGTCTTCGAAATCGATGCCATTAAAGATCATAAAATTCTGTTTCCTATTGTGACCATTATCATAATGGAAGTCTTCATCAATAAGATGCGAAGGCTCAAAGGAATCAGAAAACTGATACTCATCGAAGAAGCCTGGAAAGCCATTGCCAAAGAAGGTATGGCAGAGTACATCAAATACCTTTTCAAGACGGTAAGAAAATTTTTCGGAGAAGCCATTGTGGTGACTCAGGAAGTCGATGATATTATCCAGTCACCAATTGTTAAGGAAAGTATCATCAACAATTCGGATTGTAAGATTCTTCTTGACCAAAGGAAGTACATGAATAAGTTTGATGATATCCAGGCGATGCTGGGATTGACTGACAAAGAAAAATCTCAGGTTCTTTCTATCAATATGAACAATGACCCCCGAAGGCTTTACAAAGAAGTCTGGATTGGATTAGGAGGAACTCACTCTGCGGTCTATGCAACCGAAGTATCTACAGAAGAATATCTGGCCTATACTACAGAAGAAACGGAAAAGATGGAAGTGATGAATCTTGCATCGGAACTTGACGGCAATGTGGAACATGCCATCAAGCGGATTTCTCTCAAGAGAATCAAATCGAATACGAAAGACAATTAAATCATTTAAAATTTTACAACAATGAAAAATTTATTCATCAAAACGATGATGGTGGCATTCTTCGCTACCATCACCTATACAAAAGCACAATTTGTAGTGACCGATCCAGCAAATCTGGCATCCGGAATTTTAAACTCAGCCAATGAAATTGTACAGACTTCATCGACGGTATCCAATGTCGTAAAAAATTTCAATGAAGTTAAAAAGGTTTATGAGCAGGGCAAAGAATATTATGACCAGCTGAAAGCTATCAATAACCTGGTAAAAGATGCCAGAAAAGTACAGCAGACTGTTCTTTTGGTGGGCGATGTTTCGGAGATGTATGTAAACAATTTCGGTAAAATGCTGAATGACCCAACTTCAATGCGCAGGAATTAGCTTCCATTGCCAATGGTTATTCGGCACTTCTTACTGAGAGTACGGAGCTATTGAAAGAGCTGAAGGAGATCATCACTTCTAACGGGCTTTCTCTGAATGATAAAGAAAGGATGGATGTAGTTGACCGGGTATATAAAGAGGTCAAAGCGTATCATAATCTGGTAAGATACTATACCAATAAGAATATTTCGGTCAGTTATCTGAGAGCCAAAAAACAGAACAATACCCAAAGGGTATTAGATCTTTACGGAACCTCCAATCAAAAATACTGGTAAGATGGAACCAAGCAACTTACACGAAGTCCTGCGTTCCGTTTACGAAGAAATGATGCCGATGTGTGCTGATATGGCTGCTGTGGCAAAAGGAGTTGCCGGTCTAGGAGCCTTGTTCTATGTGGCATTAAAAGTCTGGCAGTCATTGAGCCGTGCGGAGCCTATTGATTTGTTTCCCATGCTGAGACCTTTTGTCATAGGTATTTGCATTATGTTTTTCTCGACATTGGTGTTAGGAAGTCTGAATGGTGTGATGAGTCCTATTGTTCAGGGAAGTCATTCAATGCTGGAAAATCAGATATTGGATATGAATGATTTGCAGCAAAAGAAAGATCTTTTGGAACGGGAAGCGATGCTAAGGAATCCGGAGATGGCTTATCTTATTTCAAACGAAGAATTTGACAAAAAGCTGGAGGAGCTCGGATGGTCACCATCGGATTTGGTCACGATGTCCGGAATGTATATTGAAAGAGAAATGTTTGCCATCAAGAAAGATATCAGAGATGGTTTCCGCGAGTTTCTTGAAATATTGTTCAATCGGCAGCCTTAGTTATTGATACCATCAGAACCTTCTTCCTGATAGTCCTTTCAATCTTGGGACCAATAGCATTTGCGATTTCCGTCTGGGATGGATTTCAGACTACTTTAAGTCAATGGCTGACAAGATATATCAGTGTTTACCTATGGCTGCCTGTTGCTGATATTTTCAGTGCCATTCTTGCCAAGATACAAACTTTGATCTTAGAGCGGGATATCGAAATGCTCGCAGATCCAACCTTCATTCCTGATACCTCAAATACCGTTTACATCATCTATATGGTAATTGGAATTATAGGATATTTTACGGTACCAACGGTGACTGGTTGGGTCATTCAGGCAGGAGGAGCAGGCAATTTCATGCGCAATGTAAACCAGACTGCCACGAAATCAGGCAATGTTGCGGGAGCAGCGGTAGGTTCTGCGACGGGTAATATTTCAGGAAGATTATTAAAATAAAAATGTAGTGGTATGGAATTTAAAACATTAAGAAATATTGAAAGCAGCTTCAGACAAATCCGTCTTTTCACGTTCATTTTTGCTTTGTTGTGTTTTGGAGTAGTAGGGGTCGTGGTATTCAAATCCTATCAATTCGCTGAAGAGCAACGTGAGAAAATCTATGTGCTGGACAATGGTAAATCTTTAATGGTTGCCCTTTCTCAGGAGATGTCGATTAACAGACCTGTTGAAGCAAGAGAGCATGTGAGACGATTTCATGAATTGTTCTTCACGATAGCACCTGATAAGAATGCTATTGAAAGTAATGTGAAAAGAGCCTTTAATCTGGCAGATCAATCAGCATTCAATTACTACAAAGACCTTCAGGAGAAAGGCTATTATAATAGAATCATTTCAGGTAATATTCAGCAAAGGGTTGAGGTTGACAGTGTTGTTGCCAATTTCAATAACTATCCCTATGGCGTAAAGACTTATGCCAGACAATTTATTATCCGATCCAGTAATCTTACCATCAGGAATTTAGTAACAGACTGTTCCTTGGTTAATTCAGTAAGGTCTGATAGTAATCCGCAGGGATTTACGATTGAAAAATTCAATGTGATTGAAAATAGAGATGTTGAAACCGTTGAACGCTAAAAATGTCGGTAATGAAAAAGTTAAGAGATAAAATTGAACGCCATGTTTTAAAGGCAGAAAATCATTGGAAAGCGCTTTCTGTGGAAAAACAAAAATTGCTGACTAAGCTTTTCTTTGGCAGTTATTGTTTGCTGACCGTCATCGTCCTGATCCATGTAGCTGTGTCAACGGGTCAAAAAAGCAACACCATATCTATCGATCACATTGATGGCATTTCTAAGAAAAAGATAGAAAAAGCTTCAGAACAGAACGATCTTGTAGGATCACCCATTAAAAAATAGCTTATGAAAGATTCAGAGAAAATTAAATTGACCGAAAATGATTTCTCACAAAATTCCAACGGAGTGAGTGACCCTCCCAAAGCGCAGTGGGAAAGACTGAAGAAGCCTATCATCTATTTTTTGATGGCTGCCGTATGTGCGTCATGCTTTTACCTCATTTTTAAACCAAAAGCCAACAATACTAATATTGAAGAGAGCGGTTTTAATGCTGCCATTCCGCAGGCAAAAGAAGGACAGTTGCAGTCTGATAAGCAAAAGGCTTATGAGCAGCAGTTGTTAGAGCAAAAGAACGAAGAGAAAAGAAATGCTGTAACCTCCTTATCCGATTATTGGAATGACCAAAGCGATTCAAATTCTAATAATAATCCATCAAGTGTAGCGGCTAGAACAAGTATTCTTCAGCAATCAGATCAGAATGCTCTGAACAGCTATCGCAATTCCCAACAAACCTTGAGTTCATTTTATGGTCGGGATGATCAGGAAGTCAATAATTTGAGGAAAGAAATTTCAAGATTGAAGAATGAAGCGATGCAAAATAATGCTGTTCCTGCTGGCTTAGGAATAAATGATCAGCTAGAACTGATGGAAAAATCATATCAGATGGCAGCTAAGTACCTTCCAACGACTTCAAAACAGGAAGATCGGGCACCAAAAGAAAAGGTGGAAATACCAACTGAAAAGAAGATTAAATTGACTTCAGCAAAACCAGCACATCCCACTATCGTTTCTTCATTGTACAGAGAGCCATCCGATAGTGCCTTTATTGCAGGTTTAAATCAGAATAGATTTTATGACAGTCAAAATGATGCAGAGAAATTAGTTCAAGCAAAAAACGCAATAAGAGGCGTGGTCAATGAAACTAAGACTTTGGTAAACGAAAGTACAGTATCCATTAGGATTTCAGAAGCGATGCAAGTCGGACGAACCGAAATCCCAGCAGGGAGTTTGCTAATTGCGGTAAGTAAATTTCAGGGAGGGCGGCTTCAGTTAAAAATATCTTCCATTCAATATAAAGCTAATGTCTATCCTGTAGAAATCAATGTTCATGACAATGATGGACAATTGGGTTTATATGTTCCTTATTCACCGGAACAAGATGCGGTAAGCGATATTGTAGCTAATATGAGCCAGACTTCCGGTACCAATATTATGATGACCCAATCAGCAGGACAACAGATTGCCGCTGATCTTAGCAGAGGAGTCGTACAGGGATTGTCAGGCTATTTTCAAAAAAGAGTCAGACAATTGAAAGTCACTGTAAAAGCGGGGCATCAGGTATTACTCTTACCCAAAAATAACTAATCAAAAAATTAAAAAATGAATACACAAAAGAGCCATTATATTCTCATTATGCTATTACTTCTGTTGGCAAGCAAGATATTTGGTCAGGATTCTGTGACAACTTATATTTCCTTGGAACAGGCAAAATTGGAACCTTTCAAAATGCAGGTCACCTACAGTAAAACGAGCCACGTGATTTTTCCATCACCTATACGATATGTTGATCTGGGGAGTGAACTGGTAGTTGCCAATAAGGCAGAGCCTATCGGAAATGTTCTCCGAATTAAATCGGCTGTGAGAGATTTTGAAGAGGAAACCAATTTTTCGGTCATTACTGAAGATGGAAAATTTTACAATTTTGATGTGTCTTACAGTTCTTATCCGGAAATACTCAACTATGATTTAGTAAAACTTCAAAGGGGTATTGAACGGCAATATACTACTGATGTATTGTTTGAGGACCTTAAAGGAAGCTCCACCACTCTGACAGAGCTTATTATGGAAAATCTCTACAAGAAAAGCAACAGAACCACTAAACATATTGTTTCAAAAAGTTATGGAATTGAGTTTTCGGTCAGGGCACTCCATATTAATGAAAGCAAATTTTATTTCACATTGCAGATTGAGAATCAAAGTAATGTGGCATATAGTATTGAATGGGTCAACTTTAAAATTGTTGACAAGAAGAATTTAAAACGAACGGTTGTTCAGGATAAGGTATTAGAAAAGGTTCGTACCTATTTCCCGCAAATGACAGCAGCTGATCATTCAAACATAAAAGGGGTTTATCTGCTGGATCAGTTTACTCTTTTAAAAGATCAGGTGTTGGAAATTGAAATTCTGGAGAAAAGCGGCGGAAGACATCAGAAAGTACAGCTTAAAAATTCAGATCTGATTCGTGCAAAATTGATAAAGAGTTTAACCATAAAAACAAAGTAAGATGAACAAAATTTTTTTAGCAGTCATCTTAACGATTGCATTGAACAGCAAAACATTTGCTCAACAAATGATTCCTGGACAGACAGGTGTTGAATTTTCTTATTCAGTGTTTCCAAAATCTCCTGAAAATCAAAATTATGCGCTAAGTGCGGGGTTTGTTTCTTACCTAAGGAATGGTAATTACTTTTTTGGAATGGCAGAATATAGCATAAAGTATTATGAATACACCAACTATAATATTCCGATAGATACTTTCCTGCTGGGCGGTGGTTACAGTTTTTATGTATGGGGAGACTTCACACGCACAGTTAATCTTAATCTTGGAATCGGATGTCTTGCAGGTTACGAACAGGTTAATAGGGGCAATGAATTGCTATATGACGGTTCATTGTTAACAGCAACAGATAATTTTATTTATGGAGCAAATGGTAAGCTATCCATTGAGAGTTATCTGACGGATCACTTGGTTTTTCTGGTCAATGGACAACTGCGGTTTTTGAAAAATAGTCAAATGGCTCAGTTTTACTCCCTAGTGGGAGTTGGAATAAGATATAATTTTTAAAATATTTACAATGAAAAATATAGTTAATAATAAAATAGGAATGCTATTTAAACTTTTCATCATGGTAGTTATGGTGGGGTTACATGTACAATCATGTGAAAAAGATGATTTAGAAATTCAACAGAATTTTCCTTTTGAGGTAGAGGTGATGCCTGTTCAGAAGTACGTTTCTAAAGGTGAAACTGTAGAAATCAGATGTCGTATTATTCCAAATGGAAATTATACAGGAACTATTTATTCTATACGATATTTTCAGTCCGAAGGGCAGGGAAGTCTTCGTTTATTTAACGATCCATCCTTTGTTCCTAATGATTTCTATCCGTTAACTGAAAAGGAATTCAGGTTGTACTACACTTCTGAATCTACAGTTTCCCAAAGTTTTGATATTTGGATAGCAGATAATGCGGGTAATAGACAGAAAGTTAATTTTCAGTTAAACCCTCAAAGTACAGGAACTTTATAAAAAAAATCATCATTTAAAATCCAGGCTATTTCGTCAGAAATAGCCTTTTTTTGTAATCTAAGTTTATATAGATAAACTAACATTTGCGAAAAGACGTTTCTGACCCAAGGAAGGAATTGTCTTTTCGCCGAATTTTAAATAAGCGACAATTCTCGATTGTCGCTTATTTAAGTATTAATAATCCCTATTTAAATATGACCCTCATCGGCAAATGACATATAATCTGTTGAGGTTAAAATGCAATGATCTAATAACTTAATATTTAAAAATTCTGATGCGTATTTCAAATTTTGAGTAATTTTTAGATCTTCTTCTGACGGTTTTAAATTTCCAGATGGGTGGTTATGTGCTACTATTAAAGATGATGCATTACATAATAATGCTGTTTGCATGATTATCCGAACATCAACTATAGTTGAGGAAATTCCAGATTCAGAAATTTTTCTAATCCCTAGAACCTTATTATTCTGATTTAGATATAGGGCAAAGAAAGACTCTCGGTAATCAATTTCATCAGAATCAAAATGTTGACGAAAAACATCGATGGCATCTCGTGAATTACTGACTAATTTTTCAGAATTACCTTTTCTAGTATAACTTAATTTTATTTCGTTAACAATATTGAATTTCATTTGGCTTGCTCCTGTACGGCGGAGACTTCGGTTTACCGTACATTGATAATTCGTATTTCAATTCATTATTAAAGTATCTGCCCCATGGTAAGCAAACTTTTCGCAAAGTTCAAATGCTTTTTGGGATTTCATTTGTGCAGTACCACCAAAAATAATGGACTGTAATTTGGCTTCGTCGTCTTTGTAGGTTTTTACATTCTGATAGAAGCCTGTCACTGCATTGTAAGCCCCAAATAAAGTCCCTTTTGTTGTTTCCATTTGTTGGGTATCACTTATCATTGCGTAGGCAAAAGCTTCATCGACGGTGTTTTTGAAAACGGTTGATAATTCATCAAAATTTCCTTTTTGCAGATGAGTTAAAGTTTCTTTATTTGGACAGAGTGCCAACTGAATTAATTTTTTCATTTCTGCGTCACCAATTGTAATCTTTGCCCAATGATTAAAAGTCTTTTCTAATTGATCACTTAACGTGTTGGCTAATCCCATCACTTTGTGAGCATCGTCCAACCGTTGCTTTGCTCCTGCTGTATGTTTTATTCTTACAACATTACTCATGTTTTTAAGAGAAGCATACAAGGTATTTTGGCAAACGATGCGCACGGGGGTAAATGCGGCGGTAATGCTTCCGCTCCCGTCATGGGAAGTAGTAAGGAAAATATGTTTTTCTGTAATATCGTCACCGTTTCCAACACGGATATAATCGGGAAGTTTTGCGGTAATAAAAATTCGTTCACCATTTCCTAAAGCTCCTGCAGTTTCGTACGAAATGCCTGCTCCACCGCCTACTATATCATCGAAAAAAGAAAAGGCTTCACGATTTTGTACAATATGATAATCTTTTCCGACTACTCCCAAAACCATGTTATTATCTGTACGGATATTGGCGAAATAGTTTGAAATCTCCAATTCTGAATTATTCATTACGAGTCCGTCCAGAGTTTCGATAATGCCTGTGGCTTTTGTAAATAACGGTGATTTTTCCACCTCGTAATCAAGCCCTGCAAATCTTATGGCTTCTTCGCTTGTTGGATAATCTTCTACTATTTGTCCCAGGTTATGCCATGCTTTTTCCTTTACACTGAAAAATGAATATTTCCCTGTTCTGTTGTTGAAATTTAAATTATGTGCCATGATGTTGAGATTTTAAATGTTTATAAATTGTATTTGATTTAAAAAGGTAGGTCATCATCCGTATAACTTTCGTCAGATTTAGATTTCTCAGTTTCTTTTTGACCTTTTTTACTGAATGATTTAGAATCATTTTCGTTTTTTTTAGTACTGTTATGAATTTTAATTTGCGAAGTATGAAAATTTAGACCTGCGTGAGGTTCACCATCTCTTCCTATCCATGCCGATGTATAAGCTCTTCCGCTTAATTCGACTAATATTCCTTTATTTAAGATTTCAGCGACTTTTGTTGAAATCCAATAGGCACATTCAAAATAAGTTGTCTGTTCGATTCGTTCGCCTTGTTTATTGCGATAGTTGTCATTCGTAGCAATTGAAAAATTAACTACTTGTTTTTTGTTTGACAGGGTGCGCACTTCCGCATCTCTGGTCAGTCTTCCAATAATGTTCATAACTGTTTTTTTAAGATTGTACATGTTGTTTTGTTTTCAATCTCTTATCCGTCCTTTCTCTGAAAGCCTTTTCAGGCTTCGTTTAATATTTTTCAAAAGAAAAACCGGAAAAAAGAAAGCAGATATGAAGTGTTGACAAAGAAAAATGACCAAAAGGAAACGGAATAATTGGAGGGTACCTTTAGGGAGCAAACCGTTTATGCCGTAGTCTTTTGGTGGGAAAAGCGCTGGCTGGCAACAATACCTTAGCTGCCTTTTTACCGGTTTATTATGAAAAAATGATCTGATTCATCACATTGAAATCTTATTTAATGCACAGTACAACTTGTGAGAAGTATGGATGCATTCTTTGGTTGAAATCGTTTTGGATTACGCCAATGACAGCCAATGACAGCCAATCCCGGCAACTTTCTTTTAATACTGCTAATCAGCTTTATATCGCACAAAATGTTAGTGCTGTGGAGCCCAGAGATAATTTTAATTTTTTAGATATGAGTCAATTACCATCCAATCTTTTTATTTCAATAAAGCAGTTAATCGAAAACGCTAAACGCAGTATTGTTCGAAATATCAATACCGCTATAGTATTGACTTACTTTGAAATAGGTAAGGTGATCATTGAGAATGAACAGGACGGAAAGGATAGAGCAGAGTATGCAAAAGAAACCTTGAAAAATCTAAGTCAACAATTGACAAAAGAATTCGGCAGAGGTTACTCAGTAGATAATTTGCAGTGGATGAGAAAGTTTTATTTAACGTATCAAAATAGAATTTCTGAAAAATACGAAACAGTGTCTCGTAATTCTTTTTTTTCATTATCATGGTCTCACTACATTCAATTAATGAAGATTGAAAACTCAGATGAGAGAAATTTTTATGAAATAGAGGCGAGTCAGAATAACTGGAGTGTTAGAGAGCTTACAAGACAGTTTAATTCAGCTATATATGAAAGGTTAGCATTAAGCAGGAATGAGGAAGAAGTGAAGAAGTTAGCTCAGAAAGGACAGATCATAGAAAAGCCGACCGATGTTCTAAAAAGTCACTATGTTTTGGAATTCTTAGATCTAAAAAAAGATAATCGCTATTCCGAAAGTGATTTGGAAACTGGGATCATCAATAAATTAGAGCATTTTATGCTGGAGTTAGGAAAAGGCTTTCTCTTTGAAGGGCGGCAACGCAGATTTACATTCGAAGGCGACAGTTTCTTTGTGGATTTAGTGTTTTACAATCGTTTATTGAAGTGTTTCGTGCTTTTTGATTTAAAAATTGGAAAGCTGAGCCACCAGGATATTGGGCAAATGCAGATGTATGTCAATTATTACGACAGAAAAGTAAAGCTGGAAGAAGAGAATCCTACTATCGGAATTATTCTCTGCAAGGAAGAAAACAAAACAGTCATCGAGTTTACACTTCCAGAAAACAACAATACAATATTTGCAAAAGAGTATAAGGCTATCCTTCCAAGTAAGGAGGAAATTAAAAAGCAAATCGGATAATCGAGTTCATAAGCCCTTGGATTCAATTTAGGCTAAAAAGTATTTTATATGGCTTGTACAGAAAAAACGGTATTACTGTTTTTTTAATATTTTTTTGCTACTTGGCAATTAAGGTGTCATTATTAAGAAATGATGTATCGCTTAATATAGTTTCATAGTCCCTGCCTCCAAAATTTTACAAAGTAAAATTAGATTTTATACCTTATAATTTTAACATTCAACTGATTATTTGTATTTTAGTTGCATCTAAGAAAGATGAATTTCTTCGCAACCATTCTTGTTGCCACTTTAAAAATAATAAACAAAATTGTAAATTCTGTTGCTAATGCTCACTTACAGGAGAGAGCCTTTGCTAGTGCATTTGTGTAGAACAATGCTTTGAGAGGCTGTATCTTTTGAGTAAACGTTAAAAGTGCGAGATAAACTATAATTTTTCTTTTAAGATCAATTTGCACTTCTAAGCCAAGTGTTGCAAGTAAATGCCTCAACTCATTATGATTGATTATGCCGAATATTTTTATTCAAAAGATATCGGTCATGGAAAGGAAACTTGAAGTTAAAAATATAAGCATTGATGATATTATCAAAATATTTAAAGAAGAGGAGAGAGTTGAGCTAACAATTGCGGAAGCGGAACAGATTGTAGAATTTCTAAAAATGCTATCAACAATCGTATTAAAGCGTTTTTTGGATGAATAATATTTTAATACTGTAGAAATGAAAAGAGCCGATTTATATATCCGTGTGTCAACTGATGAGCAGGCAGATAAGGGCTATTCGCAAAGAGATCAGGAGGAGCGATTAAAGCGTTACTGTGAAAACAATAATATTAAAGTAGGCCAAATAATCTATGAAGATTATTCTGCCAAGACTTTTAATAGGCCAGAGTGGATCAAACTACTGGATACGCTAAAGAAAAAAAGCTCAAAAACCAACGTGCTGCTCTTTACAAAATGGGATCGCTTCAGCAGGAACGCTGGCGATGCCTATCAGATGATTAATATACTTAGGAAAATTAACGTTGAACCGCAGGCCATTGAGCAGCCTCTAGATCTTTCAATTCCTGAAAATAAAATGATGCTGGCCATATATCTTGCTGCGCCAGAAGTTGAAAATGACAGGCGCGCTTTGAATACTTATTATGGAATGCGCCGTGCAAAAAAAGAAGGCAGATTAATGGGAAGGGCACCTTACGGCTATGTTAATAGAATTACGGAGAATGGAAAAAAGTATGTAATTCAACAGGAACCGGAAGCTTCTAATATGAAATGGGCATTTAATGAAATGTCCAAAGGCGTGTATTCAGCGAGCCAGATAATGGACATGATGAACAGAAAAAATGGAAAGCCAGTTAAGATAAGTGCCTTTCTTGCAAGTTTACGCAATACCGCATATTGCGGGAAAATTTACGTGGAACAATTAAATGAAGAGGAGGCTCATTTTGTTAAGAGTATTCATGAACCTTTGATCAGTGAAGAACTATTCGAAAAAGTTCAATGTATAATGGATGGAAATGTGAATCCAGCCAGACCTAATGTAAAAGTACTGTCTGATGATAATTTGCCATTAAGAGGTTTCCTTGTGTGTCCAGAATGTGGTCATTTGATTACAGGCAGTGCCTCTACGGGACGTTCCGGAAATAAATATTATTACTATCATTGCCAGTCCCCGTGTTCATACCGTTACAAAGCTGAGATTATTAATTCTAAATTTTTAGAGATATTGCAATCATTAGAAATGCGCGCATCTATAAAAAATTATTTGAAAAAGGTGTTGAGGCAAAATTTTGAAAAATTAATCAATAATCCCCAAAGAGAAAGGAAAGCAATTCTATTAGAAATAGATCGTTTAAACAGCAGATTGAAACAGGCAAGAAATAAACTGATGGAGGAGGTAATTGATGATGAAGATTATCTTGAAATTAAGACCGACTGTAAAGGACAAATTGAAAAGCTTGAATCTAAATTAACTAAAGGAAAAGATAATAAGAAAATAGATTTTCAAAAACTACTAGACCAAGCATTATCGAACCTGGTAGACCTTGCGAAAGTCTATAATGACGGGGATATCGACGTAAAACGTAAAATCATTGGTTCGATATTCCCTGAAAAACTGCAATTTTTTAAAAATCATTATCGAACCACTCAAGCCAATGTTTTAGTCTCTTACATATATCAGATAAACAATGAGTTAGGAACCAAAAAAAACCGGAAAGAAAGTGAATTATCACCTCTTTCCGGTCTTGTACCCAGGACCGGGATCGAACCGGTACTCCTAAGAACTGGTGTTTGAGACCAGCGCGTCTACCAATTCCGCCACCTGGGCTTGATGTTTACTCCAAACGTGTTGTTTGTTTCAAATTGGTGTGCAAATATAGGAACTTTTTTCAATGTTCAAAAGCTTTTTGTAAAAAAAGTTTTAAAAATTTATCTCCAAACCATCGTAGGCAAGGTGCATTCCGGGTGGAAGTAGTTTATCTTCAATATCATGCACACCCAAATGATGGCTGATGTGAGTTAAAAATAATTTTTTAGGTTTTAGCTCTTCAAACAGTTTGATCACATCAGGAAGGATAAAATGAGCCGGATGCGGATCAAATTTCCTGATACAGTTTAAAATGAGAACATCCAGATTCTTTAATTTTTCTTTTTCCGTTTCAGAAATAAACCCTGCATCTGTAATATAGGCAAGGTTTTTAAACTTATAACCAAAGACACTAATTTTAAAGTGAATGACTTCAATAGGAGTTACCTCCGTATCCAAAACCTGGAACGGTTTATTTTCGATTTCGTGAAGTTCAAAAGCCGGAGCACCAGGATATCTTACATCTGCAAAAGCGTAAGGAAAGCGGTTTTTAATCTCACGGGCTACCCTTGAATAGCAGTAAAGAGGAACATCCTTTCCACTTTTAAAAATAAGTGGCCGCATATCATCAAGACCGATCACATGATCATTATGTTCATGGGTAATCAGTGCAAGATCTACAGTATGTTCGTGGTTCGTAAGCATTTGCTGCCTGAAATCCGGGCCGCAATCGATGAGTATCTTTTTATTTTCATCCGTAGTGACCATTACAGATGAACGTAAACGTTTATCTTTCGGATTTTCGGAAATACACACCTCGCAGGTGCAGCCTATAACGGGCACACCCTGGGAAGTACCGGTTCCTAAAAATTTCAACTTCATTTTGTTTTGAGGTTGGTTTAATTTTGGTAAATTTACAAAAAATTTAATGTCCTAATGTATCAGAAACTAACTCCTAAACAAAAAGCATTAACAATTAATCTAGATCCTACTATTTATGGTACTTTCGCAGAAATTGGAGCAGGGCAGGAGACTGTTCGTCACTTTTTTAGAGCAGGGGGAGCTTCCGGTACGATTGCTAAGGCGATGTCTGCTTACGACAAAGATTTTAGTGATGCTATCTACGGAAAAGAAGTAAAAAACAGGTATGTTACCCAGAATAGACTTCGCAAAATGCTTCGCTATGAAGTCGCTTTGATCGAAGAGAGAATTTCGAGGGATAACAATCCGGACAGAAAATTCTTTTCCTATGCCAATACAGTAACCACCATCAACTTCGACAAAACCGTAAAAGGCCACGGCTGGGTGGGAATTCGTTTTCAAACTAAAGAAAATGAGGATTACAACGAAATCGTAATCCACGTGAAATTCAAAGAAAATGACGCTACCTTACAACAGGAAACCCTAGGGAATCTTGGAGTGAATCTTATTTTCGGAGCTTTTAATTACTTTGATAATCCAAGAACCTTAGTAGAGTCTTTATACGACGATATTGCAAAAGACAACCTGGAGATTGATATGATCGATTTCAGTGGGCCTGCTTTTTCTTATGTTGATAACAGATTGATGTCTCTTCAGTTAGTGAAAAACGGAATGACTGATGCGGTTATCTTCAATTCTCAGGGAAACAATATGCTTCCGGCAGATGTACTGTACAAGAAAAACATCTTTGCGGTAAGAGGAAGTTTCAGACCTGTAACGAAGGTAAACATAGATATGCTTCAGAATGGAATGGATATGTTCTTTAAAGATGCAATCTGTACCCATGAAGAAACAGAAG
The DNA here is from genome assembly GCF_030409875.1 of Chryseobacterium tructae. Classification (NCBI taxonomy): domain Bacteria; kingdom Pseudomonadati; phylum Bacteroidota; class Flavobacteriia; order Flavobacteriales; family Weeksellaceae; genus Chryseobacterium; species Chryseobacterium tructae. The sequence goes on along the minus strand of NZ_JAUFQR010000001.1, from coordinate 3,854,192 downwards.
TCCTTATTGAGATTACTATTTCTAACCTTAGAGCAGATGGGGATATTGATGAAAGAGACTTTCTGGATCGGGTAGATATTTTGGGCAAATTAGGATATACCGTTATTATTTCAAACTTCTCAGAATACTATAGACTGATCGATTATTTCGCATCTTATACAAGTGGAGATATCGGAGTTGCCATGGGAGTAAACAACCTATTGATGGTATTTGACGAAAAATACTATAAGAATCTTTCGGGGGGAATTCTTGAAGCCTTCGGTAAATTTTTCCGAAACGGGATGAGAGTGTACCTTTATCCTTATAAAGATCCTGAAACACACCAGTTGTTGGATTCTACCAATCTTAAAGTAGAAGAAAACCTGAAGGAATTGTATAAATATTTCATGCGTAACAACCGTATTGTAGATATTACAAATTACAATCCTGAGTTTTTGGAAATTTATTCCAGAGAAATTTTAAGAAAAATAGCATGTTGCGTTAAAGGATGGGAAACCCAGGTACCTGAAGGCGTAGCAGAAATGATTAAAGAACGTGGAATGTTCGGGTATAAAGAAGAACTTCCTTTAAAACAATTCTCTTAAAAATTAATATAATGTCAGAATTAAAGAAAAGACTTTCCTCTATTCTTGAAAGTCCAAAACATAATACAGAAGAGAAGCTTGAAAAGGTTTGTCACCTGTTAGATCAAGAGATCTCTTATTTTAACTGGACAGGTTTCTACTTTAAAAATGGAGATAAAGATGAACTGATCTTAGGCCCATATGTAGGAGCTCCAACAGATCATACCATTATTCCTTACGGAAAAGGAATCTGCGGGCAGGTAGCTGTTTCCAATGAAACATTTGTAGTACCTGATGTACATGAAGAAAGCAACTATTTAAGCTGTTCAATTGATACTAAAGCTGAAATAGTAGTTCCAATCTTTAAAGACGGGAAAAATATCGGTCAGATTGATATTGATTCTCATACTGTTGATCCTTTTACAGTTGAAGATAGAGAATTATTGGAATGGCTTTGTAATGAAGTTTCCAAAATTTTGTAATCAAATTCAATAAAAATATAATAAAAACTCCGGTTCGTCTGACCGGAGTTTTTATGTTTTTATGGGTTGTTGGTAGTGATAACAAACATAATTAGAGGTTCGTTGTCCGTATTTTCAATAGAATGATATCCAATGGAACTGATGGCTGTAATATCTCCTTTTTGAAGAGTCTTTTTACGGATGATTCCTTCTGTTCCGGTTCTTTCACGATATTCACCTGTTCCATGCACTACGACGTATAATTCTTCTTCGTTTCTTTCGTGATGAGTATGAAACCCTGATTCATCACCTTTGTTCAATAAAACCATATAAGCGGCCAGACGATTATTAGCAAGTTCCGACTGATCGAACATTTGTATCATGTGTACTGTTCCATTTCCGCCATACATATTTTCACGTTTATCAATGCGTGTGAAGCTTCGCTCGCTCTTTCCAAATGGCATTACATAAAGATGGATGTATTTCGAAACTTCTTGTATAACGTGGTCAAATTCTGCTCCTTCAGACAATATAACTGTTCCGGACATATGTTGTAAATATTAATTCAGATCAAGGTACCAAAAATCAGAGAATACGACAAGCAGCAATTTTCATGACAGATTTTTTCTATCACAAGGGTAAACGTCTTATGCTTAGGTTATAATAAAAAGAAAATCATAGATTTTCAAAAACTTAAGTGTATTTTCAGCCAGTTGGCGCTTAAAAAGAACTTAAGTGTTAAAAGCTTTTGTAGTTAAACAATCAAAGCTGCATAGAATGTACTTCAGAAATAAGTTTTTTAAAGTAATGCTCACATTTTGCAATATGGGTTCCATACCATGAGAATGCTTCACCATCTACAATCATCATCTTTTTCTCAGGATAAAAAGCCCGCAGTTCTTCAATATGCTTTTCTTTAAAGGGGAATGGCTCAGAAGAGAGCATGATCACATCCGCTTTCTCCAGCTCTTCAGTAGTAATTTCCGGATATCGGGTTTTATCTTTAAATATGTTTTCAAAACCAATTTCCGCCATTATTTTATGGATAAATGTATCAGAACCAATGGTCATGTAAGGATTTTTCCAGATCAGATAAGCTGCTTTTACAGGAGTATCAAGCTTAGCCTGATTAAGAACTTCGTAGATCTTAAGATTGAAAAGTTGAGCTTTTTCTTCCTTTCCCAAAAGCTTTCCCAGGTTTTTAAGCAAGTAATAGTTGTCTTCAATAGTTTCTACGTTGGTTACTATAACCTTGAAGTCATCCATTAAAGCTTCTACCTGTTCTTTGATATTTTCCTCTTTATTGGCAAGGATAATATCCGGCTGTAGCGCCTTAATTTTTTCAATATTGATATTCTTTGTTCCTCCAATAACAGGAACATTTTTTATCTTTTCTTCGGGATGGATACAGAATTTTGTTCGCCCGATAACTTCATTTTCCGTAAGGCCTAAATCAAATAATGCCTCTGTGATGGATGGTACTAGAGAGATCACTTTCATCTCTTAAAGATAAGAAAATATATAAATTTGAGATGATAATTGTGGTTAATCTGTAATATTACTATTTTTCATTTGTGTATTAATGAATTTTCACTGATTCGTTATTTATATTAATTAATTTGTTATTTTGGATTCATGAAAATAGCGATGCCTGAAAAGCTTATAGAGTAGGGGATAACCAAAAGGAATTTTAAACATGAAAAATTTAAAAAGTATTGAAAGAAAAGAGTTGAAAAAAATTAGCGGTGGAGAAATAATTCCACCAAAGGGAGAATGTACAATGTTTTGTGAATTACAGGAACTAATGTACCATGTAGATTTATGAGTATATTCTGTCCTCAACCTTAGACAATAATCATTAGCTCTTCATAATCCTGAATAGGGTTATGGAGAGTTTATTCAATATATAGATTATGTAAATTCTAGAGCAGTCTTCCTGTAAGGAATAAACCGGCTACCGTAAAATAGATGATTAATCCTGTAACATCCACTAATGTTGCTACAAATGGAGCAGAAGAGGTTGCAGGGTCAAGATTTAACTTCTTTAGGACAAATGGAATCATAGAACCAGATAAAGTTCCCCACAGCACAATAGCAATCAGGGAAACAGAAACACTTAATCCTACGTATGCCCAATATTGACCGTAATCAAAAAGACCAATTTTCTGCCAAAGCATAATTCTGATAAACCCAATCACTCCCAGAATAGCACCCAGGCACAAACCGGAGATGATCTCTTTTTTCATGACATACCACCAGTCTTTCAGGCTAATCTCCTGAAGAGCCATTGCACGGATAATCAATGTAGCAGCCTGAGATCCTGAGTTTCCACCACTAGAAATAATTAATGGAACAAATAAGGCAAGAACAACAGCTTTTTCAATTTCTTTATCAAAATATCCCATTGCTGAAGCAGTCAGCATCTCGGAAACAAATAGAATGATCAGCCAGGTTGCTCTTTTTTTGATCATTTCTGTCCATGATGTTTGGATATAAGGAAGGTCTAATGCTTCCAACCCCCCAAATTTCTGAATATCTTCGGTATTCTGTTGTTCAATTTGGTCAAGGATATCATCAATTGTCACAATTCCAACCAGAACACCTGCTTCGGTAATAATGGGAAGAGCACCACGGTCATATTTTTCGAAATAGGTTACCGCATCTTCTTTGGAAGTAGTGGTGGTAATCGCTACAAAATGATTATCTGTCATATCAGAAACCAGAGTATCCTCCTCTTCCAATAATAAAGTTCCGATGGCAAGGTCATCAATCAGGCGATTTCTTTCATCAACTACATACAGGTAATTCATGGTTTCCACCTTTCTACCTACCTTCTTAATCTGCTGAAGGCATCTTTTTACTGTCCATTCCTTACGGATCTGGATATAATAAGGCGTCATCAGACGGGCAATAGAATCGGAGTTGTAGCCTAATAGCTTCAAGGCGATCCTTCTTTCCTGTGGGTTAAGGTGATTGATAGAATACTTGATCAGCTCATCGGGAAAGTCCTCAAAAAGGGCAGTTCTGTCATCAGGAGTCATTGCATTCAAAATCTCGGAAACCTCGTCGCTTCCGATACTTCTGATCGTATCTTCCTGAAAGTCTGGATCAAGATGAGAGAAAACCTCTGCTTTGTACTCTTTAGGAACTTTCAAAAATGCGAGCAGCCGCTCGTCAGCTGGAAGTTCGCTGAGAGTTTCGGCAATGTCGGCAGGATTGAAGATAAGTTCGTCTCTAGAATTCAAAACGTAAAATTTTTAGGATATGCAAAAATAATTCAAATTTTTAAGACTAAGCAATAAACTGGGAAATTTAAGGATTTATTAAAGTCTGAAATCCGAAAAAGGCATTAAAAAACACCCACCGAAGCGGATGTTAAAAATTAAATTTAAAATTCCAATATTCTTTTAATTGGGTTCACATTCTGAAGTAGGAATGTAGGTACAAACAGCATTGGTACAGCATTGGTATGGCCCGCAATCTGAATTGTCACCACACTTTTTTATTCCGCTTCCTTTAATGTTTTTTTGCTCAAGCCTATTTAGTTTCTTAAGGGTAAAGTTTTTCATGACCAAGAATAAATTTAGGATTAAGGTTCTATCGGACAATCATGATCAATGCATTCTCCGTTACAGCAATATCCAACGGAGCAAGGTCTCTTTTCGCTGCATCTGAAAAGTCCTATGCCACCATTAATTTCTTTGGCAGCTTGTCTACTGAGCTTTTTAAGGTTTGAATTTTTCATGAGAACAAATTTTTTTAAGTTTCAAAATTATTCTTCAAAACAGATATATTCCATACAAACACCTTTACAGCACATTCCGAAAATACATTGTGAATGTTCTGTGCATTTTGTAAGACCTGCTCCCTTGATTTGTTTTGCAGTTTCTCTGCTGATCTTCTTTAGATTTTTCATAGTTTTTAGATTTAATTGTTATACTAAAATAATAAATATTTTCTAATTATTCATTTGGTGGTGAAAATATTTTATTGAAAATAAATGACTGATTTTTATTGTTTTAGTTAATAAAAAACACCTGAAAACAGGCGCGGAATTTTATTCCAATGGACAAGGACGGGTAACACATGTATTTCGGCAGCACGATCCTCCAGGACATTCAAAGTGCTCGATGCATCGTTTGATAATCCCACTACCTTTAATTTCTTTTTGTTCTTGCCTGCTAATTTTCTTTAAATTTTTCATGTGATTTGATTTTGAATAGTTAATAATGATTTATTTTTACTCCATACAAATAAATGGTGAACAAATACCATTGCAACACCATCCTGCAGCACATGGACTGAATTCATTGCATCTTTCAGTAGACCCGCCATTAATTTGACTGGCCTTTTCTCTGCTAATTTTCTTTAGATTTTTCATATAATTTAGATTTTATTGTCAGACTAAAGTAGTAAATAATTTTTAATTATTCATTGAATTGTGAAAATAATAAATTGATAATCAGTTTATTGTGTATGTTTTCAATTTATATTACAAAAAAAGCATCTGCAAAAACAGATGCTAAATGTAGTTTTATTTTCTAATCTATTATAGGACACATATAGGGACTACAAACTCCATCACAACACCATCCTATTGAACATGGTCTTGTATTACTACATCTTGCAATAGCTCCTCCATTGATTTGCTTTGCTGCTTCTCTGTTGATTTTCTTTAAATTTTTCATATAATTTAGATTTTATTGTCAGACTAAAGTAGTAAATAATTTTTAATTATTCATCAATTGGTGAGAATATTTAACTGAAAATCAATGATGTGTAAATCTATTTGTGATTATGAATGAATTTTATAAAATCGAGAAGTGGGGAGTTTAGCAAAGATTGAATCCTTGCAGCTTAAAGGATATGGATGTGTAAGCATTGAATGTTTTTTGTGTTTTACAACAAAGACAACAAATGTACCTGAGATTTAAAATAAGAGAAAAAGAAAATCTATCAATCATTAATAATTGATTTGTAAGACAAAATTGACCATTCGTCAATAGCAGTATATATATCGTTGAACTTTAAACGCTACAATTCCGTATCTGTAGGTTTGAGCTTTCTTAGCTTTTTAATGATTCCTTTAATAGCTCCTTCCGTACCTATTTTTACGGAGTTTACGGTAGAACCAAGCAGGCGCATGTTTTTACGATAAGTATCATGATCCGTTTCTGTAACCAGATTTCCATCAGCTCCGAAAAGTTTCATGCTGACCACTACTTGGTTGGAGAAAACATACTTTCCAAAACCTACCTTAAAGTAACGTACTTTAGAAACAATGGCAAAATCAGCATCGTTATTGGAACAGTAGTCCACAATGGTCTGTTTGTCTATACTGTCGAAGGGAACCTGAACTTCTGCACGAAGTAATTTATTTTTTCTACTGCTGAAGTTATCGGAAACAACATCAAAGAATGCATTGTTGGTAGGCTCCTTTATTTCATCAATATCAGGCTCTACCTCGGGATTGAAGTATAGAACTTTTTTTATTTTATCATCAGCATTTCTTTGTGCTTTTACCGAAGTAAAACCGATGAATAAAAAAGTAGTAACTGCTGTAAAGAATATAAATTTTCTCATTTGTAATTCAAATGCAAAATTACTGCCTTTTCGTTAAATTGTGTAAAATTTATTAAGAAATTTTTAACATTTTTTTCTATCAAATTTGATTTATGAAATCAATAATGTTTGCAGATTCAAAAAATAGTCGTAATTTTGCACCCGTTACATAATAATCATTAAACAATATTGGAATGTACTTAACAACAGACAAAAAGCAGGAAATTTTCGCACAACACGGGAAATCTGCACAAGACACAGGAAGCGCAGAAGGACAAATCGCTCTTTTCACTTTCAGAATTAATCACTTATCTCAACACCTAAAGGCTAACCGTCACGATTTCAACACTGAGAGATCTCTAGTGAAATTGGTAGGTAAGAGAAAAAGTTTATTAGATTACCTTAAGAAAAAAGATATCGCAAGATATAGAGCAATTATTGCTGCATTAGGACTAAGAAAATAATCTATAAAGATTTTCAAAATAAAGCAACTTCGAAAGAGGTTGCTTTTTTTGTTGTAATATATCCTAGCCAAATACAAAACTTATTTTACATCACTCCACCTTTTTTCCAATCTTCCCCAAATGCGTGTTCTGAAAACTATCCGGATATTTCAATCCATATCCTAATATTCTATCAAAAGCTGAATGGGAGAATAAAATGGCTCCGATCATTTGTAAATAAGGTAGAGATAAGGTCATTCCGAGAATATATACAATAATGGCTACTCCAAGGTGATGAAATAAGTTATAACAAAACGCACCTACTTTATTATTGATGGTATAACCCAACATAGAAAGATCCGGAGCAAGAAATAAAGCGACAAACCACCACCAGGAATATCCTGTTTGGGTAAAAGCAAAAATTCCAAGGACTAAAAAGGCGACGTATTCAAGTTTTAATTGAGTTTTCATCAGGATTGAGAGTTTAAGTGTTCTGTAAGGTAAGTCGGGATTTTGAAAACAATGTTACATACTAAGAGTATTGAAAGGGAAAATATTGTTCTTAGTTACAAGCGTAATAGAATAAGGTTATTCGTGTATTCGTGACAAAAAATAAAACAGGACTCTTCCTGAAAAATCTTTGATTTTCTTGCGCCTTAAATTCGCTGCATAATATTTAAGACTCTTGCGTCTTTGTGTAATCCCAACAAACGCGAAGTCATTAAGATCTTTTGACAGTTTTTTTTTGTAGTGCACAAATATTTTATCTCAGATACAATTGATTATGGATATAAATTCTCTCTCAGATTTTGCAGATGGTGCAGATTTTATAATTACTTTTTTTTCACCATGTAGTCTCATAGGAAGATGCTGAAAAAACAGGCTGCTCCAAAAATGAAACAGCCTGTTTTTGATTTATATTTTTATATCGTATTAATGTCCTGATTTAGCTTCCGTACTTTCTACATGACCAAGATATTTCGTGCAGTACGCTCCGAAAATTAAAATGGCCAGATAGCAAAATACAGGAATAATAAATGAATGCTGTACTCCAAACTGATCGGCAAGATAGCCCTGGAAAATAGGAACAATAGCACCTCCCAAAATAGCCATAACAACTAAGGATGATCCCTGACTGGTATATTTTCCTAATCCTGAAATGGCCAAAGTATAAATGTTAGAGAACATGATTGAATTGAAAATCCCGATTCCTAACACACTGTACATTGCTATTTCTCCATGGTTAACCATTGTTGAAATCAATAAAATAACGTTAATGGCTGCAAAAATGGATAATGTTCTTGCCGGAGCGGCTTTACCCACAAAAAATGCTACGAAATTCAGCAAGATAAATACCAAGAAAAAGCTGATTTGGTCAAAAGTAAGGTTTACAATGCTGAAAATTACAAGGAAAACCAGCGCAGCAGCCCCTAGCATAAAAATTGCCTTTTTAGACTGGCTAATAGACTGGTTTAATGAAATTGCTCCTAAGAAACGCCCGATCATGGCACCTCCCCAGTATAAAGAAAGATAATTTTTACTGATTGCTTCATTGAATTTCATGGTTTCTTCAAGAAAGCTGATGATGAAACTTCCTACTGCAACCTCACCACCTACATAGCAAAACATGGCAAAAACTCCGAATTTTAGATGGCTGTACTTTAATGCTCCCCAACCCTGTACGGTTTCTTCGGTTTCTGTTTGAAATGAAGGTAGTTTTACTCTTGAAATTAATAATCCTACCAGGAGAAGAATCGCCGCAAAGATCAAATATGGGATTCTGGTGGCAACCGCACTGAAAGTTCCGTCCGGCTCAGAAAATAATTCAAAAATTAAATGTCCACCCAATACCGGTGCAATCGTTGTTCCGAATGCATTGAAAGCCTGGGTCATATTTAATCGGCTGGAAGCAGATTCTTCTGAACCCAGTAATGAAACATAAGCATTGGCCGTGATCTGTAATACCGTAAAGCCTAGTCCTAAAATAAATAAAGCTCCCAGGAATAAAGGATAGTAAGAGAATGTTGCTGCCGGATAGAAGAGGATGCAACCTAATGCGGCTAAACCGATTCCGAACAAAATTCCTTTTTTGTATCCTACTTTGTTGATAGGATCTCCTTTAGAAATGGAAATCAGAAAATAGATTAAAGATCCGATAAAGTAAGCTCCGAAGAAACAAAACTGTACCAGCATGGATTCAAAAAAGGTAAGCTTAAAAAGTTGTTTCAGATAGGGGATCAGGATATCATTCATGCAGGTGATAAATCCCCACATAAAAAATAGCAGGGTGATGGTAATCAATGGAACCGTATAATTCCTGCTTTTCGTTTGTACTTCTTTATTCATAAACATTTATTTATTGTGTCAGGAAAATATCTTCCTTGGCTTTTTGTCTACAGCATTGTATTTGGTGAAGTAGGGCAAATATAGGAATCACCCTATGATTTTGCAATTCTTTCAATAGTTTTTATAATGAAATGGATACATTTTATCTGATTAAAATGTTATTTTCATTTTTTGAGACAATAATACAAAAACACTAGGATCTTTCAATGCAATATTGTGAAAAATTGTATTTTATTTTTAGAAATAATAAGGGTGTTTGACTGATTAATGTTAATTTTTGAGACTTTCATAAAACTGATAGCCAAAATTTTGTATTTTGAGAACCTATTTATGCAATTGAAAAATTTAATATATCATTATTATATAGTACCTTTGCACACGAAATTTAAAGAGTTTAAATATTAATTCATACTCAATACGGAGTATTAAGAAGACAAATTTATGAGTATACCTCAAGCGTTTACAGAGCTGATTACTCTTGCTGATGGCAGAGAAATCACTATTGAAACAGGAAAGTTGGCTAAGCAGGCTGATGGATCTGTGGTAGTAAAAATGGGTGGAACAATGCTTTTAGCAACTGTTGTAGCCAATAAAGAAGCAAATCCTGGTGTAGATTTTTTACCATTAACAGTAGATTATAGAGAAAAATTCTATGCAGGTGGAAGAATTCCTGGAAACTTCTTCCGTAGAGAAGCAAGACCTTCAGATCAGGAAATTTTAACAATGCGTTTAGTAGACAGAGTACTACGTCCGCTTTTCCCTGAAGATTTCCACGCTGAAGTTCAGGTGATGATTTCTCTAATTTCTTATGACGGAAAAACAATTCCTGATGATTTAGCTGGTTTAGCAGCTTCGGCAGCTATTGCTATTACCGATATTCCTTTCAACGGACCTATGTCTGAAGTAAGAGTGGTAAGATTTGACGGACAACTTTCTATCAACCCAAGTTATGAAGAATTGAAAAATTCTGAATTGGATATTATGGTTGGAGCTACTAAAGACTCCATCGTAATGGTAGAAGGAGAAATGAAAGAAATTTCTGAGCAGGAAATGTTAGAAGCTATTAATTTTGGTCATGCTGAAATTAAAAAGCAAATTGAAGCTCAGGAGAGACTAGCAGAAAAAGTAGGTAAGGCTTTCCCTAAGAGAGAATATTCTCACGAAAATCACGACGAAGAAATTCGTGAAAAAGTTTGGAAAGAAACTTACGATAAAGTATATGAAGTAGCAAGAACTCCATCTGGTAAAGAAGAGAGAGGAGACAAATTCAAAGCAGTTCGTGAAGAATTCCTTGCTCAATATGCTGAAGATGCAGAAGAATTGGAAAGAGTAACTCCTTTCGTAAAAGTATATTATCATGATGTAGAAAAAGAAGCAATGCGTCAGATGATCCTTGAAGACAATATCCGTCTTGATGGTCGTGATCCTCAAACGATCCGTCCGATCTGGTCAGAAATTGACTACCTTCCGGGAGCTCACGGTTCTGCAGTGTTTACAAGAGGTGAAACTCAATCTTTAACAGCAGTAACTTTAGGTTCTGTAAAAGATGCAAACATGGTAGACAGCGTAATCACGCAACATGACGAAAAATTCTTCCTACATTATAACTTCCCTCCATTCTCAACAGGTGAAGCAAGACCTTTAAGAGGTACTTCAAGAAGAGAAGTAGGACATGGAAACCTTGCTCAAAGAGCATTACAGGCAGTTATTCCTGAAGAAAATCCATATACTATCAGAATTGTTTCTGATATCCTTGAATCAAACGGTTCGTCTTCAATGGCAACAGTTTGCGCAGGAACATTAGCATTAATGGATGCCGGAGTTAAGATTACAAAACCGGTTTCAGGTATTGCAATGGGATTGATCACCGATGCAAAATCTGGTAAATTCACTGTACTTTCTGATATCTTAGGAGATGAGGATCACCTTGGAGATATGGACTTCAAAGTAACAGGTACTGCAGATGGTATCACTGCTTGTCAGATGGATATCAAAATTCAGGGTCTTTCTATGGATATCATGGAAAAAGCTTTGATGCAGGCTAGAGACGGAAGATTACACATCTTAAATAAAATCACTGAAACTATTTCTGAGCCAAGAGCAGATGTGAAACCACACGCTCCGAAGATGGTAGTAATGGAGATCGCTAAAGACTTCATTGGTGCTGTAATCGGGCCTGGAGGAAAAATCATTCAGCAGATGCAGAAAGATACGGACACCGTTATTGCTATTGAAGAAATTGGTGAAATCGGACGTATCGAGATTGCAGGAACAGACAGAGAGAAAATCAATGCTGCTGTTGCAAGAATTAACGAAATTACTTTTGTACCGGTTGTAGGAGAGGTTTACAATGGAAAAGTTGTGAAAGTAATGGATTTCGGTGCTTTCGTTGCGATTGCTAAAGGAACAGAAGGACTTCTTCACATTTCTGAAATTGAATGGGCTCGTTTAGATAAAGTTCCTTATGCTGAAGGTGATGAAGTAGAAGTGAAATTTATGGGTTATGATGACCGTAAGAAAATGAAGCTTTCCCGTAAAGTTCTTTTACCAAGACCTCCAAGACCAGAAGGACAAGGTAGACCAGAAGGGCAAGGAAGACCAGAAGGCCAAAGAAGACCTGAAGGACAAGGTAGACCAGATGGACAAAGAAGACCGGAAGGGCAAAGAAGACCTGAAGGACAAGATAGACCACAAGCTGAAAAACCAGCTGAAGATCAAACTCCTTCTACAGAAGCTTAAGAATGATTCTTAAATATATAGAAATCCCTCAATTTTGAGGGATTTCTTGTTTTCAGATGGTTTATGTTTTTTTATACTTGCTGGAAAATGCAAAGCCGCAAAGTTTTTAAATAGAATGATGTTTTTAAGGCGCAAGAGAATCAAAGATTCTCAGCAAGGATGCTGTTTTATTTTGCCACGAATGCACAAATTATTTTTTACTTATAAACTGTATCTAAATAATTTATTCGTGCATTCGTGGCAAAATAAAATATAGATTTTGTACACACCTATCATCATCTGCGTCATCTGCAAAATCAGCAAGAGATCTACAACATTCAATTGTATCACAGCTAAAATCTTCGCCTTAAGAACATAGTAAAGTTATAAAATTCCTTACGCCTTAGCGTGTATCCAACAACTGAACAGAATTTAACTTCCCACTCTCTGTTTAAGATCATCAGCACCACCCGTTTTTCTCGGTTGTCCATTTTTTGAAGAACCAAAATTGTAAGTATAAGAAAGCGTTACTACCCGTGTGTCTCTTTTTACAGCAAAGTTTTCTAAATAATCATTATAAACGGTCTGTCCTTTTAGATTACTTGTAAAGAACATATCTGTGAAAGAGAGTTTCAGGGTACTGTTGTTTTTAAACTTCTTCTGGGCACCAACATTTAGATACCAATTGGGGCTTGCATTCAAATAGGCATATATTTCCCTTGCTTTATAGTTGGCTGTTAGTTCTGCGGTAAATCCGTTTCCTAATTTGAATGAATTGATATTGTTGATATTGAATGTGAAATTTCCTTTATTGTTGATCTGTGTTCCGGAGACATTTCCTGTGTAGGAACCGTAGTAGAAATTGGCACTGTTATTCATATCCCACCATTGAGTCACTTTTACAGGAGCAATGAGGTATAGGCCAAAATAAGATACGGAGTCTAGGTTTTCAATAGTTTGTACGGTTACTACTTGTCCGTTTTCGATTACAGGTTTAAGGATGTCTGTAATATTGTTGGATGTTTTGCTGTAGCTTAATGTAGCAAAATATTTATTGCTAAGGCTGTATGTCAGTTCGTAATTCATGGTGGTTTGTGCATTCAAGTCTGGATTTCCAGCCCTTAGAGTAGTGGGGTCAAGATAAAACTTAAATGGATTCAGCTGATTGTAGCTGGGTCTTGTAATTCTTCTGCTGAAATTGATTTCAAGATTACTTTTATCAGTCAGATCATAAGAAAAAACGGCACTTGGAAACAATTGTGTATAGTCTCTTTTGTTGATTTGATTGGTCGTAAGCTGTGTTCCTTTTACATTGGTGTTTTCCATTCTTAAACCAGCTGTAGCCTTAAATTTCTCCCATTTTTTAGAAACATTTCCATACACCGCATTGATATTTTCTTCATAAATAAAATGATTGGTTTTGGAAAGATCAGGGATCAATGTACCTGAATTGGCATTGAAAAATTTTAGATCATTATCTGTTTTTACAAAACTGGATTTAATTCCTGCTTCCAGTTTCCATTCGTTTTTAAAATTCTTGGTCAGATCTGATTTTAAGGAATAGATGTTTAGCTTCCCATCCATATCTCCCTTTATAATATCCAGACTATTGGTTCCGGTATCAATTTCATGGGTTCTGGTATCAAAGCTTTGTAACGAAGAATTTGCATAATGAATGTAATCAAAATCTGTAGAGATTTCTGAACCCAGAGAATCAATAGTATATTTATGGTTAAGATTGAATGAAAGATTAGTCCAGCGGTCATTGGAAGTATTTACGGTTGTAAATGTGCTTTCCGGAAGACGATTACTGCCTAATGTGAGGTTGGAATTATCCCCGTTAATATTGAACTTGTTCGAAACCAACCCTACAGAAAATCCCAGAACATTTTTATCATTCAGAAAATAATCCATTCCTGCTTTGACTACATGACTATTGAACTTGAATTTTAGATAGTTGTCCTGAATATAAGCTTTCTTGAAATTGTTGTTCTCATAGAAATTACGATCCAGTACCAAACCGTTATAAGCTTCTCTATAGGCAAAGCTGTAGTTTCCAAAAATATTGATTTTTTTATTTCTGTGATTGATGCTGAAGCTATTATTGTTTTTTACATATTTCCCTGTTCCCAAAGAAGTGGAAATACTTCCGTTTGTTCCTTTTCTCTGCTCCTTTTTAAGTTTAATATTAATAATAGAAGAACCTGCTGCATCATATTTTGATGATGGGTTGGTAATGAATTCTATTTTATCAATTGTTGATGAAGGAATTCCTTTAAGATAATTGGCCAGATCACTTCCGGTCATGGGTGTATTTTTACCATCAATCTGAATCAGGAGATTTCCCTTTCCACGGAGGCTGATATTATCATTATTGTCAATACTGATTCCTGGTGCTTTCTCTAAAACTTCAAAGGCAGAATTTCCTGTGCTGGCAATGCTGTTTTCTACATTCATGATCATTTTTCCATCCTGTCTTTCGATCATGGGTTTGGATTTGGTAATCGTTACCCCTTCAATGGATTTTATGTTAAGATCAATAGAAGGAAGAATCTTATTGTCAGACAATGAAATAGGATCAGAATGATATACCTCAGATCCGTTTCTGTTGATTTTTAGATGGTAGGTTCCGCCTTTAAGATCGCTGAACCCGAATTTTCCCTTGGGATCTGCTATCTCTGTCTTAATCAATTTATGATCAGCGCCCAAAAGATTGATCTCCATTTGTTCCGCTTTGTCGGATTGAATGCTTCCTGATAAGGAAAAACTCTGCATAGTCTGCGCTGATAGAAAGCTGGTGAAAAGCATCAGTATCCAGAGTAAAATGAGTGAAAATATTCTGGTCATAGTGTTTATGTTTTAGAAGTTAGACAGTTTTCTGAAATTTTCAGTAAAGCTGAATACATCATTTCTAGTTCTTCCTTTGAAACCCCTTTTAAAGCAATCTCACGGTTGTTTTCAACAATATTCTGAACCTTTTTGATCACCTTCTTTCCGGAATCTGTTACTTCCAGATTGGTTTTTCTGCGGTCATCAGGATGAATATGTCTTATGATATATTCGGATTTTACCATTAAATCAATAATTCTCGTCACAGACGCATTGTCCTTAAAAACAAGATCACCAATTTCATTCTGGGTAA
This sequence comes from Chryseobacterium tructae, assembly GCF_030409875.1. Lineage (NCBI taxonomy): Bacteria > Pseudomonadati > Bacteroidota > Flavobacteriia > Flavobacteriales > Weeksellaceae > Chryseobacterium > Chryseobacterium tructae. Next base: position 3,838,957 of record NZ_JAUFQR010000001.1, on the reverse strand, counting down.
TTCCCGGGTTTTCCAGAATAGCTTTGATGATAAGCCACTGATCAATGGTTATGGTAAAACCATTAGCTTTCAGTTGACGTTGTGCATAGTTTCTATAGGCTCTGATGGCTTTGTCTATATTGTAGAATATGATTGAATTTAATTTTTCCATATTTTGATATTAAAATGATTTATCAATTATTGATATATCAATTAATTTGTTGAGGCAATATTTATTTTGTTACAACTCCCTGAAAAATAATTTTATTAAAAATGCCAAATCTGAGATTGGATTTGGCATTTTTACTTTCATAGAAGCATTTTACATTAAATTATTGATGATCATTTATTTTTAAATAACTGATCGATTTGTAGTTTTTTATCAGATGGGGTGACCTTATAAAATTCGTTGAGCAGATCCATTGAAGTGGGTTTTTTAGGATATGGATTATGATACAGAAAATTCTTTAATGCAGTATTTACTTTATCTTCACCAAGAATCTCACTTAATTGCACCATAGCCACAGCTCCTTTAGAATAAGAAATATGAGGAACATCTCCTGTCGCTCTGTAGATAGGAAGATCTTCAGAAAGCCCTTTTTCATTATCATAAATTTGCTGGTGTACTTGTAGCCTTTCTTTCATTTTTACATTTCCATGCATCTGCTTGTAGAGCATCATTTCCGTATACATGGCCAGCGTTTCTGTAAGCATTACCGAACCTTCTCTATAATCAGGATCTATTTGGCTGTTTCCCCACCATAGATGGGAAAGCTCGTGTCCGGCCAGTTCATTGATAACATCCTGTTTTTGATCAGCATGAATATTGGCATGAAAAACCATATCTTCAGGCATGAAGATGGCAGAAGGATAAGCTGTAGCCGCAAAGCCTTTGGTAAAAGAGGATATTTCGGTGAAATTGATGCTTTTAAAGGGATATCGCCCATAATTTCGCTGGCAGTAATCCAAAGTAAGCTGAGCATTTTTAAGGAGATGATCTACATTTTCAAAATGACTTTTATGATAGAATACATTTACATTAATTCCTTTATAACGGATACTTTTTACCTCATATTCAGCGGAAGAAACAGCAAAACGGAAAGGAATATTTTCTGCTTTATATTGGAAGTAATTCCGGCCTGAGCTTTTCCATTTTTTGACAAGATCTCCGGTTCCTATAGCAGTTTGATTCTGTTGAGTTGAAATAATCATATCCAGATTAATAAAATCTTTTTTCAATACCTCAGGAGCTTCAGGTCTTTTCAGCGCATCTCGTTTTCCAAGTTGATATTGATTTCGAGTATGCTGATCCTGAATTTCATCATCTTTTTGATAGCCAATGGTAGGATAGTACCTGCTAATTCTCATGAATGAACCATTTTGTATAATAGCATTGAAAGACTGATGGCCATTGACGGGATACCATTGATAAGATATTTTAAAATGTAAAACAGCAGTATCATTGGGTTGTAAAGCATTTTTTAATGAAACTTCAGGCGTATTGTGATTGAGACGGATTATTTCAGTCTCAGTTTTAAAAATAGCAGATTCCAATTTCAGGTCAGGATGGAAATTGATTAGGATTTTATGGATGGATTTTTCAGTTTGATTTTTCAGGATATAAGTCCCGATGATCACATAGGAATTTTCAATGGGGTTCAATTGTATTTCTGTCTTAACATCTGTAATGTCAGGCTGCGGGATGTTTTCATACTTTAGAAAATATTTTTCATATTGAACAGAATTTAGAATTTCTGTTTCATGATCTTTAGAAACATAACCTGTTATAAAGTGACTGCCGGCTGTGGTTCCGAAAATGAGTAAAATAATAGAGAATATAGAGATTGTAAGGCTGAATTTTTTATGCTTTACCCATTCATTAATTGTCCATAAAAAAGCTATTATTCCAGTTCCAAATAAAAGCCTTTCTCCAATAGCTTTTGTATAACTTCCATACCCGTTAAAATCACTGTAGCTGCCTTTAAAATCTGAGAATATTCTAAGAAGAGGGTAAGAAAGAGTCTTACTTGAAACCGGGCTCGCAAGGATGAGAACAGCAAAAACAGAGAGTCCGAGTGCCACAAATTTATGAGGGAGTCTGTCATTGATCAGTAAAATAAAACCAGAAAATAAGAGCAAAGGAAATGTATTGAAAAGAAAAACTGCGAGATAGGCATTCCAATCAATATGAAAGTAATGATAGGCAGCCTGAAAAATAATTCCTTCAAGAATTAAAATCCCTGTAAAGAAAAATAAGAGAATACTGATGGAGAGAAAATGTCCGGCTAATTTATTTTTGGAAAAAGAAGTACTATTCTCAATGAGAAAAAAGCCCGATGAACGGGATCTCCAATACAAATCATTGAGAAAATAAGCGACAATAAATAAGCCTAACAAGTGAAAATTTTCTGAAATGGTGGTAGCCATAAGTCCCGAACTGGCATATTTTTGAGGAATACGAATTCCTTTTTCAATTTCAGCATACATTTCCATTCCTACAGAAAATATGAGGAGTATGGAAACGGCAGGAACAGTAATACTTTTGAATAAATAAATGGAATCAATTTTTGCAAAGGATAGTATTGATTGTACTAAAGATGATCTTCCATAATCAGGTAGTACGGCAGCATATTCAGATTTGAAAGCCCTTGGCTGATCGTCGGTTTTTAAAGGTGCCTTTTTTAGTTTTTGTCCTGAAATATTAGAAAAGGAAAATTGTTTCAGACAAAGAATCCAAAATCCAGCTGATAAGATCAGATAAAAGACTCGGTTCAATAGCAAATAGCCTGTAAAAGAGGTAATATGTGTATTTTTCTGTGTTGCAGTTAATAGTCTGGATTGCTGAAAAAAAGAAGATAATCCGAAAGGATCGACTATGGCTGAAAATTGCTGAGCTTCTAATGATTGTGGCAGACTTCCTGCCATAAAGGGAGAATTGGAAAACAGTAAAATAATCATATAGAAAACATAAAGCATCAACCCGCCTACTACCACTAAAAGTTTTTTTCTGATAACCATTGAAAGCAGAAAAAGAAAACTACAGACTAAAAGGCTATTGACCAGTCCAAAAATCAGTAAAGGGTAGAGGTAATACTCCAAGTTGAAATCAGGCTGCATTTCACTTCCTGAACGAACGTTTTGGCCGACTATAAATCCGAGTATTAAAAAAGAAAAACTTAAAAAGGTTTGTGAAAAATAGATCAGGAATTTACCCTTTAGATAAGTCTCTTTGGAAAGCGGATATGAAAACAACATGATATCAAACTTTGAATCTCGCTCTTTAAATAAAATTTGTAAAGCAAAAATTGTTGCTAAAAATATGATAGAAAGGCTTAGCATGCCAATCATAAACCCAATCGTATAAGGTGAATTTAGATAGATTCCTTCTCCTACAGAAAGGTTGAATTGGTTGCCACAAAAAATACCTGAAAATATCAGAATTATGGCAATAAGATAGGTAAGCCAATGCTTTGTGTTGCGTTGGATTTCAAAGGATAGTAGGGCATTCATGATTAAGGTTTTTGAGTTAAAGTATAAAAGTAAAAATGCTCTAGTAAAGGAGTTACAGGAGTAAAATCTAAAGATGGTTCTTCAGCAAAAACAGTAAGATGAAGTTTTCTTTCTATCAATTGTCTGCTGATGACTTCATGCTTTGAATATTGGCTTTCCGTTTCATTTTTTTCGAAAGATTTTGACCAGATTTTATTTTCTAGTTCGGTCATGAGTTTTTGAGGTACGCCTTTTCTGAGAATCTCTCCATGGTTCATAATAGCTATTTCCGAGCAAAGGTTTCTCACATCTTCCACGAGGTGGGTAGAGAGAATGACGATGACTTCCTGGCTAATTTCGTTGAGCAGAATGTTGAAGCGGTTTCTTTCTTCCGGATCCAATCCTGCTGTGGGCTCATCTACAATAATAATTTTAGGATTTCCCAAGAGTGCCTGAGCGACTCCAAAACGCTGTTTCATCCCACCGGAAAACGTATGAACTTCTTTGTTCTGAAAATCTAAAAGATTTACTTTTTCTAACAGATTTAAGATCTGATTTTTACGATGTGTTTTATCTGAAATTCCTTTCAGTACAGCAATGTGTTCTAAAAGATCATAGGCTGAAACTTTAGGATATACGCCAAAATCCTGAGGCAGAAATCCCAGATTTTGTTTGATATATTCCGGATTTTTAACAATGTCAATATCATTAAAAATAATACTTCCCGAAGTTGGGCTTTGCAATCCTACAATTGTTTTCATTAGGGATGATTTTCCGGCTCCATTGGGGCCTAAAAGTCCGAACATTCCATTGTTGATCTCTAAGGAAATGTTATTAATGGCTTGAAAACCATTGTAAGTAAGATTAAGGTTGTTGATTAATAAAGTATTCATAGTGTTGTGTTTGGGGAATAGAAGAATAGGTAATCCTGTTGAGGACTACTGTTAGGTTGAGTATTAAGACCGGATACGTCTAGATAATAGACGAAGAGATGAGGGATGGAAAGGCTGAATAAAGAAACCCAGATCGAATGATCAAAGTCTCACAACCTTTACATCTCGAATTATGAACCTTAATTGATAAAGTTTTATTCTTTAAACTCGAGAATATCTCCCGGTTGGCATTCTAAGATTTTGCAGATGGCTTCCAGAGTATCAAAACGAACGCCTTTGGCTTTTCCAGTTTTAAGAATGGAAAGGTTGACGGGAGTAATTCCCAGTTTTTCTGCCAATTCTTTACTCTGCATTTTTCTTTTGGCTAACATGACATCTAAGTTGACTATAATTGGCATTTTTAAATAAATAGGTCTTGTTCGTTTTGCAAATGTAGTCCTTGCTTAAAGATATTTGCAAGAAACAGACAGAAAATTCCAAGCATAAAGTGAATAAACACCAGTCCCCATATGATACTTTCTACTTCCACAAAGAAACTCGCGATAATAACCAGTGGAAGTGGGATGAAAATATTATACAGATAAAATCTCTTAAGTTGCAGGATATGTTCCTTTGTAAAAAGCTTTGGCTGGAAAAATACCTTGAAAACTTTTGCTGAAAACCAGAAAAAAATTCCATAGGAAATTAAAACCAGCAGGAATGAAAAAATAATATAGGGATAATGATCTTCTATATTCAGAAATGGCTGTTCTGTAAACGGATAATTGATATGAAGATACTGGCCATTGCCGTAAGGGATCACAGAAAAACCGGTTGTAAGGCAGAGCACAGCATACAGCATGGTTATTAAATATCCGGCTGATAAAAGTGTACAGATATAAAATAAAATACGGGAAATGATTTTGGTCTGATTCATATCACGATCATTAATTAGTATTGCAAATGTATAATTAATTATCGTAAAACAATAATTAATTTAAATAAAATTTTATTTTTAAATATAATCGCAAAGGAAACTGAATTGTATTAATCCTTATCTTTAAGATAAAATATAATCATCATGGCTTACAATATTGAAGTAGCAGACAGAGTTCGTGAATGGCTTTCTAATGTGGATGATATTAAAATCGAGGAAAAGAAAATGTTTGGCGGATTGGCATTTCTTGTGAATGATAAAATGTGTATTAATATCAGTCATGACAATCTGATGTGCCGCTACAATCCCGAAAAGGAAGAAGAAGTAGCAGAAAAAACAGGTTTTCTTCCCATGATTATGAGAGGAAAGCAGTTAAAGGAATATTGCTATGTAGAACCTATAGGCTTTCAGAAACCGGAAGATTTTGAATATTGGATGAAGATCTGCCTGGAGTATAACCCAATTGCCAAGGCTTCCAAGAAGAAGTAGGTTTGGGTGCTAGGGTGCTAGGGTGCTAGGGTGCTAGAGTGCTAGAGTTTTAGAGTATTAGAGTATTAGAGTATTAGAGTATTAGAGTGGGAGGTTACTGTTGTAGTTTCCCACTATTATTACTCATTATTTATTACTTATTGTTTATGATCCCTGTATAGTTTTTCTCTTATTTCGATCAGGATTTTGGTTGTTTTCTCCAAATCCGGAGAACTGAGAAGATCAGAGATAGAATAATGATACTCTATGGAGCTAATCAGATCTTCAGCTTTTTGCATCATTGCTTCGTATGACCTGTTTCCGGCTTTGATATCCAGCAATTCATCCCGGTTTTCTACACGGATCTGAAGGGTTTGGGTGGTGAAGATCTGTTCGCATGACTGCAATAGACGGATGGTGTGCATCATATTTTTGCTGTCATAGTTCTGCCCATGCGTTTTGTTAACGTTATACCGATCTTCATTGCGTTCATCTACCCATTCCAATACTCTCTGTAATCTTTACAGTAAGTGGAGTAGGCATCCAGGTTGCAGAATAGGTAAGCATCAGGCTTTTCATTCTTTGGAACAGAGGATACCGAAACCTGATTGGCTTCTTCATGCTGGATAATTCCTTTATAACCCAATATTTGGGAATCATCGTAGAATAAAGCAAACAGTCCTTTGGTATGATCAATAGCCGTTAATCCACATTTCTCCTGAACTTTTTCATTTTCCAATAGCCATTTTTTCAGAGGAACAGAACCTTGTCCATCCAGAATAAAACAGAAGTCAAGAACCGATTTCCTCTCCTTGTCGATAGGGTTCAGGATCTTTTTGTTGAGGCCTTTTGCTTTTTTAATCTGGGAAATGGCATATCCTGCAAAGGTATCTTTGCATAGCTTAGAAAGAAAATCTTCCAGTTTCAGCAAATCCATCAACGGATGTTTGCACAGAATACAATCTTCAGGACTTGCCAAAACCTCCAGAATATTAGGGTTATTCTTTTGCAAAGTTCCACAAACCTTCCAATTTCATAATAAGTAATATCATTCGTCTCATTGGAGATCTGTGGAATGTAGTTCAGCCCAAAGAAATCTTCCTTTGGCAGGTAATACACTCCACGGATATCCGTATCTGAAGTTTCCGTTGCCAGCCCAAAAGCCCGGCTTCCGGAGATGGCTTCGAAGAGGAGGAGGTTTTTATTTTTTAGGTCTTGGATGGTCATACGATGTCTGATGAATATGTTTTCTGGTTCATAAACTGAGATTTTTAATAGATTTATTGTTTCTACTCTTTTAAGGTCTCTCTGAGAACTTCTTGCAAAGTCCTAAATTGTGTAAGAACTTTATACTGTATTCCTCTTGTTGTTTGATAAGATGATATACAATTTGCCACATTGCCTTTTTCTTCATGATTGAGAACCAGATGATCATAATGTCCAAGATCCATAGTGATAATCAATTCTTGCCCGGACTTTCTGAACTCTTCATAACATGCATTGATGAACTCAAAATCGGGATTTGTTCTGTCAAAACATTTCTCTTTCATACGATACTCATAAATGGCTTCATTGAGCTGTTCTGATAATTCAGTTAAATCTACATCGTCTCCATAAATATCTTTGTATCGGCAAACAACTAATTCAATGAAAGCTTCCGTATAAAAAATGATAAAGCTATCATCATCCACATGCCAAAAAATGCTATAATAATTGTGTTTTGGAAGATTATACCTTTTGAAAGTTTCAATGACCGATAAAGGAACTTCAAGTCCCATTTCTTCTTTTAAGAATTGGCTTCTTTCAACAAATTCATGTACTTCTTCCTCTTGAAAAATTGTTTTTTTAATTTCTTTTTGAGGAATCTGAGTGTCCTTCTTTTTGAAAAAATTAAATATTTTCATTTTATTTTTTTACAATTTCAATATCTCCCTAAAAACCCTCTCCATCTCCTTCTTATCTGCATTTCCACCTCTTAAACCCTTTGACTTTTCTTCATTATAAGCTATTGTTTTCTCTAAAAACTCAAACAACTCCCAGTCATTTGGATGGTAATAAGCTTCTCCTTTCGTTGCTTTTAGGGCTACGAGGTTTTCTATTTTTGTTCTGGTTTCAGCATCCACTAAAACAAGAAGTTCACTGAACAATACTGGTGGCACAGTTCCTTTTTCTACGATCCATTTTCCAGTTAAGGCAGTTCGCAGACAATAAAAATAGCTTTTTAATTTCACTTCATCGGTCCTGCAGGCTTCCATGTATTTTTTGCTCATGCTTAAATAATGATACGAAACGGCTACCGGGGAAAAACACGCATCTGCCAATGGTCTGAAAAGTTCTATAAATTTTGTGTTTTCTGCATAAACGATAGGAGAATAGAACCAACTTAATAAAGCGGCATTCGATTTCAGCAAAAGATGAAAAGTCTTGCGAAGATCCCATCCGGAACCATCCAAATCATCTTCTGTCATAAACTCTATTGTTTCATCTTTGTCCCAAGGTGAAAGATACCAGTCTTTTTCATGGCGGTATATAAAACGTATGTCATAATCGCTGTCTGGAGAGGCAAAACCCCACGCTCTGCTACCGGATTCAACAGCTAGAAGGACTTCTACACCTCTTGTTGCCTCCACTTCTTTTATTTTTTCTATTATTTTTGGTGTCATTGTGTTCAATTTTATAATGCAAAGTAATGATGAGTGTGCGCAATGTTCTTACGTAGTGTTTTTGAGTGGTAGAATTTGAGAATTTGAGAGTTTGAGAGTTTTAGAGTAGGAGTGTTCGGGAGTGCTAAGTTTAAGGTTGGCGGGCATTAATAGGCTCAATATCTAAAATCCGGGATGTATGTCTCTCATCTCTTCGTCTATTATCTATTTTCTCTCTAATCCATCCTTAATCCATGACCCAAAATACCCCTTATTTCACTAATATTGCACTTTCTCTATTTAACATAACTATTTTACAACCATGTTGACAACTGACTTACAGCATAAAATTGATTTTAAGACAAAACCTTTAGGTGCATTAGGACACCTTGAACACCTTGCCCATAAAATTGGGATGGTTCAACATACCACTTCTCCACAGCTACTGAATCCTCATCTGGTAGTTTTTGCAGCCGATCACGGGATTGTGACAGCAGGAGTGAGTGCTTATCCGCAAGAAGTAACGTATCAAATGGTAATGAACTTTTTAGGAGGTGGAGCCGCCATTAATGTATTCTGTAAACAACACGGTATTGAAATCAAGATTGTAGATGCTGGTGTTAATTTTGATTTTCCGGAAGGGCTGGATTTAATAGACCTGAAAGTCAGAAAATCCAGCCGTAATATTCTGGAAGAGCAGGCTATGACCTCTGAAGAATATGGACAAGCTCTGCAAAATGGAGGTTTTATAGTGACAGAAATTGCAGAAACAGGCTGTAATATTATTGGATTTGGTGAAATGGGAATTGGAAATACATCCGCTTCTTCACTAATGATGAGCCAGCTGTTTGATCTTCCCATTGTAAGCTGTATTGGACGTGGAACTGGATTGAACGATGAGCAACTGCAGAATAAGATCAATATTTTGTCAACTGCTATAGAGAAGTATCCTGGTGTCAAAACACCGGATGAAATTGCCCGGACTTTTGGAGGATTGGAAATTGTTCAGATGATCGGAGCGATGGAAGAAGCCTTCCGTCAGAATATGTTGATTATGGTGGACGGATTTATCGCGACAGTTGCTATAGCCACAGCATGGAAAAAGAACCCTGATATTTTGAAAAATTGTATATTCTGTCATGTAAGTGATGAGAATGCCCATCTTAAGCTTTTGGAATTATTGGGACAAAAAGCCTTACTAAACCTGAATTTACGTTTGGGAGAAGGAACCGGTTGTGCATTGGCCTATCCGCTGATTCAAAGTGCAGTAAATTTCCTGAATGAAATGTCCAGTTTGAAGATGCTCACGTTTCAAATAAAGAATAAATGAAGATTTTAAAGAATGAACTGGTCTATTTTGCAACAGCACTGATGTTCTTCACCAGAATTCCGGTTCCGTTTAGTGTTCCATATTCCAGTGAGATCATGAATAAATCTCAAAAGTATTTTGCATGGATCGGATTATTGGTAGGACTCATTAATGCTGGAATTTTATACCTTTCTTTCCAGCTTTTTAATCTGGAAATAGGAATCATTTTGATGATGATCGGAAGTGTTCTCCTGACCGGAGCTTTTCATGAAGATGGTTTTACAGATATGTGTGACAGTTTTGGAGGCGGATATGGAAAGGAAAAGATTCTTACCATTATGAAAGACAGTAGAGTAGGAGCCTATGGAACCATCGGTATTATTTTATTGTTTGCCTTAAAATTCTTCAGTATTCAGGCGTTGGGAACCACTGATCTGATGAAAACTTTGGGAGTTGTAATGATAGCGCATACTTCAAGCCGTTTTATTTCCGGAACGATGATCTATACGCATCAATATGTGACGGATATTGATGTCAGTAAGTCAAAGCCTTTAGCCAATAAACCTTTGGATGGAATGGCTTTATTAGTAGGATTCATAAGTGTTTTGCTTTCGTTTGCCTTACTTCCTGATTGGCGTTTGATATTGGCTTTTGTATTGGCTTATTTAGGAAAGGTCTGTATGGGTTGGTATTTTAAAAAACATATCGGCGGTTATACTGGAGATTGTCTGGGAGCTGTTCAACAGGTTACAGAAGTGTTATTTTACTTAGGAACAATGATCGTATGGAAATTCATCTGATTCGTCATACTGCCGTAGATAATCCGGAAAATCTTTGCTATGGGTTTGCCGAAATACCTTTACGGAAAGAGTATCAGAAAGATTTTGAAAACCTGAATCTGGATGAAGATTTTGAGCTTGTCATTTCAAGTCCGGCACAGCGATGCTGTCTTTTAGCAGAACATTTTAAGTTTAATTATTCAACTGATGAAAGACTTCGGGAAATGAATTTCGGAGACTGGGAACTGAAGAAATGGACGGAGATATCAGAAGTGGAAATCGATCCGTGGTATAAAGATTTCATTAATGTAAAAGCTTCAGGTGGTGAAAGTCTTATTGAAATGCAGACTCGGGTATTTCACTTCTGGAATGAACTGATTATTAAAAAAGACATTCAAAAAGTTCTGATTATTGCTCATGCAGGTGTAATTCGCCTTATTCTTCAAAATGTACTACAATTTCCATTAGAAAACATGTTCAATATTCAGATTGATTATGGAAAGAAAGTGATTATTGAAGCTAAAGAGGATTATTTTTCCATCAAAAAAGTAAATGTATAATTGACCCTTAATTTAAAAATAAATCTACGTTATCTGCAAAATTTGCGAGAGATAAAATCATCTGCTAAAATCAAAAGCGCCATTCAAAATTTTTGAACAGCGCATTTTTATTTAAAGACTTTTATAAAGCTATCTTTTTCCAGGCTTTCCAGAGAAAAATCAAAATCAGCTTCCGCTTTTTCTGTAGTAATTTCTCCTCCAAGCTCTTTGATAAGCTCATTGAAGGACATTGCTTCATACCATTGCTGATACAATGCACTGGTGGCCATCATAGATACTTCCGTATTTCCAGAAACATGAGAATGACCTGCTCCGAAATTCAACAGTACGAAACATTGTTTTTCGTTTTTTGGCAGCAGCATTCCCAGAATCATTTGCTTCTGCACAGAATTACATCTGGCTTCTGCAAAGAGTTGGTTAGGATTCATCATATAGCCGTAGGAAATGTTATCTCCTTTTCCAATAACGATTTTATATCCACAGTTGGCGTCTCCGCTGAAACATTGTTCATCACAAGTGTTGGAGTACTCAGGCCTTTATTGGCGTAAAGATATTCAACAGCACCATTAGGAGCAGAAGTCATATCTCCTGAATACATCAATTGTCCGTCAGCATAATTATAAGCTGCATTCCAACCTATTTTTCCAGCGATATTTAATCCTGAAAGATCCAGGTCACGAGCACCCCATTGATCTTCCCAATAGACACCAACAGCTAATCTATCACCATAAAAACGGGTTCCGGTAGGAATATTTCCAACAAACATTTTTTCAGAAGTTGGAAGAGCAAACTCTATATTCTTAGGGAAATAGAATTTCTTTCCGGAAATATGTTCATACTTCAGTTTCAGAAAGTCTAAAATAAACTCATAGTTGAATTGATTCACATCAGTTTCTTTACCTTTTTTAACCCACGATTTCCCGTTTCTGATTCTGTAGACAAAAGTATCCTGACCATACATTCTTGAGTAACACGCTGATAATGCTTTAAATAATGCAAACGGTGTCGCATTTTCCAGCCAATGCCAATCACTGTTTTCCAGTAATGTATTTGTAGCATTGTTCAATGGGTTGGATACTAATGGCTTATGATTGACCTTAGATAACTTTGAGATCTTATTAATCGCTTTCGGAGCCTTGTTTTTATAAGCAAGGAATAACGGTTTAAATCTGTTGAAAATTTCTGCCAGTCTTTCCACCCCAAAGCTTTCAAACAGATACGTTGGGTTGAATTTACTTTGCTTAATTAAACCAATTAATTCATCATTTTTGATTAATAATGTCGTTTGGGTTGTCTTATAGATCACATAACGGAAAAATTCAACAGGATTTTCAGGGTAAGCATCATATCGATCAGCTATTTTTATAATGGCTTCCTTATTTCTGATATTTTCTTTTCCTGTAAAATCATATTCCAGTTCCGTATGCAGAATATACAGCAGATCATCAATCGTTTCTTCTTTCAAAGCGATTCCGGATTGTAGAAGAGAAAGGCATTTTTCATGCATTTCTTCTACGGTATAAGCTTTTATGACCTTAAAGATCAACTTGGTATCAGGAACATTCAATATTTCTTGAGGAATATAGATCTCGCTCTGGAAATCACTTCCATAGGTTGAAATATAGTGTTGGATCTGTTCAAAAAACAAGTCAATTCTGGAAGTATTCTTTATTTTTTCCCAGGATTTATGGAACGTTTTATTCAAATCATTTCCATTCAGTTTTTCTTTTGAATAATAGGAGATGATGTCTTTTTTTGCCCAAACTGCATCAGGTTCAATAATAAAACCGTCATTAGAAATAAATGGCTCTGCATTTGATTCTTTGGCCAATACAGCATTGAATAATTGTAATGTTTTCATTGTTCTAATTTTAAAAAAATAAGTGAGGAGTAAGTTCATTAAAAGTGAAGTGTTATAGGAACTCCTTTTACCTATAGTTTTATAAAGCGGGGAGTAATGACCAAATATATAGGAACTCCCTTTGCCTTATGATTTGTAAAAAAGGCGGAAAGTAAATAGGGAAATATAGGAACTTTCTTTGCCTGAAATTATATTGAGGAGCAGACAGGACTCGAACCTGTGACCCACAATTGGAATTCATAGGAACTTTATTTGCCTGCAGCGAAAAGTAATTTTGTTGCTCTACCATCTGAGCTACTGCCCCTGCCGTTATGAAAAAAGTTTTCATGTACCTTACAGGTTTTATCCTGTAAGGCTTGGTTATTAGTTTTTTAACAACCTTATAGGTTTCTAAAACCTATAAGGTTTATATTGAGTCATATTAAATAAGGAATTATGCTTTTCTATATTTCTTCTTTTTCTTCCACGGTGCATTCTTTTGGACGTCACCCGCCATAATACATCCGTAAGGCATCACTTCATCCAGTACTTCACAAAGCCCGTATTCCTCAATCTGTGCTCTTACATTCGCTGCACTTTTATAGGCAGTTGGCAGTTCGGAAATATCAATTTCATTGGAATAGAAACGGATATCTAGTCCCGCAGTTTCCTCATTAAAGATCTCCTCAGTTGTTTTATGAGCCAATGATCTTTTATGCTGAGTTCTGCTGAAATTTCTTCCTGCTCCATGAGGCGCAAAACCAAGATTTCTTTCATTTGTTTTTCCCTGAACAATTAATACCGGTTCAGCCATATTCAACGGAATCAGTCTTGGCCCTGTGATATCAGGCATGAATTTATCATCCAGTGGAGTCGCTCCTTTAGCATGATAGAACAGATCACCATCTTTGAAAACAAAATTATGTTCATTCCAATATCTGTTTTCTTTCTCCATTCCCAGTTTGTTCAGCACTGCATCATGAATAGATGTATGGTTTTCTTTTGTCCATGTTCTGATAAGCTGAAGTGCTTCCCAATAGGATTTACCTTCCTCGGTATCGTAAGGAATCCATGCATTTTCTTTCAATGTTTCAGGAGAAATATCCTGTCTGAAACGGTTGGCAACCTTCATTCCTTTATCATACAATGCAGCACCCGGAGCTCTGGATCCGTGATGAGTGACCATCATGGTATTTCCTGTATTTTTAGATACTCCTACGAATAGGAAATGGTTTCCGTCTCCTTGTGTTCCCATATGAGAACGGGCGATACTGATCAGTTTTTCGTCATTTAAGAATTCATTTTCTCTAAAAGCATCCATCAATCCCTGAGACATAGGCATCTGTTCACCTCTTGGCCTCCCTCCATATCCGAAGTGTGTTACGGAATGAGCGGCATCCAGAATATCTTTAGGATTGGCTTTCCCAAAATCTGTCAGCATCACAGAACAACAGATATCTGCGCTATGAAATCCTGGGTGAATGGCATTTTTGGCAACCACCACACCTCCTACCGGAATCTGACCTTCAGGGCCAGTAGGACAAGCATCAGGCATTAAAGCTCCATCAATCAGTGTTGGTGTTTTCATCAGAACCTTCATGGTCTTGATTACTTTTTCTACATTATCGCTTTCACTTTCATGCTCAGCTCTGATGTTGATGATAAACTCAGGAGCGGTTTCATGAAGAGGAATAGGATCAGGTTGTTTAAACTGCTCCAGGTATTCTTTGATCTGAATTTCATCCAAATGATTTTCGTTGATATAAGCGATGGCATCTTTAAACCATTTAGCTGGTCTATATCCTAATTCGATTAAGTGATTTCCATTAAATTCCATTTGTTTTGTCATTTTGATAGTGCAAAGTAATATACTTATTGCGCAATAGATTTGCGTAGATAAAAAATTTTTGATTATTTTTACAAAAATTTTAAAAAGAGTGAATTCACTGATTTGAAAATTAAGATATTCGCTCTCTTTAATAAAAATTTAAACTTACAACTATGATATTATTAGAACAATTAAAACATTTTCCCGAAACGATTCAATTCCCTGATGTGATAGCCTATATTGATGCAAATTACAATTTTACTCCTACCGCATTCAAAAATGGGAATACAAGAAATGAAGAAGGGCAGAATAACGGTTCATGCAAAATATTCGGTTTTGCTTCTTACCATGGGCTAACCAAAGAAGAAACCCT
This sequence comes from Chryseobacterium tructae, assembly GCF_030409875.1. Classification (NCBI taxonomy): domain Bacteria; kingdom Pseudomonadati; phylum Bacteroidota; class Flavobacteriia; order Flavobacteriales; family Weeksellaceae; genus Chryseobacterium; species Chryseobacterium tructae. Next base: position 3,823,881 of record NZ_JAUFQR010000001.1, on the reverse strand, counting down.
TCCGCTTTTTGGGGAATTTTACAGAGAAGAAGTTCTTAAAAATCCTGACGGGACAGATCATCAGAATATCAGAAACTTCATGGAATTCGGATGGGACGGATTGATCTTTGAGGGAAATCCATTGACCGAAAAATAGATTTTTAGCCAAAAATAATAATCATGTCATCTAATAAAAATGCTCTCATCCGCTATAAAACATTAGATAAATGCCTCAAAAATAAATACAGGAAGTATACTTTGGAAGATCTTATTGATGAATGTTCCGAAGCATTATTTGAATTTGAAGGCAAAGAATCTTATGTAAGCAAAAGAACCATTCAGCTGGATCTTCAGAATATGCGGAGTGAAAAGTTTGGTTATGAAGCACCTATTGAGGTGTATGAGAGAAAATATTACCGTTACAGTGATCCGGATTACAGCATTCATAATATTTCAGTGAACGAAAGTGACCTGAAAGCAATGAACAACGCAGTTCAGATCCTGAAACAGTTCAAAGATTTTTCTATGTTTAAAGAGATGAATGGTGTTATTCAGAAACTGGAAGACTCCATTCATTCTACCAACCAGAAATCAATTATTCATCTGGATAAAAATGAACAACTGAAAGGATTAGAACATATTGATATCCTATATGAAAGTATTCTCAATAAAAAGGTACTGAAAATTTTGTACAAAAGCTTTACGGCAAGGGAATCAAGTGTATATACAGTTCATCCGCAACTGCTGAAGGAATTTAATAACCGGTGGTTTCTGATCTGTTTACACAAGCAAAAGATGTACAATCTGGCTTTGGACAGAATGGAAAGTATTGAAGCAGACGAAAGTCTTCCATACATTGATAAGGAACTGGATGGTGACGAATACTTCAAGGATATTGTGGGGGTTACTGTTGCGGAATCTATGGTTCCCAGAAATGTTGTATTCTTTGTAGATTCAGCCAATGCTCCTTATATTAAAACAAAACCCTTGCATAAAAGTCAGGAAGTGATCGATGAAACGAATGAGGGAACCCTTTTTAAAATCTGTGTTCAAATCAATTTTGAATTGGAAAGGTTGCTGTTAGGTTTTGGAGATTCTCTTATTGTCCATAAACCAAGAAGACTACGAGTAAGGATGGAAGAAAAATTCAAGGCTGGAAATAAAAATTATCAGGAGCTGATTATTCCTGATGAAAAGTAGTTTATTCAGAATTAATAGTAAAAACAGCGATATAAATACAGTGTTTTAGAGGTAAATATTGATTATTTTTTTCCGAGCTTTTATCTTGGCTTGGAAATTGTAGTGTTTAGGTACAAAATCACACTATGAAATCAAGAATATTTAAAGCACTTATTGCCATTATAGCACCTATTGCGATAGAGTATATCGTTAAAAAAATATCTGAAAAACTTGACAAAAAGGTAGATCAGAAAGAGAATGAACCTAAGCAGATTACTGCATAAACGCAAAAGTAGTTTACATTTAAAATTATCGAAAAGAGACTGTCATTATATTGGACGGTCTCTTTTTTTGTGATGCTAAGCAGAGTTTTGCACGAATGAGTATAGCGTCGTTAATAACCACCCCGTCAAAATTCTTTGAATTTTTGACACCCCTCCGGAATAGGGGAATGTACAGTCCTTCAACTGGAATATTGATCATAGTACTCAAGAAAATCTTAGATTTTCAAAAACTGAAGTGTACTTGTCAGACATAAAGCTTGTCGCTTAAAAAACTGAAGTGTTATAAAACTTTTGTGCCTTTTATGGTTAAAGAAATCCGGTTGAGTTATATAAAATCATAAACCCCGTTTTTCCAGCCCAAAACCTTGGAAGAATCAGCTTGCAGCCAGTTTTTCAAAATAGTAGCATATACTTTTCTGAAATCTTCGGTGTAGATCAGGTCACCTTCATTTAGATTCTGTAAATTGGGAAGGCTGTTCAGTAATCCTTTCTTTTTAAGATTTCCACCAATGAAGAACATTTGGTTGGCTGTTCCATGATCCGTTCCGTTGCTTGCATTTTGAGCTACGCGTCGCCCAAATTCAGAAAAGGTCATCAAAAGAATATTGTTGAATAAACCATTGCTTTTCATATCAGCCACAAACGATTTTACAGCTTCATTAATATCACTAAATAGCTTTTTTTGTCTGTCATTTTGGTTCACATGGGTATCAAAACTCCCGATAGAAAGATAGTAAACTTGAGTGTTAATATCCGATTTGATTAATGAGGCTACTGTTTTAAAATCCTTTCCCAATTGAGAATTAGGATAAGTTTGTTCTGTTTTTTTCGCTTTGCTTTTATCAAAGATATAGCCCGCATTATTGATGGTAGAACCTAAAGTCTGATAGAGATATGAAACTGTTTCATCATCATGATGGTGATCATAAAGAGATTGAAAGTATTTCTCTTGGCTGGTTTGGTAGAGTCTTTTAGGATCTTTAAAAGCAAATGCTTTATTGTTTTCTCCTTTTAAGGCAAGACTAAGCATGTCATCTACTTCGAGAGCCTGAGTGGGGTGCTCACATCGGTAGCATTCTTCATCCAGAAAGCGTCCCAGCCATCCGGTATCCAAAAACTCATCACTTCTGCTCGCTGATTGCCAGATATCCATGCTTCTGAAATGGGATTTATCGGGATTTGGATATCCGACGTTGTTCATGACGGAAAGCTCGCCATTATCAAAGAGCTCTTTAAAGTAGGATAGGGAAGGATTAATTCCGGCTTCATCCGTCAGAGACAAAGAATCTAGGATGGCAAGTGTTTTCCTTTCTCTGAAATAAATATCATTTTTTGCGGGAATAATCGTATTTAGGCCGTCATTACCACCTGTAAACTGTAAAACAACCAAAATATTCTGATTAGGAGTCAAAGCTTCATCCAGTGTCATTGCCTTTAGAAAGTTAGGCATTAACAGAGAAGCAGTTGCCAGCGAACTTATTTTGAGGAATTCTCTTCTTTTGATTAACATAATGTGTTGGATTTAGGTGAAGGTCTTACATTAATTGATATTCTGGGGTTGACATCAGATTGATAATGGTCATTTTTGTACTTTTATCAGAAAAGCTATTGACTGTATTCATATCCAGACTTTGTGGATTTTGAATCAAATAATCTTCACAGTTTTTATGGGCAAAAATTTGATCCACACGATCCCAGTCTATGGAGATATTAGGGTTTTTAAAACTTTTATTCAAAGCTGTTTCCCGTGATTTCATTCCCATATCAATATCGTCGTCTTGTCGTGGACTGTATTCCAGTGGCCGGAGACCAGACCATATTTGGGGAACTTGAAGTCTCAACATCAGCGTAGAGCTGTCTATCCAGGATCTTCCATTAGGCCAGCCAGCCACATTTGGCGGATAGAGAAGCATTTGACCTAACAGTTTTTGGTATACGATGAGGTTTTCAGGATTCTGAATATGCATTGGCAATATCCGCATCATCCCGGCCATTAGTTCGATAGGAGATTTTATCCTGTTTCCTATATTTTTCTGATCATAAAACCATGAACTTGAAAAGAGGTCTGTCATGAGTTTCTTAATATCATACCCAGAGTTATAAAAACTGGCACTGAGCTTATTGACAATGTCTTTGTCAATATTTTCATTGACAAAAAATTTATAAATTTTCGTTGTAATAAATTGGGCTGTTGCCTTCTGTTCCAGAATAATGTTTAAAGCATCATTTCCATCAAAATTACCTGTTTTTCCAAGAAAAGTTTTCGTGTTTTCGTCATGCTGATTCTTTCTTTCCTTAAAACCTCCGTCTTTATCATAGCTCCATCCTGTAAAGGCTCTGGCTCCTTCTCTTACATCATTTTCCGTGTAATTTCCTCTTCCCATAGTAAAAAGTTCCATGACTTCACGGGCAAAATTTTCATTCGGATGATCTTTTTTATTTTGCTGGTTATTTAAGAAGTTGAGCATAGCCGGAGACTGACTTACTTCAAAAAGCAGATCCTTGAAATTTCCCAATGCATTTTTCCGGATAGTATTTAACAGCTGCCTATTGAACTTTGGATTGACCACTCTTGAAGCAAAATGCCCATGCCAGAAAAAAGCCATCTTTTCTCTCATCTGTTCTTTACTGTTCACCATTTTATCCAGAAAATTGAGATTCAATTCTTCGTTCTGTATTCTATTGACTCGCTGCATTTCCTTTTTCTGGTCAGCAGGTGCACTACTGTTCATATAGTCAGCAGCAGGAGCTATATCCGGTGTCTCGTAGTTAATCTCTGTAAAGCTTTCTTCTTTAAATAATTCATTAATCAGCGTTTTTGTGTTTTTATTTTTCAAATCAGCAATTTGATTAATTCCAACTCCAAAGCCTGCGCGCCAAAGAAGATGCTTGTTTTTTAATAATGAATCAGCCATGGTGAAAGCATTTATTTTTTTGATGTGTTTGAATAAAAAAGGTTAAAATGATAACGGGTTAAGGTTTGTTAATATTATAACACGTAATGAGTAATAAGTGTACATAATAGGATTATTGGGAAACACCAAGGTGTTAGGATTTTATCTTCAATACAATTGATTATGGTGAGAATCTCTCTCAGATATTGCTGATTACGCAGATATTTGAAATTGTTTTTTAATCGCCACGGATGCACGAATTATTTTATTTACAAATAAATTCTATGTTACGATGTGGTTAAAGTTAAAGTATTTTTAAAACCACATAGTCGCATAGAATAAGGTTATTCGTGTATCCGTGGCAAAAAATAAAACTGTTCATTTGCTGAAAATCTTTGATTTTCTTGCGCCATAAAATATACGTAATCCTAATAAAATCTTAGAGTCTTAGCGTTTACAATATTTAAATTTCCTTTATATCAATAAGCTGAATTATTCTATTTTTTATCTTCTTTCATATTTTAAATTCAGTTTTTTATAAAAATTGTTAAACAACCATTTGAATTTTGTCAAAAATGCAGAGTTGATATTCTTATTTTATAATAAATTATTTTTTTGCTGTGTTTTTTGTAATAAGATGATCTCTTCAATTGTCTTATGATAAAAAGAATATGAATAAACTGATTGTATTATTTTTGATTTTTTTTGCTCTTCCCTCCTTGTTATTCGGGCAGAAAAATACATTCAAATTGAATGATCAAATCATTGCATTCGACGGTAAAGAAGATCTTAATTATACTCTTCCTTTTGAAAAAGGGAAAACTTACATCATAAAAGTGTACCAGGAAAATATTGATATTGAAATAAATCTGTACAATTCCGACAATCAAAAGATTGCCTCAACAGACGTTGCTGATGGAAATAAAGGATATGATAAATTGGAATATACTCCGGAAAAAAATGAAGAATATAGAATTAATATTAAGTCAGTTTCTCCAAAATTGGTTTCCAATGGAATTGTAAAAATAAATATAAGAACACTAGGCAAATCGGATATTGAATGGCGAACCAAGAAGTCTGAAGAAGTAAAAACAGAAAATTTAAAAGATATAACAACAATTGATATTCAGCATTTTTGGGAAGCTTATGATAAATTGAAATACAGCAAGTCTAATCAAGACAGTGTTGACATCATTCAGAAATATTATTTGGATCGTGGTACTAATGGATTAAAGGAATTTCAGAAAGTAAGATACTTCTCCGCTGAGTTTTTTGTCGAAAGAATCAAAAAATATAAGAAATACTATGAGAGCATCAGAGGTAATACGGTAAGCCTTTCAAAATCAGAAAAATTTAACTCTATTATTTCTGATTTTACCAGATTATATGCCAAGAGTAAACCGGCCAAAATAGCTTTTACTATCGGACCAGTATCTACAGGGGGAACCATATCAGGTCACTATCTGTTAATTGGGGTTGAAATGTTTGCCGGAGATAAGAACAGTGATATTTCTGAAATAACAAATGAAAATTTAAAAGCCGATATTGTTTCCCGTTCCAATCAGAATGATGTAATTGATTATGTAAAAGAAACCGTTGTCCACGAATATATTCATACGCAGCAGGTGCCTATACGTAAAGATGCCTGCAAATGTAGCTTATTAGAGAGTGTAATAAAAGAGGGCGTTGCGAGCTATATTTCGGAAAAACTGATGATGAACCGAACAGAGGAAGTTAAAAGCAGAGCTGCTCTTTATGCCAATACCAACGAAAAGCAATTATGGATGGAAATGAAGAATGAACTATGTACAACCAATCTGCAAAATTGGTTATTTAATGCTGCCAGTAGTAAAGACAGACCAGGAGATTTGGGATATAGAATAGGGTATAAGATCGCTGAAGCCTATTATAAAAATGCTTTTGACAAAGAAAAAGCGATAGAAGAAATGATAGAAATGGATAATCCTCTACTATTTTTAGATAAAAGTAAATATGATCTAAAATTCCGATAAAATTTTGCTTGAGGCATATCATTAAATTGGAGAGCAGAAGTGTAAATTAAAGAATTTACATTTCCATGACTCTTTCTAAATTTTTTTATCTCTTAATTCACTTTTTAAGATACTTTTTTTATAATTTTTGTTAAACAAACATTTAAATTTTGTTAAAAATAAGATATTGATATTCATTGTTTTATGGCTTGTTTGAGTGTTAAAATTAAAGCTATAGCCTTCCTTGGCACGATTTTTACATCCTCTTGTTTAGTAAAATTTAAAAATTAGAGTTATGAAAATGTTTAAACAAGCAATTTTGCTAGCTGGGATTTTAACAGCAGGTATAGCAAGCGCACAAAGTTCAAAAATGAATAACATGATCAAAGTGGGCGCAAATGTTGGTTTAGCAGTTCCCGCAGATAACCTTTCTGCTGCAGTAGGAGTGGATGTGGCTTATCAAAACCTGATCACTCCTGGATTTGGACTAGGTATCGCAACAGGATATACTCACTATTTTGGTAAAGATAACAACGGTTATAAAAATAATGATGTAGGGGTAGTTCCTGTAGCTGCTTTAGTAAGAATTTATCCTAAACAAACAGGTTTCTATTTCGGAGCTGACTTAGGGTACGGATTTTTAGTTGGGGACAAAACTGTAGCTTCTAACACGAATGTTGAAAGAGCAAACGGTGGTTTCTACCTTAAGCCTGAGATCGGATACCACAACAGAGACTGGAACTTCTTCGTACAATACCAGAAGGTTTTTGTAGGAACTAAAGGAGATTTAGCTGGTCAGGACTATAATGTGGGGAATATCGGAGTAGGGTTCGGTTATAATATTCCATTAGGAAAGTAGTTAGATTTAATATATAAACAATTATTAACCAAAACCTTTTCACGAAAGTGGAAAGGTTTTTTGGTTCTGTGCAGGATTTACGAAAACAATTATTATATTTGGTAAAATTTGAGGTTATGATTCTGAATCCAAAATTTCCACTTTATTTACCAGGAGTAGAGAACAGTAATAATGATAATGTTTCTATCATTGGGGCAAGCCTCCGTGAAGATATGACAATCTTAGGCTATTTTGTTTCCGGTAACGGAGGTCTTGAGATTAAATTACAAAATACATATGCTACTAAAGAGTATGCTTCCTTTAACGATATCTTAAAGAAGTTTATTCAGGATAATCAACTGGAAAATGTAAAACGTCTGGGAATGGCAGTGCCAGGCCCTGTAATTGACGGAAAGAGTAGTCCTGCAAGATTGGGCTGGAACTTAGATGTTGAAGAATATAAAAGAGATTTCGGGTTTGAAAAAGTAGAAATGCTAAATGACCTAGAGGCTTCAGCTTATGGAATGGCTCTTCTTGAAGATGATGATCTTGAAGCTATTTATACCAGTGGTCATCTTGAAAAAGGAAATGTAGCAATCCTTGCTCCAGGAAATGGACTAGGAGAAGCCGGATATTTCTTTGACGGGAAAAACTTAAGACCTTTCGCAACAGAAGGCGGGCATTCTGAATTTTCACCAAGAACAAATGTAGAAGTTGAGTTCTATCAGTTCCTTAATAATATCTATGGGATTGTAAGCTGGGAAAATGTACTATCCAAATCAGGATTATTTAATATTTACCGTTTCTTAAGAGATGTAAAAAGACACCCGGAGCCTGAATGGCTAGGAGAACGTCTTACTAATGGTAATTTTGTTGAAGAACTTTACAAGGCTGCAGTAGAAGATAATGTATTGATCTGCAGAATTGCTTTGGATACTTTCCTTGAGTTCCTGGCAAGAGAAGCCAATAACTTGACATTAAAGGTAAAAGCGATAGGAGGATTACTAATTGCAGGAGATATTCCGCAGATGGTAAGAGAATATATAGATAAAGATAAATTCTACGAAAAATTCAAGATCAGTGATAAAATGGAGGGAATGCTTAAGAATATTCCAATCTATCTGGTCAAGCAAAATCACACAGCATTAAAGGGTATGGCACTTTATACGGCCTACTATCAAGAATAAAAGAGAGCTCCGAAGAAATTCGGAGTTTTTTTATGGGCTGATATTATTCATAAAAATAATTGAGAATCTTGATATACATCAATGAAATCTATCAAATAAGATGGCTACCTTTGTGCTAAACTTAATTAAAATAATTCTAAACAATGAAAAAAATATTTTTATTAGCAGTATTAGCTGGTGGTTTGGCATTTGGACAATCTAAAAAAGTAGTAGCATCTGATGTTCACTGGTGGGGATATAAAGTTGCGAAATCTGAAGCAAGTTCTCATGATGGAACTGTGAAAGTAAAATCAGGTGATATGGTAATGAAAGGGAACCAGCTTGTAGGAGGAAGCTTCGTGTTGGATATGACTTCTATCAACGCTACTGACCTTACAGGAGAATATCAGCAAAAATTAAACGGACACCTTAAGAATGGTGACTTCTTTGAAGTTGAAAAATTCCCTACTGCTGCTTTCAAAATTACTGGTGTAAAGAAAAACAATGATAAAGTTTACAACTCTTTAGTAACTGGAAACCTTACTTTGAAAGGAAAAACAAATGCGGTTACTTTCCCAGCTAAAATTTCTTACAGCAAAGGAGTCGTAAGTTTAGTATCTAATAAATTCTCTTTCGACAGACAGAAATTTGATGTTGCTTATAAATCTACAATGCAGGATGTTTTTGTGAAAGATGATATCGATATGGTAGTAAAGGTAACTGCTCAATAAATTAATCAAAAAAAGATTATTAAAAGTGTAGAAGTTCTACACTTTTTTTTATTTTTGTTGAATTGTAAATAAAAAAGAATGAAAAGATTACTATTGTTTGCTATGGTGTGCGCAAGCATATCATTTGTTTCTGCCCAAAGAAAATTTGATAAGGTTTCGAAAGTGACTTCATCAGAGATCAGGTGGTGGGGATATAAGGTTGTAAAAACTGAGGCTTCCTCCCATTCAGGAACGATAAAATTAAAAAGTGGAAAATTCAACTTCGATCATACAGTATTGGTGGATGGTGAGTTCATCATCGATATGAGAAGTATGATGGCGGGTGATGTTTCTGATGAGGATCAGATCAAACTTACCAATGACCTGAAAAGTACGAACTTCTTTGAAGTGAAGAAATTCCCGGTTGCTAAATTCCATTTGACTAAGATTATTCCTTTAGCAAACAGTGAGTATAACTCTACCGTATATGGAGATCTTACCCTTAAAGGAGTGAGAAAAACGATTACTTTCCCTGCAAACGTATACGTTACTCAGTTTACTACAGTAATTGAATCTGCGAAGTTCTCTTTAAACAGAAGAGACTTTAAAGTATTCTACCAATCTTCTCTGAAAGATTACTTCATCAAGAACGAAATGGATATTCAGTTTAAAGTGTCTACTGAAAAGCTGGATAATGAAAATAAAGTTCCTGTAAAGAAGAAATAAAATTAAATAATGTTGATAAAAATAGCAGTTCTTAGGAGCTGCTTTTTTTGTGGGCGATTGGGGAAAGTATAGATTAAGCTCTTTTATTATTTTGAAAATATCTACACATTGTTTAAAGGTACAGTGTATACCTAAATTTGTTTTCAAAAATGGTTTTAAAATAAGGGAATATCCGTCATTCAAATTTTTAAAATCTAAATCGTGATTTTTCCGCATTTTTTATAAATTAGTAGTATGAAAATTTACATTGTAAGCGGTCTTGGAGCAGACTTTAAGGTACTTGAAAGATTACAGTTTCCCAAAGATTATGAACTAATTTTTATAGACTGGCTCATTCCACAAAAAAATGAACCTTTTCATAGCTATGTTGAAAGAATGGCGGAGAAAGTTGATGCCTCGGAGCCATTTTGTCTGTTAGGATATTCTTTTGGAGGAATTATGGTGCAAGAGATCAATCGTCTGAAACCAGCTGAAAAAGTAGTAATTCTGGGAAGCATTAAATCTGATAAAGAAAAATCCAGATTTATCAAGACGGGAGAGGTTACTAAAATCCCACGAATACTGCCTGTTGGACTATTCAATGCTAAGGCTGCCAATGTATATGCGGTACTCAGAAAATTGTTTGATCCTAAAAATCCAAGGCTTCTTCAGTATTTCAGAGTAAAAGACCCATATTATCTGAAATGGTCTGTAGAAAAAGTGGCTGAATGGAAGTTTGAAGAAAATACAAAAGTGATTCAGATTTTGGGAGATAAGGATATTGTTTTTCCCATCCGGAATTCAAAACCTGACTATATAATTAAAGGCGGAACCCATTTGTTTCCGGCTACTAAAGCCAAAGAGGTTTCTAAAATTTTAAATGAAATATTCAGTGAAAAAACAATAATGTTATTAGATGAATAGTTTTTAATGGGGGTTATTGATGAATAAATGGCTTTTTTATGATATTTATATGTAATTTTAATGGGGTTAAATATAAATTTCATGAAAATAGGATTAAAATGGATCGTTTCATTCGCTCTTATTGCATTGGTGGCTATTGGAGGTTTGTTCTGGAATCCGGTTACAGATATTGCTGATAAGGGAGTATTTTTAACTGAAGATAAAATTGTAGGAGCTGATGTAGCTTGGATTTTGGCTGCCGCAGGACTTGTATTGCTGATGACTCCAGGATTATCTTTTTTTTATGGAGGAATGGTAGGCAGAAAGAATGTAATTTCTACCATGTTACAGAGTTTTATTGCTTTAGGTGTTATTTCTATGGTTTGGGTGGTGGTTGGTTTTTCATTATCCTTTGGTGAATCTTTGGGAATTACTATTGCCGGGAAACATTATGGAATTATTGGAAATCCTTTAAGCTATCCTTTTTTTAATGGAGTAAGAAATCTGCCGCATAGCATGATGGCTCCCACTATTCCTTTTATTTTGTTTGCTTTATTCCAGATGAAATTTGCCGTTATTACTCCTGCGATTATTACCGGATCTTTTGCAGAGAGGGTTCGTTTCATTTCTTATCTTTTATTCATTGTTCTGTTCAGTATCTGTATTTATACTCCGCTTTGTCACATGGTATGGCATCCTGACGGCCTTCTAAATAAGTATTTTGGAGTGAAAGATTTTGCCGGTGGAACTGTAGTACACATGAGTGCAGGCTTTGCAGCACTTGCTGGAGCTTTGGTATTGGGAAAACGAAAAAATCCACATCATGAACCCTCTAATATTCCCTATGTGCTTTTGGGTACAGGAATGCTGTGGTTTGGATGGTTTGGGTTTAATGCCGGATCTGCTTTAAGTGCTTCTGCTTCTGCAGCAACTGCTTTTGGAACTACCACCATTGCTTCTGCTTCTGCCATGATGACCTGGATATTTTTTGATAGGATCAACGGGAGGAGTATATCTGCTTTGGGAGCTTGTATTGGTGCGGTGGTAGGGCTTGTGGCCATTACCCCCGGATGTGGATTTGTAAGTATTCAGGAGAGCCTTTTCATTGGGTTTATTTCTGCGATTGTTTCTAATCTGATGGTGAATTGGAAAGCTTTAAATAAGATAGATGATACTTTGGATGTTTTTGCCTGCCATGGAGTAGGAGGGATTATGGGTATGATTTTGACGGCCATTTTTGCTCATGGTGAAAAAGCAAGTCTTCTTCATGGTGGCGTTGAGGTATTCCTTCATCATTTGGCTGCATTATTTCTGGTGTCTGCGTTTACTTTTCTAGGATCTTTGTTGTTGTATAAACTTACCAATGCGATCATTACATTAAGAGTTTCGGAGGAATCTGAAAATATGGGACTTGATCTTTCCCAACATCAGGAGCGCTTTAATTGATGAATAAAAAATAGAGCCTTTTCAGAAGGCTCTAATTGAAAAATATCATATTATGTGATAGAATGAATTGTATTGAAGATCTCATTTTTTGAGTTTTCAAAGATCTCACCACCAAATTCTTCGTTATCCAGTGAAAAGACAGTCGTATCTGTAACTCCCATGATTCCTAAGATATGTTTTAGATAAGTCGTCTGAAAATTAATATGTCCGTTTTTTTCATTTTCGCCATATCCGGTGTCGCCACGACTTGATAATATAAATGCTTTTTTGTTTTCAAGAAGCCCTACATAATCACCATCAGGAATGCCGGATCTGAATTTCCAGGTTTCATTAATTCTCATGACCTGATCAATATAGGCTTTTAATCCTCCAGGAATAGACCAATTGTACATTGGGGCGCCAATAACATACATATCATGTTCTTTAAGCTCCTTTACCAGTTCATCACTTAGTTGTAAAGCTTTTCTGTTTTCTTCTGTTCTGTCTGATGGTTTTTTAAAGGCTCCGGCAATCCAATGTTCATCAATATTGGGGATGGTGTCAATTCCAGTTTCCCTGTAAGTGAATATATCGGAAGGATATTTGGTTTTCCGGTTTTCAACAAAAAGCTGGGTTAGTTTTCTGCTGTAAGATTTTTCGCTTCTTACGCTAGCATTGATAATCAGTATTTTCATTTGTTATGATTTTATAACAACAAAATTCCTGATTAATCATTAGAGAAAAATTGATCTAGTTCAAGAGGATTTATTTTTTTTCCTGATCCTGCTTATAAATTCCGCAGATACTCCTAAATAGGATGCTATTAAATATTGTGGAACTCTGGAGGCGATATCCGGATAGGTTTCCAGAAAATCATAATATCTCTGTTCCGCCTTAAGCATGTGGTTAAAAACAATTCTCTTCTCAAGAGTTCCTAAGTAACCTTCTAAAATGATTCTGAAGTATTTTTCCAAAGAGGGAATTTTTTCCAGCATTTTTTGAAAGGAGGACTGATTGATCTGCAGAAGAGTTGTCTTTTCAATAGCCTGTATATTATAAATAGATGCTTTCTGTTTAGAAAAACTGGAGATATCGGTAGCCCACCAATGGTCAATAGCTAAAAAGAGTATCTCTTCATTTCCATTTTCAGTATTGATGCAAAAAGCCTTTAAAATGCCTGAAACAATATAGCTGTCGTGTCGGCAGATTTCTCCGTTTCTTAAAAGGAAATCCCCTTTTTCCAACGTTCTCTCTGTCCAGTAACTCTTACAAAGGGAAATCTCTTCCGGAGTAAGCGGAACATGCTGTGTAATGCTCTTAATTAATGTTTCCATTCAAAATAATTTAAAGGGAATTTGGTTATGGAGATGAAACAGATAAAAGATATTGGCTAATTTACAAAAATACAGGTTAACCATTTATTATATTCATGATGAAGGGCTATTAATTGTGAGATTTTACTATGCTTATTATAAGATTTATCCTGTATCTTTGCTTTGAGGAAAATGAAGAATCATTTATGGAATCAATATCGGTTTTTGAGATTATTAAAGTAGGGATAGGCCCGTCCAGTTCGCATACGATGGGGCCATGGAATGCTGCATCTGCATTTATCAGAATTATAAAAAGAGAAAGATCAATAGAAGAAGTTAAAGAAGTTTTTCTTGAATTTTTTGGCTCATTGGCCAAAACGGGAATCGGCCACGGAACAGATATCGCAGGAATGCTGGGTCTGAACGGTGAAGATTATAAAACGATTGATACTACAAAAATTGACCAGAAAATAGATTATATAAAAAGTACTCAAACCATTACTCTGGGTGGTGAGAAGGTAATTCCGTTTATTTATGGGCATCATTTGATTCTTAATATGAAGAAATCTCTTGATTTCCATCCGAATGGAATGATCTTCAGAGCGGTTTTTGAAGATGGAACAGAGCTTGTTCAGGATTTCTATTCTGTAGGCGGCGGTTTTATTGCCAGCCAGGAAAAAAATTCCATTCAAAAACAATGTGTACGTACGATATACCCTTGTCATAAAGCTTCAGATATTGCAAAATACTGTGAGAAACTAGGACTTAGTAAGGTTTCTGATCTTATTTTTATTAATGAAGAAAGCTGGAGAACTCAGGAAGAGACAAGACAAGAAGCGCTTTATATCTGGCAGCAAATCAAAGAATGTATTTACAAAGGTGTAAATAAAGAAGGTATTCTTCCCGGTGGATTAAATGTAACCAGAAGAGCAGCCGGAATTAATAGAAAATTACTAGGAGATAAAATCTATAAAAATAAAGATGAATGGTTTCAGCAGGTTGTTGATGCCGAAGAAAACTTTACCAATATCAATAAATGGATTGCCTGCTTTGCATTGGCCGTGAATGAAGAGAACGCCAGCTTTGGAAGAATTATTACAGCACCTACCAATGGAGCAAGTGGTGTAATTCCGGCTGTTCTGATGTATTCTCAGGCTTTTACAGACTCTATCAGTGATGATGATATTATCCGTTTCTTATTAGTTGCGGGAGAAATCGGAACCCTATTTAAGAAAAATGCTACGATCTCTGCAGCAATGGGAGGTTGTCAGGCTGAAATAGGGGTTTCATCTGCGATGGCAGCTGCAGGACTTACTGAAATCTTAGGTGGAAGTGTAGGACAGGTTTTAATGGCAGCAGAAATTGCTATGGAGCATCACCTTGGCTTAACTTGTGATCCTATCAGAGGACTTGTGCAGATTCCATGTATTGAAAGAAATACAATGGGAGCAATGAAGGCTATCACAGCAGCCAATATCGCATTGGAAAGTGATCCTACCAAAGCAAAAGTGACTTTGGATGAAGTCATTCAAACCATGTGGGAAACGGCTCTTTCTATGAGCGACCGCTTTAAAGAAACTTCTGAAGGAGGCTTGGCTATTGCGGTGAATGTTCCGGAATGCTAGTTTAAAATAATATTTACCATATAAAAATCCTTAGATTATTGTCTAAGGATTTTTTGTTTTTGGATGTTATTTTGTAGTGTGGTGGAATTGCCCCTCAAAAATTCTAAGAATTTTTGCCACCAGGAATAATTACATTTTCCACTGTGATATCAGTGAGGAACTATTGGGTAGAAATCTTCTTATTGAATAAATAGGTTTTTCCGCCTTGTGTCAATTTAAGCTCTTTATTGTCAGGCATGAAAGATATTTTTAGACCTGCTTTTTCAAAGGTGAACTGATCTTTTTCTACTGCAGTGAGTGGAAATTCCGGTTGGCTGTTGCCCTGAGCATATAAAGCATCATCTTTAATCAATATCTTTAATCCTAGACTAATATCTTTTGAGGTATAATCACCTACATATTTTTCAAGATCAGCAACAGGAATTTTAGCGTTATTAAATACCGGATATTGATAATCTCTTCCGTATATCAGATTCATAATACCGATATAGAAGCTGTTTTGAGAGAAATTCTTTCCGTTGATGGTTACTGCATAGGATAACTGTTCTGTAGGCTCAAAGGATACTATAGAATGGCTTCCTGTTGTGGTACCTCCATGCCCGTAGGATAAGATATTGTAAAATGGCATTTTGATAATTCCCAACCCAAATAGTTTTTCTTTCGGATTGGAAATCATCATGTCAACCGTTTCTTTCTTTATAAATGTACCGTCGAATAACGCATTAATAAAGTTATTCAGGTCTTCAGGGGTAGAGGTGATATCTCCCAAACCGATACAATTATGAAAATCAAAATCTTTTACTTCTGTCCAGGTATCCTTTTTAAATTCATATGATTTAAAAATATTCTTTGGATTATCAAGTACAGAAAAGGTGTTCGGCATTGAGGCTTTTTCCAAAATATTTTCCTTTAAAATTTCATTATAGGGCTTGTTATGGATCTTTTCCAGTATTCTGCTTAATAGAAAATAAGCTGAGTTAGAATATCTGAATTTTTCTCCAGGCTTAGATTTTACACCCTCTTTTTTGATAACTTCGATAATGGCTTTATCACCTACGGCTTTTCCAAGAAGCCAGTTGTCTTTTATAGATTCGCCTACATAATCTCCCAATCCGCTGGTATGGTTCAGCATGGTTTGAATGGTGATGTTTTTAGCATTGGGAATTTCAGGATAGAATTTGGAAAGAGGATCGGCAAGATTTAGTTTTCCCTTTTCTATAAGCTGTAAAAGCATTACAGCTGTTATCAATTTACTGATAGAACCTATCTGATAACCTGTGTTTTGATCGTAAGTTGTGTTTGCGGGCAGAAGATTCTGGCCAAAGTTTCTTTTATAAATGGACACGCCGTTTCTGAAGATGGCTATACTTCCGATTTCTTTGTTATTCTGAACCATATAGTTTAAGAAATCATCAATCTTTTGTGTATTGATGGCTTTTCCGTTGAGATAAGGAATATCAGTACTCTCAGGTTTGCTTTCTCTGTAAAGGTTAAGTACCATATTTTTGCCATTCTGAATAAAATTTCCTTCAAAATGATCTGTTTTATAGATCCCTTTATATCCTGCATTGATGCTTTCTATTTCCAGGCTGAGTTCATTATTACTGAAATCTGTTTTATCTGTAGGGATTTCTTTAGGACTCTGTTTGGGGCTTATTAAGGTAGTCGTATACCCTTTTGTATTTTTTGATATTTTAAAAATAACAGGCAATTTCATGGACTGAGTGTCTAATTCACCATTCCAGGTTCCTTCAATTTGGGCGTGACAAAGCTGTGCCAGGCATGCCAGCACGAATAATAGTTTGATTTTCATAGTATTTTAAATGATTTTATTAATGAGAATTTGGCAGGCTAAAGTGCTGATCAATGAAACAATACAAAAGAGTACAATATGCTGCCATTTTTTAATATTGG
Source organism: Chryseobacterium tructae (assembly GCF_030409875.1). Classification (NCBI taxonomy): domain Bacteria; kingdom Pseudomonadati; phylum Bacteroidota; class Flavobacteriia; order Flavobacteriales; family Weeksellaceae; genus Chryseobacterium; species Chryseobacterium tructae. Next base: position 3,806,955 of record NZ_JAUFQR010000001.1, on the reverse strand, counting down.
TTGCTGTTTTAAATCCATTATAAAAAAGAGTAATGCTATAGATCAATGTGGTAATGGAAAGAACCATCATGCAAATCATAATCATAAAATCCAGAAAGGGAAATACTCCTGAAGGATCAGACTGGTACTTGATGACATTTTTTCCAGCCAGCTTAATGGATGATATTTTTCCGAGGCATTGGAAAAGGATGAGTACAATTTGAGAGATTAAGACGGTATTGACAATATCAATGATTCTTGTTTTACTATTTAGAGTTTTGCCTAAAATAAAAAGAACCGCGATAGCTGTTATAAAGCTTAATAAGGTAGAGATTACAATGGTATGAAATGACGCATTTTCCACAGAGCTGATTCTGTATATACTGGTGAAAGTACTGCCTGTAGCATATCCAGCAATAATGGAGAGAATGACTGCCAGAACTCCGATAAGGAGAAGTAGTTTTTCATCAAATCTTTCAAACGGATTAAAAATGGTTTTCCAGTTCATTATGCATTGAGTTTACAGGTTATTATTTATAGTTCGCTTTTCAATTGTTCCACCTTTGTGATCAGATCATCCATTTTATTTCTCATGGTTGGATAGGAGAGACCTGCTTGTTTTGCCATTTCTTTAATGCTTCCACTAGACAGGAAAAAATTGAGTACAAATTCCTGCTCATCACGATTGAGCTTAAGAAGAACAGGAAGTTCATAATCTCCACTTACCTCAGTTTTACAACTTGGGCATTTCATCTGGCTTACATTAAGAGTGCTATCACAGCTTGGACAAACTATTGGTAACTTCATTGAATTTATTTTTTTTACTAAAGTAATACTTTTTTTAATAAAGTTAAAATAATTTTTAATTTTATTAAAAATTAAATGAAATAAATTGTATATTAAATTATTGCTAAGATGGATAAGAGCGTTGGCTATTAGAACAAAATCAAATACTTTTGCCGAAAACTATTTAACATGAGAAAAGTCTTAACACTTCTGTTTGTGGTATCTTCTTTGGCTGCATATTCGCAGATCAACATTCCGGAATCTTCAGCAAAAGGGATCATTATTACCCAGGATAATCAGAGGATATTGTATACTAAATTAGCTTATAGCAAGGGAAAAGTAACCTATACCAATGTTCAGAATGGAGCAGAGGAGTTTCTTTATGACAATTCTATAAAAGGAATCCAGGAAGATGGGAAGGCTGTCATAGGAAATGTATCTGAAGAAAACCTTGCCGGGGCTGTTAAAAATACTGAAGCTCCTAAACTGACTTCTAAAAAAGAGATTAAAGAGTACCTGATTCAAACCAATAATACACAATATAGTAAAGGAAGAACTGTAAATAACATTGGAACAGCTCTTGTTGCAGGTGGTGCAGCTTGTTTTGTGATTGGAGGAATATTGAATCTATCAAAGTCGGACACGGATACGACTAGCGGATTGAAAAATGGAGAAAACAGTGGTTCTTCTGTTCCACTTATTATTGGACTGATAGGTGCTGGTGCTGGTGTGGTGCTTAAATTGGTGGGACATTCACAAATGAAAAATGCGATCAATGATTACAGTACTGCTGATGCCAGAAAGTTTAAACCTGATTATTATGTGCTTAATGACAGAAATGGTTTTGGAATGATGATGAAATTTTAAAACAGGAAAGAATGAACTTTTATCATCATGAAGGCTGCTTTCTAGAGAGTTCTAAATAACAAAAGCCATAAAACTTTACGACTAAGGTTTTATGGCTTTTGCTCTTGAATATCTCATGTTTTTAAAACAAAACTGATACAATCTTTTTATCTTAAAATTCCTCTGATCCTATTAGCATTGGTAATCAGCTCTTCCAGGTATTCATAGTTTTCTTTTTCTAAAGCCGATTTGAATTTTCTGAGCTGAGTAATATGTTCATTCAGTACATCCAATACATTTTCCTTGTTTTGTTTAAAGATCGGAACCCACATTTCAGGATGGGATTTTGCCAGACGCACTGTACTGGAGAATCCGGAACTGGCAAGCTGGAAGATGGTTTCTTCTTCACGTTCCTTTTCCAGAACGGTATTAGCAAGGGCATAGGAGGTAATGTGAGAGATGTGGGAAATGTAGGCTGTATGGATATCATGATCTTCTGCATTCATATAGATGGTATGCATCTCAAGAGCACTCACGATATTTTCAACGACATTCAATGCATCTTCTGCAGATTCTTCTTTGTTGCAGATCACTCCGGCTTTGCCAGAGAAACTTTCCGCAATGGCAGATTTCGGCCCATTGTTTTCAGTACCCCACATGGGGTGAAAGGCTACAAATCTTGAACGTTTTGGATGGTTTTTAACCGCACCTACAATTCCTCCTTTAGTAGAGCCAGCATCCATAACCGTCTGATGATCTGAAACAAGATCCAGAACATTTGGCAATAATTTTCTGGCAGCATCTACAGGAATGGCAAGAATGATGAGGTCTGAGTCCTTAACTCCCTGTTCCAGATCTGCCTCGGCATCAATTATTTTTAAATCTAAAGCCTCGGTGATATGTTGTTTGCTGTTATCGATTCCGTAGATGAAGCTGGCGATGTTTTTTTCTCTTAATTTCAAAGCCATTGAACCTCCGATGAGTCCTACTCCAATAATACTTATTTTCATCTTTTTAAATTTTTTAAAATAAAAAAACCTCGTCCTAGGACGAGGTTTTAAGTTATGTTCATAAGAATCCCTATCCCAGATCTGAGTTAAAAATTCTATAATAATATGTTCCGTTGTTGAAATTCACAAAGCGAAATTATAAAATATTTTTCAAAGTTGATTACTTTTTATGATTTCTTTTTAACATGAATTGAGGTATTGTACTGCCAATCCTTATTGGGAACCACTTTGCTTTGGAGAAAATATTTTCCATCTTTTCGAAAAACAACTGCTAAAGTGTCAGTAGGAGCGTGGTTACTCATTGGGTTACCTTCAATCTGTTTAATGTATTTTACAGTAATCTGTTTTTCATTTCCAGTGATGTTGCAAACGTCTGTAAAAAACGTTTTGTAGCCAAGTCCCCAAAAAGTACAGCTGTCTTTGGTGATACTGAGACCATAATCCAATGTCATTTCTGCATTTTCGTCCAGTTTTCCAAAATCATGAGAGATAGAATAGTCTCCTTTCCACTGTTTATGAAGGGGAGCTCCGGAATCTTTTGAAGATTCTTCCGGCAGGCTTTTACAAGAAATGATACTGAGAGCAGTAAGGATAAGAAGTGCTTTTTTCATCGTATTGAATTTACCTAATCAGCGCTGTGGATGATGGTCCTTTTTACATTTTCTCCTTTCTGTTCCAGTTCAAGGGTGGTTACACCGCCTGCAAAATTGAATTCAATTTCAACTTTGTGGGGAGATACTTTGTAGCTGATGGTTTCCAGTCCATCCTGATGAATTTCCTTTTCACTGCTTTGTTTAGGCAGTTCTGAAAGGAGAAGTTCAGCTTTTTCCACTTCTTTTTCCTTGATGGTTCTCTGGTAAATATCTTCCATTTTGCTTTTAGGGAAAATACATTCCAGTTGCGTTTCATATTCAACCGTTTTTTCTGTACATTCTTTTAATGTAGGAATTTCTTTACTTTCTTCAACAGGTTTTTCTGCGGCAGGAGCTTTTGCAACAATACTGTCTTTCTTTATGGGTTCTGTTTCATGTACGGCTTGTTTGGAATCGTTTTTACAGCCTGTAACTATTAATAGGGTAAGAGCGATGAAGCTTATCTTTTTCATTGTATAAAGAGTTTATTTATATAATTAATTATTGAGTATTATCTAAGAAATATGTCTTTTGGTTGGTGTCGAGTATCTCTGTAGAAAAGGCATACCTCAGGAATGGGAGGCTGCTCGGAGGATTGTAGCTGCCACCACATGGTATTGTATTTTTTATCCCAGTTTGAAAGTTTTGCTTTTATTTTATGAGCATTGGGATGTGGGGTGTAAAGTTCTGCTATTATACTTCCAGCCGTTATCACTCCGGAAATTATTCCTTCCTCTGACTTTCCTTCTGTAGTAAATTGGTAGGTTCCTTTTATACTGTCACTATTTTTAATGTTTTCTAACTTAATTTCGAATACTTCATATTGATTTGTCTTTATTGCATGCCAGCTTCCACGGATCGTATCTTTAATAAGATGATTAGCCAACTGATGGAAATATCCCTGAACAGCCACACTATCACGGGTATTGATTTTTTCCTTCAGTGTCAAAGGCTTATTTTCCACGGATCTGTTACAGGAAATCACACTTAACATGGTGAGTAAAAGTGCCTCTTTTTTTATCTTCATAGGAACGTGTTTTCAAAGGTCTATCTGTACTTATTTTGTTGGGTATACCATTTTTCGGTTCCGATTTTAGGGACAAGGATAAATGTGGTTTCTCCATAAAATCGATGTTATCATCCTGAAGTTCTGCCGTTGATTGATTTGCCTCCACAGGGCTATGTTCCACCTTTTTTTGGAAGATGTAGCCGGAGGTACGGGTTCGTTTGTATGGGTTTCAGTTGTTTTTGTACATCCCATTATCAGCAGTAAAAAACAAAATGGAATCATCTTTTTCATGGGGTGAATATACCTCTTTATTGTGTTTAGAGTCTTCACTGTTTATGGGGATTTTTTCACTGAAAGATCATAACATGAATTTAAGTTTAAGATGTTTCCATCAAGTCGTTAGCTTTCCTAAAACATGTTTATCTGGATTGTATCCTGCTTTTATGAACATATCCCTTTTTTCCTTCTTTAGAAATGACCAGCCACCAATTTCCATTTTGATCTAAGACTTCAATAGTTTCGCCCGTGTTTATTTTTTGGAGGGTTTGAGATGTTGTGCTTTTTCCTTTTCTCAGATTGGTATAGCCGTCAGTATCCTGGATGTAATAGCTTTTATCATAAGCATTTTTTGATAAAAATTCTTTTGCAATTTTCTGTTTTTCAGGGGTAAGATTGTAGATCAGTAGACTGTCAAACTTAGGATGAGGTGAATCCAATAAAAAGGGAAGTACCTGTTCTGCATCCTTTTTTGATAAGGCATTAATCAGACTAAATTTTTTATTGATTTTAATATATTCTATACTCTTTATTTTAAAATAGTTGACGGCATCCGCTTCCCATTTTCCGTTTTTTGAAATGGTGACGATAGAAACTTCATGATGTTTGTATTGTGGTTTTTGTAACAGGGAAAACCAATATTCAATATAAGCATTGGAATCATGATAAAGAGGTTCAGCTTTGTCTAAGTCATCATCCCATCCAAATATTGATGTAAAGGAGATAAAATCCTTTGGAAAGCTATCCAGAAAATCCTTTTCTTTCCTATTGGAAAATGACTGTTGCAATACATGGATCTTCGCTTCATAATTTTTCTTGTTCTGTGAAAGGTAGGAGATACTGATTAGGAAAAGGAGAATGGAGAGTATGGGTTTCATCTAATATGTACTTTTAAAATATTGAATGATGAGTTTTTTGATTTTAAAAAGATACTATTTATAGTTGATTGTTTTAACATTGAAGCTCTCGAACGGAATAACTCCGAAATCTTTTGTAGTCAGTTCTGTTTTATATTCTTTTTCATCTCCAGACGACATTTCACTGGTCAAGGTTGTGTATTTGTGTAGGTAAATTCCTTTTTTAGTTTTATCATATTTAAAGGTCGTAAAACCTGTTTCAATAATACCACCACCTCCGTTAGATTGTTCAATAGTAAAGTAATTATTTTTAATTTTAAGATCAGAAAAGCCGACAGCAACATTTTCAGGATAATAGGGTCTGATGATGCTGTCATTGGTTAAAGTTATCAACTTATTTTTATCATTGCTTACTATTACAACGACCCTGAAAAGCCTAGAATCTGTGGGTTTAATTTCTTTATTCCATTCCGTACCATACACTGTTATTTGATCAGGTTTTCCGTCTTGGTTGATATCGGCTTGCTTTTGAGTGATCATTGAATAGCCTGTGTCTTTTTCAATTTCAGATTGTTTTGTTTCTTCAACTTTCGTTGACTGAGCACTTTTGTCTTCCGATCTTAAATGCAATGTATCAGGAGAGGAGATAGATTTCTCTTTCTGCTTGTCTGAGCAAGAAACTAAAATAGAGATGAGTAAGATTAAATAATATTTCATCATGTGCTTTTATTCTAATTATTGAGCTTATTGTTCATCATCTTGTGGAGTAGAAGGGTTTTCTTCTTGTAATTCTCCACTTTCAATATATTTTTTCAAAAATGGAAATCCAAAATAATTGTGTTTTTTAAGGATATCTAATACTTCAGGATGATTCAATGCATTTGTACTTTGCACATAGAAAAGAGTAGAGGCTTGAGAATTCCAAGAGTCTGTACTTTGACCTTTATATTTATTCAATGCTGGAATTTCAATATTTGAAATATAGGCAACAATTTCAGCTTTCTCTTCCGCTGAAAACTGAGATTTGAGATCATCATTATACAATATAGCAATCACATATTTTGATAAAGCGGAAACATATTTGTCATTATTTTTAGAAGTACTTTTCTCAATATATTTGAGTACGTTTTTTCTAATGTTTAGTTTACCATCACAATTTTTTACAAATAAAAGATATCCTATTTTTTGAGTAGATTCTGGTGTCTCCTTAGAATATTCTTCATAAAGTTCGTTGAGTGTAAATTCATTTATTTTTTCCTCTTTATCATAACCAAAAGTTACCAGTAATGTTTTTAAAAATTCTTTGTCATTAGCTAATAGCCACGCTAGGTCGGCTTTACTGTTATTGAACAAGTATTTGTTTTGAGCTATAATGTTTTGAGGAATATGAGTAGAATAGTTTTGTCCATTGATTGTGACAATATTTTTTAACAACATAAAAGGGGTCAATAATTTATTTTTTTGATCGAAAAATATATTTCCCGTTTCAGCAGAGGATTCAAATAAATTATGTGTTAATGTATTTTGTGATCCGTCTAAAAGATTACCATGATATACAATATATCTTGTGTCAATTTGTTCATGCTGGATACATTTGCTATTCAAACCAAAAATAGAGTTTATTTTTTGTGAAAAAACTTCATTAGATGGTTCTTCATAACCTTTGCTTTTTAAATCTTTACTAATCAAATCTGAAAGTACATCCAAGTCTGTTTTCGATAAAGTATAGTTGTCTTCAGTTTCTTCATTTTCCAAATAGGCTTGTTTATCAAAAATATTTTTTACTTGATTAGTACTCATATTTTGTATTTCATTGTGTTCATCTTTTTTCTTATCCCTTGAACATGAAATTGAAATAAAGATGAGTAGGATTAAAAAGTTTCTCATTTGTGTTTTGGTTTTTACTTCATTCTGTCTTTAACTCTTTGTGTTACTCCAGACATATCATTTAATTAACTTTCGATGAAAGTATATTTGATATATGCTTATCATGGTATTTAATAATAAAGATTATATTTCTCCATTTCAACATCTAAAGACTCATCCAGATAATGTAGAGAATCAGATTTGATTACACCATCAGCACTTATGCTGTTTTCTGTGTAAGAAACAATGCCTGCTGAATTTCCTCTTAAAGGATTTAAGGGGAAATACTTTATTTGCCAGATTTTATTTGTCTTTGCATTAAAATAAGACAGACAGTTGTAGTTTCCAAAACCTTCTCCTGAAATATTTCTGTAAAATTGTATTGAATCTGTTTTTTTATTGTTGACGTAAGTAAAGAGGTTTACTTTTACTATACTTCTATCAGCTTGTTTTTCTTTTATGAGTTTAATGGAAACATTATCTTTTAAAGGAAAATAGGACTCATTATTTTCTGATAATGTATATTTTTTTAGATATTCTTCATTTTGTTGTTGTAAGATCAAGTCTCCTTTTTTGTTCTTCAGAGAATTGAAGTAATTTGGACTTGCAAGAATGGAGTCTCCAGAAAAATAATTTTTATTGTGCCCAGCATTTTTTGATGAATTATCCACTGTTTTTTTACAACAAACACTCACTAATATCATCAGTAGTAAAGCAGATGAACTATATATTTTTTTCATATTTATTCGAAATATTAGTATTTTATTGTTTCTGAATTATAATTCTCGAAGGTATTCATGCCAAAATCTTTAGTGGAATATACTACATCCTTATCTTGATCTGCATCAGGATATATTGTTGAAAATCCCAATTTATGTAAATAAATAGAGTTGTATCAAAAAAATGAATGTGGTATACTTATTTTGTATAGGTTGTGATGAAATATTCTCTTCTACGGTAAAATAATTATTTTTAATGGCTATATCACGGAATCCTTCGGCGTAAGAATTAGGATTGTATGAGTTTATAATTTTGCTATTGCTATACTCAGTAAATTCCTCATTTTTCTTATAAATTAGAACATAGATTGTTGAAAAACTATTTTCTTCATCTGCCTTTCGGGGAGTAAAAACAAGTATTTTGTCTTTAATAGTATCCATGTTTAAGTCACATTCTTTATTCAAAATAAGGCTGTCAGTAATACTTTTTGATTGAATAAGCTGATCTAATTTTGATAATTGAGCATGTTTATCATCAACCTCTTTACCACGGTTGTCTATGGATGGATTAGTACTGATATTTTGTATTTCGTTGTGTTCATTTTTTTTCTTATCCCTTGAGCATGAAATTGAAATAAAGAGTATTAGGATTAAAAAGTTTTTCATCATTGTGTTAATATATTTATTCAATCTTTATTCTACTTTTGTGAACATATCCCTTTTTTCCTTCTTTTGATAGGACTAACCACCAGTCTCCACTTTGATCTAATACATCAATCTGTTCACCCGTATTTATTTTTTGTAGGATTTGAGAAGAAGAGTTCTTATCCTTTCTGAGGTTAGTATACCCATCAGCGTCCTGTACTGTAAAGATGGCATTACTTTCCTTTTGATAGATATATTTTACATATTTTTTTAAAGTAGGTAAATCATAGAAATTGTTCTTTTCCAGATTTGATTGATATTGTGAATTTTTATTCAGATAATTTTCAATATCACCTTGGATTCCCACTCTTAGTTCTCGCTCAAATAAATAAGATATTGTCTGTTCTGGCTGATCATATTCTTTTGGTGAAGCTGAAATTGTATTGATAATTTCACCTAATCTAAGATATCCATTTCCCTCTTTTGCATAAGAAAAATCTTCAACTTTACCTTTATAGATGATGGTTTCTATATCGTCAAATATTTGTTTTTTTAATTTTTTATGAGTACCAGAGTCTCTAAAGATTAATTCTTCCATTTCAGAAAGGCTATTAAAATCAAATTTTTTAAATATTGATTCTACAAGTTTTTTATCTTTATTATACCCGTAATGAACGACTAAATCATAGAGAAGATTGGGACTATTAGACTGTAACCAGATATAAGAGACAGGTGTATTATAAAATACATAGGAATTAAAGTGATATAATAAATCAGGATTTATAAATTCAGGTTCATTGGCATTGGCATCCTGAATGAAGATAAATTGATCTTTCCTAATAGCCACTTCAGGAAACATTGAAAGGCGTAAGGCAATAATAGGATTTGAATATTCTTTTAAATTAATAGAAAAGACTTCTGCAACCTTTTGATTGAAAGTATGTTCATCCGGAAATTGATATTTTCTTTGGTCTAATATTTTTTTTTTCTGTCTTTATAAATTCAGGAGATAGATCGTCATAGTTTGATTTTGTTCCATCTCCTTCATCTGTAATATTATATGGAGCGTTTTTTAAAGAGGTTATTTCTTTGTTATTCCGTAAATGACCTTTACTTTCTTGTTTATTGCAAGAAAGTAAAACGATAATAAAAAGTAAAGAAATTCTTTTCATTGTTTCTTTGGTTAATGAGCTTTCTGTTTATTGAAATTTCCCATATCATTTAAAGAATATAATGCAATTAATTTCCTTTTGTTATTATTTTCAAAATAAATGGATATTTCATATTTTTCATTAATGGAAAATACAGTTGTTTCATCACTATCACCATTGCTATTACCGACTTCGAGCCCATCGATTAATTTTCCTTCTTTTAATGTAATAAGATACAGTAAGTCACTGTCTCCACTCATATTATTGATAATATACAAATCAAAATTTCCTTTTGAAGGAAGTTGTGCCATTGCATCTACATTAAGTTGATACTTTTGTTTAAATAAGTTTTTGATATTGCTATCAGAGGAAGTTTCTAATTTAATTTTGTCACTTAAATTTTTATAATCCAATGGTAATACAGTAGATATTGGAATACTGTTGTTTACTTGCTCAGGCTTTTTAGCTTCAGGATTGCTTTTGGATTCAATTTTATTTTCTTTCTTTAAAATACATTTAGTAGGAGCATAATATTCTCCATGGGGTGCTTTTATAATTTCCCAATTTAGATTTTTATCTATTATTTTTATAAGACATGTTCCTTTTCCAGAATTGAAAAAACTATGAAATTCTCCAACATAAGCATTTTTATCTTTATTGAAAATTGCTTTTATATTGATATTTTGTTCAAAATCACAGTCAAGTTTTTGTCCATTGTTATATACTGCACAATATTTTGCAAATAAAGAATCTTTAGTGATTCTTTGAATTTTAATGGTAAATTCTTGACTTTTGTCTTCCGATCTCCAATGCCATGAACCAGGAAAAAGAAGAAGCTCTTCTTTTTGTTTTCCCGAGCATGAAGTGATGATAAAGCTTAGTAGAATTAATAAGTTTTTCATTTGTGTTTTATGTTTTTACTTCATTCTGTCTTTAACTCTTGATGTGGGGCTGTAAAATCTTAATTTTCAACAAAAAATATAGTTTTCAATTTTTAATTCTTTTTTCCGACTTAGATTTGTTAATGTTTAACACTATTTATTTAATAAGTTTATTAAAAATTCACGATCAACATTTTCAAACTTAACATTTCCGAAATCTTTAGAAGTATAATTTTTATTAGGTATACTTTTATCCGGATCATGCCTATCGGTAAATTCTATACTATATTTATGCAGAAGAAGGTCTTTATCAAATTTGAATGTGATGTATTCTTTCAGATAAAATTTATCCGTACAATTGTATTTTTCGATAGTAAAATAATTATTTTTTAATGCAATGTTATCAAGACTAATATCTGGACAATTTGCATTGCCTTCTAAAACTTTTGTATTAGTAAGTTTTTTATTTATTTTATTAAGTGTTACTTCAATTATACCATCCCGATCAGAATTAATTGAAAAAAGCTCATTTTTATATATTTTATGAGGACTATTTGGTCTTTCAGTAATATTATTAACAGTTTTACGGGCTATTAAAGTATCTTGGGGTTTTAAAGAATTATGATTTATAGAGTTTTCTTTTCTACTCTCCATTTTACTTTCTGGTCCACTACAAGAAAGTAAAATGAAGGCGAAAAGTAAGGAAAGGGTTTTCATCATGTGTTGTTGGTGTCAATTTAATTTTTATTATTATGCTTTTTGAAAATATGGAATAGTTTATCCTTTACATGAATTGTTCTATTTAAATGTTTGAAAATAAGCCCTTACCCCTCATTTTGATATTATTGAATGAATATCTTGTTATTCTCCAGATTGGTTTGTAATAGGTGCTTCTTCTTCAAATTGGGTACTATTTATAACTTCCTTCAAAGCGGTTAAACCATAGTAGTTATTTTTTTCTATTATTTTTAATATTTCTGGATGAGCAGCGGTAATATTGTACAACGAAGTGCCCGCATTTCGCCATGCAGAATTACTATTTAAAGGTTTGTATTTGTAAAATGCTGGACTTTCTATATTTGCTACGTAAGCTACTATTTTTGCTTTTTCTTCAAGTGTGAATTTTTTTGAAGGGGCTTCTGAAAATATCCCATCTTTATCTTCTTTAAATAAGTAAACTATGTAGTTACTTAACGCGTATATAAATCGATCATCATTCTCGTTTGTGTTTTGAGAAACATAATTTAACAAACCTTCTTGAGTTTGTAATTTTCCTTGACAATCCTTGGTGAAAAATACTTCTCCTAATTTTGCTCCATACCAAATCTGCCCTGATTGTGTATATGATTTATATAAGTCATTTATGACTTGCTTATTAATTTTTTGTTCTTTATCATAACCAAAAGTAACTACTAGTTTTCTTAGAAATTCTTTGTCATTAGCTAAAAGCCATGCAAGATCGGCTTTACTGTTATTGAATAAATACTTATTCCGGGCTACTAGTTTATTTATATTTTCGAAACGTTTTTGGGATAAATTTTTGTCTTCATTCCATTTTGTAATATGTACATCATTTTGAATATTGTTAACTTTATCCTCAAAGCTTTTAGTTTCTGGAAATGCAGTTGAATAATCGATAATTTCTGGAATTGCAAATAGTTCAGTAATAAATCTATTATTTTTAATTAAATAATAAGACGTTGGTTCCATTTCATCGTCAGTGTTTCTATTATAAGCAATTGATTTGTTACAGGAATTTTTGCCATCTAAGTAAACGTATTTACTATCAATGCTATAGTCTATCTTTCTTTTGAAAATATCAAGTACTTTTTGTGAAAACTCCTCATTAGACGGAGATTTGTAGCCCTTTTTAATTAATTCTGATTCTAATATTGGTACTGCACAATCAAGATCTGTTTGACCGTATGTGTAGTTAGGATAATCTGTTTCACTTTTTTCTGCTGAGAAACCTGCCTGAAGCTGAGGTTGAAGGCATTGGGATACTGTTATAATTTCATTTGTTTCCTTTTTTTGTTTATCTGAGCATGAAATTGAAGTAAAGAGTATTAGGATTAAAAAGTTTCTCATTTGTGTTTTGGTTTTTACTTCATTCTGTCTTTAACTCTTAACGACACTGGTAAACTTTCCAACTTTACGTTACATTTTATTAAAATAAGATGAAGAATATTTAGTTTTTTTAAAAATATATTTATGGAGTAAATGTTTTAACTATAATTCCATTGTTATAAACATCTATTTTTTCAACTGGCCCTTCTGGAGAAATATTCCACTCTTTATTTCTAATACCGTTATTATATTCACCGTCCATCCATATAGATTTATTATATTCAAAAGAATATCTTTTTTCTTCCCAATGCCCATTTTTTAAATGATTTTTTATATTCCCTTTTATTTGGTATTCATAAGTGTTATCTTCATGCTCTCCCCAATTTTTGTTTAGTTGCTTTTCTTCGTTTGTAAAGTAATCTAAAAACCTATTTTCAGATATTAAGTATTGAAAATGGTTATATTCCTTTTTATTTTTCTGTAAAACTATATTTAGAATATTAGCATTATCAATTTTTGAATATCTTTTGTAAAGTTCTTCAGAGATTAGATTTTCATAGACAATAATTGAAGAATTATCACTATTATTTGTGTCTAAATTATCTGTTGTAAGTAAAATAGCTTCATAACTAGCATCCTCATATTTTATTTTAACACAGTATGAATTAAAATTTTGGTTATTGATAATATATTTTTTATAAGTATAAATTTTTATAAGATTTTCATTATCTGGTAGAAGTGCATCCCACATATAAGGCCTTTCAAAATCTCTTTCTAATGATTTTTTATATGTTTGTATAAGTTTTTCCCTAGCTGAATGAATGATTTCTTTACCAACATATGATTCGTCTATTGACAAAAAATCTGGAATTTTACTTTGAACCTGAGATACGCCAACTTCGGATAAGGTCTTAGATAAATCTTTTTTCTTATCCCTTGAGCATGAAATTGAAATAAAGAGTACTAGGATTAAAAAGTTTTTCATTTGTGTTTTGGTTTTTACTTCATTCTGTCTTTAACTCTATTGTTACTCCGGACATATCTTGTAATTGACTCTCGATGAAAGTATACTTGATATATGCTTATTATGGCGTTTAATAATAAAGATTATATTTCTCCATTTCAACATCTAAAGACTCGTCCAGATAATGTAGAGAATCAGATTTGATTGTACCATCAGCACTTATGCTGTTTTCTGTGTAAGAAACAATGCCTGCTGAATTTCCTCTTAAAGGATTTAAGGGGAAATACTTTATTTGCCAGATTTTATTTGTATTTGCATTAAAATAGGACAGACAATTGTAATTGTCGAAACCATCTCCTGAAATATTTCTGTAAAATTGTATTGAGTCAGTTTTTTTATTGTTGACGTAAGTAAAGAGGTTTACTTTTACTATACTTCTATCAGGTTGTTTTTCTTTTATGAGTTTAATGGAAACATTATCTTTTAAAGGAAAATAGGATTCATTATTTTCTGATAATGTATATTTTTTTAGATATTCTTCATTTTGTTGTTGTAAGACCAAGTCTCCTTTTTTGTTCTTCAGAGAATTGAAGTAATTTGGACTTGCAAGAATGGAGTCTCCAGAAAAATAATTTTTATTGTGCACAGCATTTTTTGCTGAATTATCAACTGTTTTTTTGCAGCAAACACTCACCAATATTGCCAGTAATAAAGCAGATGAATTATATATTTTTTTCATATTTATTCGAAATATTAGTATTTTATTGTTTCTGAATTATAATTCTCGAAGGTATTCATGCCAAAATCTTTAGTGGAATATACTACATCCTTATCTTGATCTGCATCAGGATATATTGTTGAAAATCCCAATTTATGTAAATAAATAGAGTTGTTTTTTTTATCAAAAATGAATGTGGTATACTTATTTTGTATAGGTTGTGATGAAATATTCTCTTCTACAGTAAAATAATTATTTTTAATGGCCATATCACGGAATCCTTCGGCGTAAGAATTAGGATTGTATGAGTTTATAATTTTGCTATTGCTATACTCAGTAAATTCCCCATTTTTCTTATAAATTAGAACATAGATTGTTGAAAAACTATTTTCTTCATCTGCCTTTCGGGGAGTAAAAACAAGTATTTTATCTTTAATAGTATCCATGTTTAAGTCACATTCTTTATTCAAAATAAGACTGTCAGTAACACTTTTTGATTGAATAAGCTGATCTAATTTTGATAATTGAGGATGTTTATCATTAACCTCTTTACCACGGTTGTCTATGGATGAATTAGTACTCATATTTTGTATTTCGTTGTATTCATTTTTTTTCTTATCCCTTGAACATGAAATTGAAATAAAGAGTACTAGGATTAAAAAGTTTTTCATTTGTGTTTTGGTTTTTATTTCATTCTGTCTTTAACTCTTTGTGGAACTCTGGGCATATCTTTGGATTGACTATTCATAAGATTATAATAATATTTTGCATCAGCATAATTTAGCCAAGCTACTACCCGAGTAGAGAGTACTGTGACAGTATTCTATCAAGGATAAGAATAGAATTTTTACTTTCAACATTTCTTATAATATTTCTGTTTATATTTTTGAAATATTACCATTAGCTAATATCTTATATTTCTCTCTTTTTTTCTTTTTTGAACTGTCTGCAAAACTGATTTCATAGATGTCAATAGTCATATCAGTATTGATGATAAATGCTTCATAGGTATCCTCTTCAGGCATTGCATAACCGATTGATTGACGACTAACCACTTTATTATTGTATACTGAAACAATTTCTTGTGAATTAGAGTCCCCTTCAAAGTTCAGGACATATATATCGATATTACTTCCAGATACGGGTTGTATTTGAAAAATAGATTCTGGGCTGGCTTCTGTAATACCCATAATCTTAATTATTCGAGCAGATTCTGATTGACCTAAAACAGGATACATTTTTGAACAGTCCAGTGAGCCTTCCTGAATACAAGTCTTCTTATATTTTTCATAATCAAAAGGAAGGGAAACATATTGGCTGTTGACTGAACTGCTACCTGTTGACTCTGCAGTTTTACTATCAGGTTTCGATGATACTAAGGTATCTTGTGCTTTTAAAGAATTATGATTTATAGAGTTTTCTTTTCTACCCTCCATTTTACTTTCTTGTTTATTGCAAGAAAGTAAAATGGAGGCGAAAAGTAAGGACAGGGTTTTCATCATTTGATTAGCATATTTATTCAGATTTTATTCTACTTTTGTGAACATATCCCTTTTTTCCTTCTTTTGATACGACTAACCACCAGTCTCCACTTTGATCTAATACATCAATCTGTTCACCTGTGTTTATTTTTTGTAGGATTTGAGAAGAAGAGTTTTTATCCTTTCTGAGGTTAGTATACCCATCAGCGTCTTGTACTGTAAAGATGACATTACTTTCCTTTTGATAGATGTATTTTACATATTTTTTTAAAGTAGGTAAATCATAGAAATTGTTTTTTTCCAAATTTGATTGATATTGTGGATTTTTATTCAGATAACTTTCAATATCACCTTGAATTCCCACTCTTAGTTCTCGCTCAAATAAATAAGAAATTGTTTGTTCTGGTTCATCATATTCTTTAGGTGAAGCCGAAATTGTATTGATAATTTCACCTATTCTAAGATATCCATTTCCCTCTTTTGCATAAGAAAAATCTTCAACTTTACCTTTATAGATGATGGTTTCTATATCATCAAATATTTGTTTTTTTAATTTTTTATGAGTACCGGAGTCGCTAAAGATTAATTCTTCCATCTCAGAAAGGCTATTAAAATCAAATTTTTTAAATATTGATTCTACAAGTTTTTTATCTTTATTATACCCGTAATGAACGACTAAATCATATAGAAGATTGGGACTATTAGACTGTAACCAGATATAAGAGACAGGTGTATTATAAAATACATAGGAATTAAAGTGATATAATAAATCAGGATTTATAAATTCAGGTTCATTGGCATTGGCATCCTGAATGAAGATAAATTGATCTTTTCTAATAGCCACTTCAGGAAACATTGAAAGACGTAAGGCAATAATAGGATTTGAATATTCTTTTAAATTAATGGAAAATACTTCTGCAATCTTGTGATTGAAAGTGTTTTCATCCGGAAATTGAAATTTTCTTTGGTCTAATATTCTTTTTTCTGTCTTTATAAATTCAGGAGATAGATCATCATAGTTTGATTTTGTTCCATCTCCATCATCTGTAATATTGTATGGAGCGTTTTTTAAAGAGTTCATTTCTTTGTTTTTTGTTTCTTTATTTTTTTGTGATTTATTTTCCTGTCCATTACATGATATGAACAGAGAGAAACCAACTAAGATGTAAGGTGTAAGATTTTTCATTTTTTCATTTTTAAGTTCCTGTCCATTTTTTAGTTCCAAAGTCGGAATTATTCCAAGTAGACTCTTTTACTTTTCTTTCTTTTACAATAAAACGTACAGGTTTTTTATCATTTATAGGTAAATCTGATAAATTATCAATAAGTTTCTGAACAGGAGTTGTATCATTTCCTGAATTAAATGTAAAACATCCGACTGAAAAACGTGGAGTATAGTGGTGTAAGGCTACGCCTCCTCGTGAACCATCAGGCCCATCAATACCATTTTCAGCAGCAGCAGATTTATTTTCAGAATCAATTACATATATTTTATATTTTTGGCCAGAAACACCTGGTACAAGATAATACTCTCCAGGAGGAATTTCATTATAAGTACCAAATCTTTTATCCGAATGTTTTAGAATTTTTCCTTTACTTGTAGAAGTTTGATGTGTATCTCTACTTAAGTAAGTCACATAATCAGCTTCAGGCAATTTATTGCTTTTTTCTAGATTATTATATGTGCTTAAACTCATATTTTTGTATACACTTGTTTTATACATTACCCAAGAATATTCTTTGGGTTTGAAAGCGTCGCTTTCTACTTTTGTATCTGTACCAGATACAACAACAACAGTTCCATCTTCATTACTGTTATTAATTTTTCCTTTAGGTTTACATTTATCCACTTGAAGAATTTCAACAGCTTTTTTAAAGTATCTTTTTCTTTCATCCAAACCTAGCAAGGCAGGGTTTACTAAAGCAGTTACATTTGTAACTGCTTTATCGCTTATTTCAGTTGCTTTACTACTAATGTTACCACGCTTCCAAAATGCTAATGCAGATAGCATAGAGTCTTCAGAAGAATTTACCAATTTATATGGATTATTACCATCTAACCATGTAACACTCTTTCCAAAAATATTTTTTGCTGTTTTCTGTAGGTTTAAATAATTATCTCTCCAAGTAACTTGTTTGAACCCTTTTCCACTATATCTCCAACCATCATCTTTATCAGTATTATTTTTTCCATTTGGATGGGTTTTTCCATAAATTGCATTTGCTACAGTTTTCCAATTTTTGGAATCTAGAGATAAGTCTGAAAGTCTTTTAGCTTCTGCATTTTGTTTTTCTAAACTACCAAACTGCTTAAAATAAGAATAAAATAATGATCTCATTCTTTCAGGGTTTTTGTATCTAAAAGCTTCTTGCAAATCATAAAACTTGGTTTCTTGACAAATTTGAGCAATAAAATGAGCTTTTGTTATACAAGTATTTATGTCAGCTTTTTTTCTATAGCTATTTAGAAAAGGTAAGGCAGCTTTAATAAGCGAATCATCTTGGACAAGGCAAATTTCTACACCATTTTTATTTTTTTTGCTTACACATATAGATTTAATCTGTTCTAAGGTTATGTCTTTTTCACAATTAGGACATCCTCCTGACTTAGCATCTGGCTTCGGCTCATTCTTCACCCCAGTCGCCGTTTTCCCATTATTCTGCGGCTTGGGAGTTTCTATAATCCCCACATCAATAATTTTTGATTTGGCAGAGATGTCTATATAAATAACTTCTGCGAAGATTTCCTGTTGTCCTCCCTTCCAATATTCTCCGCTATCCGGATTTTTAGGATCATTTCCTATTTCTCCGGTTTTTTGCATGGCGGCAGTTAAGGGCATGGAAAGATTTATTTTATCCCCTAAGAACGTATGTTCATGGCTATATAAAAGGTCATCTTTTCCAATCGTGTCATGTTCCCATATATTAAGGGTGTATTTTTTGTCTTTAAGGTTTTTAGACTCTATATGAACGATGATGGTTTCTCCAAATTTAGGATTTTTAGTAAATTCTTTCCCATTTTTATCGGTCAGTTTTACTAGGGTGATAACTCCCTTTTTATCCGGCTGGTTATTAGGCGAATGAGGTCTTGTAGAACCTTTTGGGGAATTGGGTTGGGGCTTAGGTGGAGCGGGTTTTGGCTGTGATGTCCCATTAGTACCTCCTGCTGGCTTTTTAGGTGGGGCAGGAGGAGCTTTATACTCAGGATTATTAGCATTGGCGTTATCTGAGGCTTTTAATTTCCCATTGTACTCTGCGGTAATATAATATTCATGCTGCTTTTTATCGTCTTCCCTTTGATTGGCAATAGCAATATAAGTGCTGAGCAATGCAAAATTCCAGCGGGCATTGCCCTGACTGTCTACCAGGACAGGAGGCGATTTTACGATAGATTGATTCTTTTTATTGTGGCCATCACCTTTTTCATCATCTTCCCAGAGCGTGAAAATAATATGTTCGCCTTCCATACCTTTGCATTTAGCTATTGCCCAGAGACGATCCTGGTAACTTAATTTTTTATTAACCGGAGTACCATCCTGAAAAGTAAGTTTTACATCCAGAATATTTTTTTCAGCTGAAGGCTGCTGTTCATTCTTTTGGGGCTGTACAATAATAGACATAGGATCTTTACCTTCAGGTCTGTCCAGATAGCCTTCAACTCTGTAAGTGTACTGCCAGGCATCTTTACCAAAAGTAAATTCGCCCACTTTTTTCTTGATATTTGTGGAGGTAAATTTTCCATCCGCTCTTTTTCTGAACAATTCCCAGGTAACAAGGGATTCTTTTCGTTCATTAGCCGGAGTATTGGGATACCATTCCGTGACTTTATACAATGCTTTTTCTCCTGTTTTAGGAGATGTATTTCCGGTGATTCTTGAAACGCCTTTTTTTGCCATGATCTTTAGTTTTTTAGTTACCAGGCTTCTGCCTCCTGTTCATCAGTTTCTGCTTTGAATTGGTCAAAATTGACAACAGGATTATACACCTGCTGTTCCTTTGTGTCTGCTTTATTGACCTGGTTTTTACCTGCTTCGCTTTGCTGGCCGTGTTTTAAGATCGTTATTTTACCACCTGTGGCGCACATTAGTTCAGATATTTCTGTCAGGCAGCTCTTTCCCATAACCTTTACTTTTTCATAAGGTTTTTGCCATTTTCCTGCAGCCGCATAAGCGCAAGGAAGATATCCTCCGGAAGTCGGTTTAAGCTTACATTGCCCAAAAGGCTGTGCAGGAGGATCGAATTGTAGATCATCTTCTGTTGCGGCAAGATAATCTGCCTGCCCTTCCTTGTCATTCCAATAATGCTTCTGGTGGCTGGTTACCTTGAACTTAGGAAACTTGAAACCCTGATTACATTGTACGGTTCCTTTCTGTATGACAAAATATTTTCCTTCGTGGGGACCTGAACTGCCGCCACCGTCCTTATTTTCTTTTTTTTCTTTCTCTTGTTTTTCCTCGCTTTTTTCAGAGGATTGGTTTTCAGAGGCTGACTGATCTGAAGGAGAGTCTTCCGCTGTTCCTTCATTGGTTGTTTCTTCCTGAGAAGAATCCATAGGAGTGGAAGGTGAGCTTGCTTCTTCAGCCATAAGCTGCGGATCGTCCGGAATGATGATTTTCTTTCCGGGAACAGGTTCCTGCATAATATCCTCCTCTGAGCAGTGGAGATTGTGATAAGTCTTTAAAATACCTTCGTTTTTCAGCTTAAATTGCTGAGCCAGCGAGCTGAAGGTGTCGCCCTGCTGTATGACATAATTTTTCATATTATCCTTGTGTTATGGTGATAGTGTGTTGCTGAATGAATTCTTCTCCACGCCAAAGTTTGGTGCTGGCTGAGGCTTGAAGAAGGCTTTTATTTTTCTTATGAGTGGTGTATTCAATAATGATATGTCCTGTAACATGATCTTCAATAGGTACATTATATTTTGTTCCGGTCTTTAATTCCTGTAAACTGTAAAATTCTGTACTGTTTCCCGTTAAAACGGTTGTAATATGATCTTGATCCTCATCTTTTTGCTCGATTTCCATGTGACATTGTACAGAAAAGGAGTTTTGTAAAAAGTAAAATGATTCTGTCCAATCAGCATTCTTATGAAACCAATCCATTTTAGGAAATAAGGTTTGAAAGAGTAGGGTACCCTGAAATTGTTGCAGAAAAAACGGTTCTTCAGCAATATTTTTTTCAAAAGTATCCAGATATGTTTTAGAGAATTCTCCAATGAAGAATTCATCAAGATCTTTACGTTGATCAGTAAATGTTGTAATGATCTTTTTATGGTCTGCGAACCCTATGATTTTACCTTGTTCATTGAGAACAAAATCAATAGGCATAATGCTTTTCATACAGGAAATAGAAAGATCACTCATTTTATCATCCGGAAGATTTCCATTAGTGATGAAGTGATCTTGGCTGTACGATACTTTATAATGAGTCGTGTTTCTGTCTTTATGAACCTCAAGATTTACATCGTAATCTACTGTTAAAGAAGTTTGAAACGGACTTTCAAAAGTTTCGGAGACTTTATATGCTTTTGCTAAAAACGAATCCGAGATCTGAGAATGAGGAAGAATCTCTTTTCTTTTCTGATCCTTCTGTTTTTCAGTTTGAATATGAAGCGGAACAAAAACACTTTTCACCTCATTTAAATTATCAAACCAGATTCTATCCATTTTTTGACAATGGGAATTGTGAAATGACTTGAGATCTTCTCCGGTAATACCCAACCGGGAAGCAATGGAGGTCAGGGAATCTCCATTTCGAACCTTATATTCTAAAAAACCAATTTCCATCGTAAGTGAATTATACCATAAAACTATTAAAAAACTAAATTTGAAATTCATTTTTAAGGTTAAATTTTAAAAATTGTAGTAAAACTACGACAAGAGAATACCGAGATTTTGATGTAAACCCAAAAGAAGATTTATTAATTTTGTAAAAATGTCCGGCAGGAATACAGCTTGTCATCACTTAACACAAGATCTAAATGCTATGAAAAATAAATATTTACAAAGTCTTTTTATACTATTGATAACCTTCCACTTGGGATATGCTGGAAATTGTCCCCCTAAGATGGTAGTATTTTCAGTAATCCAGCAGGATACTATCAGAATTAAAGAAAGCCATAATGAAGAAGATATTCAAGCTAATGAATATTTGAAAGACCGTTTGAAACCTATTCAGGCTAATTTTAAGCGAATCAATTCAATCACCCAATGGACTGCTATTAAAAAGAAAGATATTGAAGGTGAATCGGCCGAAGGGGGAGAAGCTGCTTATTATTATAAAAATAAACGTCTGGAAAAGGTGATGGCGAGACATTACGGAGAAATGGGTCAGGTTCTGGTAGAATATTATCTCTTAAATGGTAAGCTATCTTTTGTTTTTGAAAAAAATTATAAATACAATCGTCCGCTTTTCTACAACGAAAAGGTAATGAAGGAAAACAATGATACGGAAGCTTTTGATTTGAAAAAATCGGAGATTACGGAAACCAGAAACTATTTTGAAAACGGATCATTGCTGCATATTGTAGATAGCCAGGACTGTGGAGCTCCCTTCAGTGGAGATTATATGGCAGAACAGGATAAAAGTTTAAAAGATGATTTTAAAAGGCTTTTAAAACTGGAGAAAGCAAAATAAGAATTTTAATTTTCAGCCCATAGGTCCATAGGATGTTCACTTTTAGAACTTTAGTGTTCTTTTATGCATGAAGCTTTACACTTAAGAAATGTAAGTATTTATAACTCTTTTGTGACTTTTGTGGTTAAAAAAATAAGCTATTTTATATCTTTAATAAGGTTAAGACGTTCCTCAACCTCCCAAACTAGAGAAGGTAAAATAAGAATCTTTATTTTCACCACATAGGTACATAGGATGTTCACTTTTAGAACTTTAGTGTTCTTTTATGCATGAAGCTTTACACTTAAAAAATGTAAGTATTTATAACTCTTTTGTGACTTTTGTGGTTAAAAAAATAAGCTATTTTGTATCTTTAATAAGGTTAAGACGTTCCTCAACCTCCCAAACTAGAGAAGGTAAAATAAGAATCTTTATTTTCACCACATAGATTTCTATGTTAATAAGCAAGTATTATAAGTGTTTTTTATTGATAAAAATTCTTCTTTTGGAAAAAATGGCTGTTTTCGTTTGATTACGGCCATTATTCGATGTACTAATTTGTTTCTTATAGCATTAAGAACACTCATTTTATTTTTACCCTCTTCTACTTTTCTCAGAAAATAGGTCTTTAATTCCTTGTCTGCTCGTATACTTGCCATGGCAGATAAATGAAGCAGCTTTTTCAGTTTTTGATTCGCCATTTTCGATACACGTTCTTTTTTTACGATGGTTCCTGATTGATTTTTGAACGGAACAACTCCTGCATAACAAGCAAGGTGTTTAGCATTATCAAACGATTTGAAGTTATTGGTAATGATGATCAAATTAAGAGCACATTGAGTTCCGATTCCAGGAATGGAAATCAAAAGTTCTTTGTTTTTCTTAATCTCATCTTGGATTTCCATAAGTTCTGAAAGCTGATTTTCTATTGTTTTTATAGATGTGGTAAGAGTTTTCAGCGTTTTTGAAAAGGCTTGGGTCAATAGCTTAAACACATACACATCGTGACTTTTGGCTTCCCTTAATTGATTTTCCAAAGCCGTTTTTTGCAATAGTAAAGTATCACGGGATTTAGCCAGCACGTTCATTCGTTGTATAACTTCCTCTGATTCCTCATAAGGCATTATTTTATCGTGATAGCGAACAGCGTATTCTGCAATTCTTCTGGCATCTTTTCGATCATCTTTTCCTCTTAAATCACTGGCTGCTTTTTTGATTTTAACAGGATGTTCCACCCAAAGCAGATACTCTGATTTTGAACAAAACTTCTCTAATGGTCGGTTATAAATTCCAGTATTTTCGCAGCAAATCAAAAGGTCTTCTTTGGTTATTTTCAGAAGCTTTAAAATACCTTTCAAAAATGAAGATATTCCTTTCTCTGTGTTGGGAATGATCTGCTCACATTGGATCTTATACTCAGAATCCATTATAGCACAATCTAATTTTGATTTGGAAATATCAATGCCGATAACGTACTTTTTGTCTCATAACTTTTTTTGAGGTTATCATTCACATTGAGAATCGTGTCTAAGCCCTTGATAATAGGTCTCGAACCTAAATTTCTATAATGACCTTATTCTCAAAGAAACAGGGTTCATAATCTATGTATAGGCCTCGAATCCTTGGACACATAATGGTTCACCCTGTTTCTTGTGAATGCTTTTATTTTGTAAACTTAATTTCTTTTTACAAACTAAAGGGCACATAGAATATTCACTTTTAGAACTTTAGTGTTCTTTTATGCATGAAGCTTTACACTTAAAAAATGTAAGTATTTATAACTCTTTTGTGACTTTTGTGGTTAAAAAAATAGGCTATTTTGTATCTTTTATAAGGCTAAGACGTTCCTCAACCTCTTTGATCTTACTGATCCAGTAATTGATTCCCTCCTGATTGCTTACTGTTTGCTTGAATGCATTTTTGCTCACCGCCCAGAGCTTGGAACGATTTTGTTGATATTCAATTTCACGTTCCCTCTTTGTTTCCGGTTCTATACGGTATCTCCAATACACCAGGGAATGCATATATTCTGCACGGATTTTTTCAAAATAAGAGATAATGGCTTTACGATCCTGCGGAATATATCCGGGTCCGGAACATCCACAAGAGTGAAAGGTAATTCCTACTGTATATAGATTGCGGATATGTGCCCATTGTTTATGATCATTTTTTGCCGGCGATTCAAAGTCAAGACCCATATTCGCCATAAGATTCCCACATTCGGGACACTTGGCTTCCACGGATTTCTGAGCATCTCTGTCTACATCTTTTAAAACACGACGTTTGAACGTTTTCTGACAGTTGAAACAGGCATAATGACATTTATAAACCATCATGGCATATCGACACATAGTTAATCTTTTGTTTTTTATAGTTATTAATTATTTTTTCTCTTCATAGTTGATTCCCATAAAACTGCTAGCACTTCGCGGATCATAGACTGACCATATATTTCCCCATGGAAAATTAAACGTACAGCTTGGATAAGGTGTTTTCTTTTTCCGGGTGGGTGGTATTCCCAAAATCAGGGTCAAAAATTTATTATTCCGGTGAAATACCTGCATTTCCTTTTCTTCTGTCCATTCATTCCAATCTTTGGCGTCAGAGCTTTCCCATGTATTCATTTGAATACTATGCAGCTGATCTCCCCAAAAACAGAGGCTGAAAGAAATTTGATGACTTTCAACTTCTATAGCCTTAAAATAATACCAAAAATATCCGGTTTTCACATCCCACATATTCTGATATTTTTCCTTATAAAAATCAGTCTGTTTTAGCTGAT
Organism: Chryseobacterium tructae; assembly: GCF_030409875.1. NCBI lineage: Bacteria > Pseudomonadati > Bacteroidota > Flavobacteriia > Flavobacteriales > Weeksellaceae > Chryseobacterium > Chryseobacterium tructae. Next base: position 3,781,671 of record NZ_JAUFQR010000001.1, on the reverse strand, counting down.
CCAGTGACATTTTCCTACTTATTTGAGTACCGAAATTATTCAATTCCAGGGTGCCATTTTCATTATTAATCAGCATATTCAAAAAAATTGAAGCTATAAATATACCCGTTTTTTCTTTACAGACAACGAATAATATTTACAGCTTCTAGTAGAAATAGAAAATATCGGTGTTACGGATTTGATATAATTAATGTTGAAGGAATGTCAGAGAGCCAAAGACTCTTTGTATCGATCAGGCTTTTCCAGCTTTTGCTGCTGATGAGCATCAGATCCTGAGAATTCAGGAACTCTTTTTCAATTTTTTTCTCGTTATATAATGTAATATGATTAGGAGCCACCTGTTCAATGCTTCGAATCAGTTCTCTCACTTCAATATTGTTACGGATCTGGCCTGCAGCGTCCAGAATGATGATCTGAGAATTATTGTTATTAATCAGTCTTTTCGCATATTCAAGAAGATAAAAATCACTGAGGTTAAAGATCGGAACAAATACCTTATCTGCTGCGCTAAAGTCTTTTTCTACCAAAACGCCCACAGGAATATTGGTTTTATCAAGAATCTGTAGCGTAAAGTCGTCAAAAGGAGAGTTGTTGAAGATATTTCCTTTACCTTTTACTGTATTTAAAAGTTTTTCGGGATTAATGATTTTAGTGGTAAAGCCTAGTAATCTGCCTAATAAACTTCCTTCATACATAGATTTTCCAAGCATAATAAGCAAAAGATCGTAATGTCCTTTATTGGTAATACTGGTCAGGTCGTTTTCTATATCAGTAGAGGCTTTAAAAAGGGTTGTCACTTCCAGATTCAGTTCGTGTGATTTCTCAATGACATTCTGGAATTGAGATTCTTCGTATTCGTTAATATCATAGGCATGCATCTCATCAACAGGAGCAATATTCATGGCTGTGATGCTTTTGTTGCCATTCATTTTATGGGTGAAATCGTGAGCTAATTTCAATAAAGTACTTCCGGATTCAGGCTTATCAAAAGACAATAATACCCGGTATTTTGAATCGTTGGCAGTATCAACGGGATCGTCTTCATCTTTTTTTGATTTAAAAATAAAATTAATAAAGTCTAAAGCAGGGCCGGTCATAAAAGTCGTAAACAAAGCCATAATAACAAGCATGGCAAAAATTTCAGGCCCTAATACTCCCAGATCATAACCAATATTAAGAACAATAAGCTCCATAAGCCCTCTGGTATTCATCAAGGCTCCAATGGTTAAGCTTTCTTTCCAGTTGATGCCCACAAACTTAGCTGTTAGTGCACTTCCTGCAAATTTCCAATAACAGCCGTCAGAATAATAAATCCGGCAGTCATCCAAAGATGGCTGTCATTCAATAATCCGATTTGAGTACGAAGCCCTGTGAACACAAAGAATAATGGAAGAAGAAGTACCAATGCAACATCTTCTACTTTGTCGATAAATAACGTACGGAACTTTGCGTTTTCAGGCATAATAGCACCTGCCATAAATGCTCCGAATAAAGCATGAATTCCAATAACTTCAGTGACGTATGATGATAAGATCAAAGTAAGGAAGAAAATTGCAACCATTGGCTTATTAATGGTGTTTTTTCCAGCCTGAAGATCTCCGATTCTTTTTAGGAATGGTCTTACAATTTTAATCATCAGAAACACATAGGCAATAGCCATGATAATTACATAGATGGAACTTGTAAAAGAACCTGCCTTTACAATGGCAATGACAGCAGCAAGAATACACCAGGCCGTAATATCATCTGCTGCCGCACAGGTAATCACAATGGTTCCCAGTTTGGTTTTTGGAGATTTCTTTCCTGTACAATTCTTGCCAATACTGGAAAGGCAGTGATACTCATGGAAATGGCAATAAATAAGGCAAAAGAAGTAAATTGGACACCAGCAGGTGAAAATTCCTGGTAAATAAAATAAGATAAGCCTATCCCAAGAGCAAAAGGAATAATAATACTGGCGTGGCTGATGACTACAGCATCATGGGCTTTCTTTCTTAAGACACTCAGATCCAGCTCCATTCCTACTATATACATAAATAGGATAAGCCCTATCTGACTCAAAAATTGTAAGTTACCCAGTGACTCTTTGGGAAAAAGGAATGCTGAAAATTCTGGGAAGTACATCCCTAGAAGTGAAGGACCTAAGACAATACCTGCAATCATTTCTCCAATTACGGAAGGTTGCTTAATCTTCATACAGATCCATCCAAAAAGCCTTGCCGTAAGGATGATCGTAACAATTTGTGCTAATAATAATGCTAAAGGATGATGAAGATTTGTTTTAAATGATTCCTGAAAATTATCCCAGGTAGATCCGCTGCTTGTTTTAGCAACGATATTTTCCTTCACCTCTAATGTTTGCCCCTCTATAATGAAGAAGTACATCAGACAGGAAAAGACTGCTATAGTAGTGATGTAGAAAATTAAATTTCTGTATTTCCCCAAATTCATGATTCCTTTATTTTGATGCAAAGTTGGTGAGAATATGTTTACAGTAAAATAGCTTGTTTTTAAAATGTAATGAATCGGGTAAAAAATGTAATAAAAATCCTCGTGTTGAAGTAAAGCTTTTGAATGTTCTTTTGTCTTGAAACAAAAGAACCAAAAATTCAAGACTTGGAAACTTCTGCTAAAAATGAAATCTGTTCTCTAAAAACTCTAAACTCGTGCGGTAGCACTGTATTTTTATTATCAATTATGACCCCGCACTCAGACAATAGAGTTTTCTTAACGTTCACAGAATTCATTTTTTTAACGCTCCAGTTTCCTAGATCATTTTAAAAGCAATTGTACGAATATTATTCGTTAGGGATTTTATTTTGTAAACAATTCCATTAATGAATTTTTGTATGCATCCCCAATCTGAAGCTTAAGAAAATGGCCATCCTCTGAAGGAATGGTCGTGATAATTTCGTTGGTTCCTAAGACTTTGATAGAAGAAAGGGCAATGATCTCCTTTTTATTGACTTGCGCAAAATCCTTAGAAGGAAGCATTTCCAGAAGGTTTTTAAAATTAAGGTTCTTTAAAACAATGGTCGTTCCGTCATTAAGAATAATATCCTTATCACGACTGTCGATTTCCGATGTTTTGATATAAGAAATCTGCTCTGTAAGAATAACGGTTTTACCGATATTGCTATTCCATTCGATAAAGGTTTTCTTCTGAATGGTGCTGATTTGCTCTTTTGCCTTTTCAAAAGCCTGAACCAAACGTTCTTTTTTGATAGGCTTTCTTACATAATCCACAACGTTAAGATCAAAGGCTTCCGCAGCATATTCTTTGTAAGCGGTGGTGAAAATGATCTTTTTAGAACCGGAGATGATTTCTGCGACCTGAAGACCTGTCATTCCGGGCATTTCAATATCGAGAATGCATAGGTTACAATCAAGAGAATCAATTTCATTCAGAAAGAGTTTAGGATTATTAAATGCCTTTATGACTTCTACGTCATCAATCTGCTCGCATAGAAGTTTTAAATAGCTGATGGCTAATAATTCATCATCTAGTATAACGCATTTTATCATAGAACTCTCCTAAATTGATTTTTAATTCTGCCGTGAAGATACCGTTTTTTGAACTTTTTTCCAGTTGGTAATGGGTATTGTAGATCATTTTTAATCGCTGATCCAAAGATTGGCTTCCAAAACCACTTTTTTCCTTTTCCAGACTATTCTTTAAAGAAGCTTTATTGCTTACTTTCATGGTGAATATCCGGTTTTCAAGTTCCATGAAAATAGAAATAAAAGAATCCTGAGCTAGGAAATCGGTATGTTTAAAAGCGTTTTCGATAAGATCAACGGAGATAAGAGGGGCAAAAACCTTCTCCTCATATAGAGAATCCGATTTATTGATCTTGAATTTTATTCTAAAGTCGAAGAGAGGATTCACTTTAATTTTATTGATCTCAATAAGGCTTAAAGCGAAGTTTAATTCTTCTTTTGGACTTACATATTTATTGTTGCTTTCGTATAAATATAATCCAGTACATTAGCCAGCTTATCCAGAGACATATAGGTCTGGTAAGCGTGAGACTGAACAGAATTCAGAATGTTTTTAAACAGATGTGGATTCAGCTTTGTTCCGATATGTTCCAGACGAACCTCATTAAGCCGCTGTTCAATGATTGTATTAGTTTCTAAAAGCTTGGTATTGTTCTGTTTCAGCCTTTGGTTTTTGCTAAAGAGATATATACCTGTCGCAAGCAAAAGGAAAATGGCAAAAACTCCGATGAATATCAGATAATCATGAATCATGTAGTAATTGCCTTCCATAGCTTGTTTTTGAAAACTATTTAAGTTTTTTTAAACTAATAAAACCTGCGTGATCTTCACATTTATCGAAATGAATTTCGAACCTCGGATTTTTTTCAGGATAGGTGATAAGATAATCCGGGCAAGGTTTCTTTTGTGCATGGCTGCGATCAAAATCTACTTTTCCGTTAGTAATGATGCTGTCTTTTAAAAACTTTTCATCAATATTATTTAAAATCATTTCATTATGAAATTCTTCTGAATATTGAAATTCTTTAGAAAGTGTTTCGGCAATTACACGGCTGTTTGGTAAGTAGCCACTGCAGCTTGCGCCTTTTTTGTTTAAGATAAAAAATACGATAACTAGCCCCGGAAGGAAGCCTATTGCATAAAATTTAAGTTTTTTCATTTAGAAAATTAAAAGATTGATATCGTGGTACGTAAGTCCGAAACGGTCACAGATGATCTTTTTGGTATGTCTTCCCTTATACATATATAAGCTCTGCTTCATTTCATTTTTTCGGATCAGCATGTTTTCAAAGCCGCCCTCTTCGTCATAATTTAAAATATAGGAAAGGAAGAAATTCGAGATAGCCTTGGTAGTGGTTCTCGGCATTCTTGAAGTAAGATTCGGAAGTCCGCAGTGGATCACTCCATGTTTGATGATGTAAGGATCATCCATAGTCGTTAACTCGGAGGTTTCTATTACCTTACCGTTGTCTATGGTAATATCGATGATGACACTGCCTTTTTTCATTTTCATGACCATATCTTCAGTCACAATAGGCGTCATATTTAATCTTGGAAGGGCTCCAATAACTACATCAGCACGTCTTAAGCTTTTGCTGAGTTCTTTAGGATCAATAATGGAAGTCGGTACACGGCTGTCTACCATGGTGTGAAGCCTTCTTAATTTTGATAATGAGTTATCGAAAACTTTTACACTTGCTCCTAATCCAATAGCTGCTTTTGTAGCAAATTCTCCAACAATTCCGGCACCCAGGATCACTACTTCGGCAGGTCTTACCCCTGTAATTCCTCCAAGCATTAGACCATTGGATAAGGCTAATAATTCTGACGCGTATAAAATAGAAACGGTTCCTGCAATTTCACCGATTAATCTTACCAATGCAAGCTGTTTGTATTCATCTACGATAAATTCAAAGGCAATGGCATTTATTTTTTTCTCTGCAAGCTTAAGGAAATACTCCTTATCTCTAAGGTTGATCTGAAGTGCTGAAACCATATACGTATTAGGTTTCATAAAGTCAATTTCATCCAGAGTAGGAGGATTGATTTTCAGGATCAGATCCTGACCGAATGCTTCTTTCGGATCATTGGTAATCTTTGCCCCGGATTCGGAATATTGTAAATCTGTAAAAAATGAACCTTGTCCGGCTCCTGATTCTACAATGATCTCATGGCCATGTTCTACCAGCACCTGTACGGCGTCAGGAGTAATGCAGGTTCTCCTTTCGTTGAGACAGGTTTCCTTAGGAATTCCAATACTGAACTGTTTTCCCTTCTTTATAACCTCCAATTTTTCCTCTTTCGGCATCAATTCTTCTTCTGTGAAAGGAGTAAAAATATTTGTGCTCATCCTTAAATTAAATTATGTCTTACAGATTGTTATTTTAATACTGAATTAATAAGCAAAGATACATAATATTTACTCGAATGAAACTTCTCTGTTTTCACCCGTGTTCACAATACTCATTGTGTGATAGTTGAGCCCGTAAAGCTCTTCTTCATACACTTCCGGCCACTCAATAATGCATAGGAAAGAGTTATCAAGATATTCTTCAATCCCAATATCATATACTTCCTCAATGTTTTTTAAGCGGTAAAGATCAAAATGGAATACTTTCCCTTTTGAGGTATTGTATTCATTAACGATAGAATAGGTAGGAGAGTTTACTTCATCTTCGCTTCCCAGATTTTTTAGTAAGAACTGAGTGAAAGTAGTTTTTCCTGCTCCTAAATTTCCTTTAAGCAAAAGAATATTATGTTTTAAATGAGGAAGAATGCTGTCAACAACTTCCTGCCATTCTTGTAAAGATTTTATTTTCATTTGTCAAATTTAAATCTAAATTATGTTTTTTATAATAATTTAGATTGATAATAATGATAGGATATAAAGGTTTATGTGTTATTATGTTTATTTTAAATGGTATTTATTGTTTTTATATTAATAAATATTTAAATTTGGTTGAATACTAAATATTTATCCATGAAAAACATTTACTTAGCTTTATTTATTTCTTTTTTTGGAATAGCAGGTGCACAGGTGGGCACAATCTGCACTGATCCTATTGTAATTACCGCTTTACCGTATACAACAACGGATGATACTGCCAATTATGCAGATAACTATGATCCTAATCCTTTAGATAGTCCTGATTGCAGTGGCTCGGCGGATGGGTATGGAAATTATTATCACAAAGGTAATGATGTGATTTATTCTTATACAGCAGCATTTACGGGAACTATAAAAATAGAAATTCCAAATGGAACAGGTTGGACTGGTTTGTTTGTTTATAATAGTTGTGATGATATCGGATTGAATTATGCTGCATGTGAAGGAATTGTGTCAGATGGAGACGATTTAACAGTCGATAATTTTGCAGTAACTGCAGGCAATACCTATTATATATTGATATCTTCGTGGGCTGATCCGCAAACGGTTCCTTATACTCTTAACGTAACATCTCTCACGCTTTCTGTAAATGATATTGAGGTGAAGAAAAAACAGACTGGAGTTTATCCAAATCCTGCCGGTAAAGATTTATATTTTAAATCAGAGAAGGAGATTATTTCTGCGACAGTCTACACAATGGAAGGAAAAAAACTGGAAACTTCAAAGGTGAGTAATAATTCGATTTCCGTAGATCATCTTAGTACAGGTAATTATATAGTGGAGTTTACGGATAGGTCAGGAAATACTTCTACAAAAATATTTATTAAGAAATAAAAATCATTTCTTTTATTAAACAGCTTACGATTAAAAATCTCCTTTTTGGAGATTTTTTTATGAATATTATTATTTAAAATAAATCATGAAACATTGGTTAATTATTAAGTTTAATTGAGCTGTTTTGTGTTTTTTAACTCTATTTATCTCAAATTCTCTGGCTCAAAGTTCGTTACCTTTTGCATAAAAATACCTAATTTTGTAGTATGATTTCGAAGCAGACAATAGACAAAATTTTCTCAACGATACGGGTAGAAGAGATAGTAGGAGAGTACGTTCAGTTGAAAAGAGCAGGGTCTAATTTTAAGGGACTCAGCCCATTTCATGAGGAAAAGTCTCCGAGTTTTGTTGTTTCGCCAAGCAAGCAGATCTGGAAAGATTTCTCTACCGGAAAAGGTGGGACTGCGATTTCTTTCCTGATGGAAATCGAAAACTTCACTTATCCTGAAGCTCTTCGTCACGCTGCCAAAAAATATGGAATTGAAATTGAGGAAGATCTGCGTGAAATTTCTGAAGAAGCAAAACATGCCCAGACAGAAAAAGATCTCTTGTATAAGATTCATGAAGTGGCCAATACTTACTTTCAGGAGATCCTTTGGGATGATGAAGAGGGAAGAAGTATAGGACTTGCCTATTTTAAAGAAAGAGAGCTTAAGGATGATATCATCAAAAAATTCCAACTAGGATATTCTCCCGAAAAGAAAAATGCTTTTACAACTTATGCACTGGAGAAAGGATATACTAAAGAAATTCTTGAAAGATCCGGACTTTCCATTTTCCCTGAAAATACTCCTGCCGGAGTTGACAGATTCCGCGAAAGGGTAATCTTTCCGATTCATAGTTTCTCAGGAAGGGTTTTAGGTTTTGGAGCAAGAATCCTTAAGAATAACGTAAAAACAGCAAAGTATCTCAATTCACCGGAAACGGAGATCTATCATAAATCCAATGTACTTTATGGATTAAACCAGAGTAAACAGGCCATTTCCAGAAAGAACGGCTGTCTTTTGGTGGAAGGGTATATGGATGTGATTTCACTTCATATGTCCGGAATTGAAAACGTTGTAGCGAGTTCCGGAACTTCCCTTACCACTGAGCAAATTAAATTAATTAAGAGACTTACTGAAAACGTAACGATTCTTTTTGATGGAGATAATGCCGGTATTAAAGCCAGCTTCCGAAGCATAGACATGTTGCTGACAGAGGGAATGAACATCCGTGTTTTACTGTTCCCTGATGGTGATGATCCCGATTCATTTGCCAGAAAACACCCGCAGGAATATGTAGAAAAATACATTGAAAATGAAGCGATGGATTTCATCGACTTTAAAGCGGAAATTCTGTTGCGGGATGTTGGAAATGATCCTATCAAAAAAGCGGAGGCCATCCGTGATATCGTGAAATCGGTTTCCTTTGTGCAGAATGCACTGAAAAGAGAAGTTTATCTGAAGGAAGTTTCCAATAAATTCGGACTGTCTGAGCAGAGTCTTTTCAATGAATTAGATGTTCAGAAGCAGATTACCCAGAATCAGACGCATCATGTTCAGCAGCAACAAAAGGAAAAAGCAGCTCCAAAGTTGGAGATTGTTCCTTTAGATAAGGAAAAAGAAGATCCTTTCTTATTTGATGTCCTGTTTATGGAGAATAAATTGGTAGATCATATGCTGATGTTTGGAGATATCGTTCTTAAAAGAAAAAGTGAGAATAATGAAGAGTATCAGATTACGGTCATTGAAGAAATTCTTCATCATTTTGAGGAAGAACAATATATATTTTTAGTTAAAGAAAATGAAATCATTATCAATCAGGTAAGGGAAGGGATTCAGAAAGACGAGCTGAGAAGTGGAAACTTTTTTGTATCTTTTATGGATGAAGAGATTACTACAAAGGTTGTAGATGCTTTGATGCCGCTGGATGAACTGGAAAACTGGGCTTCCAGAAATATTTATCCGCCTAATTATGGTGATAAAGTTGCAGATCAGATCCAGGGTGATGTTTTGCTACATAAATACAGATATATTGATTATCTGATTACAGAAACAGCGAAAGAACTTGATCAATACAGCAGTACGGATGATGTAAAGTATTATGAGCTGATTAAAAAGATTACTTTATTGAAACAAGCTTCTATCAGACTCAGTAATATTATCGAATATTCCCCAATCAAGGGAATCTATGCAGGTAGAAAAAGATAGTTTAAAGACAAAAGGATTCCGGATTCTGTGACAAAAAGTCCTATAAAATTTTAGGAATAAATATTGTAATTTAAACTTTGAAAATATTTTAAAATAATACATAATATCAATATGGACATTAAAAAAGAATTCAGAGATTTCTCTGTAAAACATTTAGGAAACAACGGTTTAGCTACCGATCAGTATATGGGAATGTATGGCCCAACGAACTTAACTCCGTACATCATGGAGGAAAGAAGATTAAACGTTGCTCAGATGGACGTTTCTCTCGTTTGATGATGGACAGAATTATCTTCCTTGGAACAGGAATTGATGATCAAGTAGCGAACATCGTTACAGCTCAGCTTTTATTCTTGGAAAGTGCAGATCCTTCTAAAGATATTCAAATCTATATCAACTCTCCTGGTGGTAGCGTATACGCAGGATTAGGTATTTATGACACAATGCAGATCATTAAGCCGGATGTTGCGACAATTTGTACAGGAATGGCTGCATCAATGGGAGCTGTATTATTGGTTGCTGGAGAAAAAGGAAAACGTTCTGCGCTTAAGCATTCAAGAGTAATGATTCACCAGCCTTCAGGAGGTGCTCAGGGAGTAGCTTCTGATATGGAAATCAACTTAAGAGAAATGCTGAAATTAAAGCAGGAGCTTTATGACATCATCGCTCACCATTCAGGACAAACTTATGAATGGGTAGAGAATCTTCCGACAGAGATTACTGGATGACTTCTGAAGAAGCTAAGAGCTACGGAATGGTAGATGAGGTTCTTCAAAGAGCAGAGAAAAAATAATTGATTGTATGATCATATCGAAAAACGCATCCCAATTGGGATGCGTTTTTTGTTTTAGTCACGAATATATATCTTGAGCAAAATAAATATGAGGAATTAAACCACAATTGAAGACGTGATAATCCCCTCTCTACTTCTTTACAATCTTATGAACGGTAGAACCATTCTTAGTCTTAACCTCAACCCAGTATACTCCAGTATTTAAAGATTTAACATTAATCTTCGTTGTTGGGGAAGTCATCACTTTCTGTCCTAAAGAAGAATAGATATTCACTTCTTGGATGCTTTCAGATGTTTCAATCTGAATAAAATCACTTGTTGGATTTGGGTAAATGCTGAAGGAAGCTTTTTTATTGACTGAAGCCACAGATAATGTAGCATTGCTTGCCTCAGTAGGAGTGAATGGTCTTCTTTCACCGAAGCTTAATCCCAACCACGTATTGTTGTTCAGTTGAATTTGACTAAGATTAGTTTTTTTCTGCCAGCTTGAAAGGTCTTTTCCTGTATATAATTTCCAGTTTCCAGCTCCTGAGCTATTTCCTGAGAAGCTATTTAATGATAAACTTGAAACCTGGTTATTATTGGAGGTAAAATTGAAATAGGAAGCGTTTGACTGAATCAGTTGCAGAGCTTGCTCCGCTGTTATGCTGCCATTATATTGAATTCCAAAAACAAAAGAATTGGCATTGCCATTAGCATTATGGGTTCCAAAATCTACAACAACAAGACTTTTATGAGTTCCAGTTCCAATCCAGTTGGTAATTTGAGATGAGGTGTACCATTGAGAACTGTAGGCAGGTACCGGAGTTGATGGAGGAGTATCTATTTCATCAATACCATAGGAAATACCAAACCATAGCCCGTCTGTTAAATTAACAGATCCTGGGCCATTATTGTTATTAGACATATTTTCTGCATTTGGCCCAAACCACGGAATCCAATAATCATCGGTGCTTGGTGTATGGTGGTTGTAGGCAAAACTGTACATATACCCTGAAAGAATATCAGCTTCCATTTTAGGTTCTGCCGAAATGATAGCATTGATCATGTCTTCTGCCTTTAAATTATCATCATCAAAACGGTAGCCCCAGGCATAAGAGGTAGGAGTATTGTTGTCATTAAAATCGGCAATGAAATAGGCTTTTTTAGAACCGGTTCCTACCCAAAACTTAATGTCGTTTTCTGTGAATTGGGCAAAGAAAAACTGCGTACAAAGCAGTAAGAAAAAAAAATAGATTTTTCTCATAATATAATTAAATTAAAGTTTTATTCCCGAAACTTATTGATAGGAAATGAAGACATACGATATGTCCATATCCTAAAACTAAATGTCTATTTAAGGTAGGTCTCCTGGCTCGCATCCTATAGCTAACCTTCCCAGGCAAAGCCCAGTGGTATAATGAAACTATAGGAATAAACAGCTTACAGTTGCGGGTACAGCTCAAGATTTGGATAATATTCTCACTTGATTCCCTATTATGAACAGTGTTCAACCTTAAAGAGGACAAATATATCACATAAATTTTTGATATCTGTTTTGTGAATTATAGATTTGTTTCTAGTCTTTTTGAAAATTAATTGTATTATTTAAAAATGAATTTTATTGATTGATAGGATATTGGGTATAAATATTTACTTTTTTAAGTTAAAATAGTGTTTTTGTTGTTTATATTGAATTCATCTTTAGATTCTATTGTTAAAATACAATTATCATTATATTCAAGATCAGTTTATAATCAATTTATACTTTCGCGCCATAAAAGTTAATATGAAAAAACTACTATTATCTGCTTTGATGATGACTGCATTATGGTCATGCAGCAAAGACGATGACACCAATGTAAATAACCAAGACATTAATTATTCTAAACTTCCACAGGAGTTTCCATTTACGAAATTGGCAACGATAAATGGTGTGGATGTAATTAATGGCGGATTCGGTTCCGGAGCAGCAGCTCATCCTACGAGAAAAGGAGAGTTTTATGTCATTACAGACCGTGGTCCGAATACAGATTATCTGAAAGGGAAAAAGTTTTTAACCCCTGATTTTACTCCTACCATTATGCATTTTAAAATTAATGCAGACGGAAAAATAGAGGTTATCAAGTATATTAAGCTTAAAAATCCAGCAGGAAAACCCATTACAGGGCTTCCAAATCCTGTGGGAATGGGCAGTACAGGTGAAGTAGCATATGATGCAGCAGGAAATGTTTGGGCACAGATAATTATGGTTTAGACAGTGAAAGTATTGTGGCAGCAGCAGATGGGACATTCTGGGTATCCGATGAATACGGTCCGCATATTGTTCATTACAATGCCGATGGAGTAGAGCTTGAAAGAATAAGCCCGATTGGTGTAAATACAGGAAATAGAAAATTACCTGCCGTTTTGGCGAAAAGAAGAGCCAATAGAGGGATGGAAGGACTTTGTATAACTCCGGATGGAAAAACATTAGTAGGAACCATACAATCTATGATGTTTGTTCCTTCAAAAGCTTTGGCAACCAATACAACCTTAACGAGGATCGTTACTTTCGATATCACCACCGGAAAAACAAAGCAATATCTTTATAAACAGGATGGCGGAGCTTCCGACTCAGTTTGTGATATTACAGCATTAGGTAATAATGAATTTCTTGTTATTGAGAGAGACGGTAATTTTGGAACACAAAGTGGAATTAAAAAAGTGTACAGAATTAATCTAGCTGAAGCCACAGATGTAAACGGAACTGATCTTGCAGCTGCAGACGGAATGCTGGTCAATGGAAAAGCTCTGGAACAATGTACATGGGATGAGCTTACCAAGGCAGGGATTAAACCTGTTTCTAAAAAATTAGCAGTAGACCTGGTGGCTAAACTGGGATATGAACATGATAAATTCGAGGGAATTGTTTATTTAGGAAATAATAAACTGGCTGTTTTCAATGATGATGACTTTGGAGTAGTAGATGATGGGAACGGAAATCCTAAAGCAAAAATACTTCCTAAAACCGGGAAGGTAGATAAAGGAACTATGTACGTAGTCGATATTCAATAATTAGATTTTTTTTAAAGGAAAACGGCGGGATTTATTCCGCCGTTTTTTATTGGATATCATTTAAATGGTTCAATAGAAGTATTTTACTCCAAAACTTAAAACGGAAACAGTGGAATTCTTGAGAAATCTAAGCTGTAAAATGGTAAGAAAAGTTGTGTAGAGATTCTTCCTTCGTCAGAAATCGAAGATTCGACGTAGTCAATGACAAACTGTATGTCTTTTGCTCTAAAGTGAATGCTTAAAGAACCTATTCAATAGAAACGGGCTTTAGCCCGTTTAAAAAAATAAAAATATCTTCCATTGGCTTTAGCCAAAACCTATAATAAAATCCCCTGAAAATGACCTTCAGGGGATTTTTGTATGTATATTGTTCTTTTCAATATTAGTTGAAAGCCTCAATAATTTTAGAGAAATCCTCTAATTTTAAAGCAGCACCTCCAATCAAACCACCGTCAATATCCGGTTGAGAGAAAATTTCCTTAGCATTGTCTGGTTTCACAGAACCTCCATAAAGGATAGAAACCTCATCAGCTACTTCTTGCCCGTACTTAGTGGCAATTGTATTTCTGATATGAGCATGAATTTCCTGAGCCTGTTCCGGACTAGCAGTTTCTCCTGTTCCGATAGCCCAAACCGGTTCGTAAGCGATAACCACTTTTTTGATCTCTTCAGCAGAAAGTGTGAAAAGAGCTACTTCAGTTTGGTTTTTAACCACCTCAAGGTGTTGTCCTGCTTTTCTTTGTTCAAGAGTTTCTCCATTGCAATAGATGGGAGTAAGACCTTTATCCAATGCTAATTTTACTTTTCTGTTACAGTGAGAATCTGTTTCACCATGGTACTGTCTTCTTTCAGAGTGTCCGATCAAAGAACCTGTAGCGTCGATAGATTCCAACATATCAGCAGAAATTTCTCCTGTGTATGCTCCGCTTTCGTGCTCACTCATGTCCTGCGAAAATACACCGATCTCATCCTTTTCAAAGATGTCTTTAGCCATCATTAGATACAAAGATGGGGGAGCGATCCAAACCTCACAGTTGGTAGCATTATTGTTTTTATAGCTTAGCAATTGAATCATTAATTGTTGTGCATCAATTACATTTTTGTTCATTTTCCAGTTGCCTGCAACTATTTTTCTTCTCATAAGATTTATATATTGATTTATTTTACTTTTTAATTAAATTCATACTGTGAATCTGCGTTATCTGCAAAATCTGCGTGCATTATTTTTTCTCTCGCAGATTAGTTTGATTTCGCAGATTAATGTAGCCGTAATAGATCTTTACAGATTATTGACCACTCTTTTTATATTATCTAAAATATTGGTTGTATTAAAGTTAATTAATAGTCCCAATTTCTTGTCCGACAATCTCAAATAAGTATATAATTGTTTGTAATAAACATTATCAAGCTCTTTTACAGATTTCAGTTCTAAAATAACTTTATCTTCCACTAGAATGTCAATTTTAAAATTGATATCAAATTTTTTATTGTCATAATAAACAGGAAGTATCACTTCGGATTTAACACTCACTCCATTTTGTTCTAATTCATAGATTAGAATTTTTTGATATACAGATTCAAGTAAACCAGGGCCTAGCTGGTTATAAACATTGAAAACACTCTTTCGTACAATATATGAAATTTCATTTTCTGTCATCAAATATGAATCTGCGTTATCTGCAAATCTGCGAGAGCCTTATTTATTAATTCCTTCCAATTTAAACATGAAAGCATACACCAAAGCAAGATCCTTCAGATAATCAAATCTGCCGGAAGCCCCACCATGACCATATTCCATGTCTGTTTTTAATAGTAAAACGTTTTTATCCGTTTTCATCTCTCTCAGTTTGGCTACCCATTTAGCAGGTTCAAAATACTGTACCTGAGAATCATGAAGACCCGTTGTTACCAATAGATTAGGATAGTTTTTCTTTTCGATATTTTCATATGGTGAATAAGATTTCATATAGAAATAAGCCTCCTTATTGTTAGGATTACCCCATTCATCATACTCATTAGTCGTCAAAGGAATACTCGTATCAAGCATCGTATTGACAACATCTACGAAAGGTACCTGAGAAATAACACCATTCCAAAGATTAGGATTCATATTAACGATAGCTCCCATTAAAAGACCTCCGGCACTTCCTCCCTGAGCATATAAATGTTTAGGAGAGGTATATTTTTCTTTCACGAGATATTCTCCAGAATCGATGAAATCGGTAAACGTGTTTTTCTTTTTCATCATTTTCCCGTCTTCATACCACTGTCTTCCCATTTCCTGACCTCCACGGATGTGAGCAATAGCATAAGCAAAACCTCTGTCTAAAAGGCTAAGTCTGTTGGTGCCAAAGGTAGCATCCATAGAACTTCCGTAAGAACCATAAGCATACAGTAATAACGGACTGTTTCCATCTTTTTTGAATCCTTTTTTGTATACTATTGAAATTGGAATCTTGGTTCCGTCTTTTGCCGTAGCGAAAAGTCTCTCCGTAGTATAGTTTTCTTTATTATAACCACCTAAAACTTCCTGCTGTTTTAGAAGAGTTCTTTTTCCGGTTTTTAAATCCTGTTCATACTGAGAACTTGGAGTAATCATAGACGTATATCCAAAACGGAAATTATCTGTATTATACTCAGGATTTCCTAATGAAAAAACAGTGTAAGCAGGCTCATCAAACTTTAAAAACTCCTGTTTACCAGTTTTTCGGTCATAGATGACCAATTGGGTAAGTCCATTTTGTCTTTCACTAAAAATCAGATAGTTTTTGAAGGCTGTTATACTTTCCAATAACACCTCTGTTCTGTGCGGAACAAAATCTTTCCAATTCTCAACACCTGTTTTGTCTAAAGGCGTTTCTACAACCTTAAAATTAAGAGCGTCTTTATTGGTTTTGATCAGGAATTTATCTTCTAGAGGAGTCACAGTATACAGAATGTTCTTCATTCTTAGCTGGAAAATCTTGAAATCTCCGTCTGGGCGGTCTGCATCCAGATATCTTGTTTCGGAAGAAGTAGTGGCTCCTGAATAGATCAGAATAAATTTCTCATTCTTAGATTTGTATACAGAAATGTAATTGGTTTTGTCTTTTTCTTCATACACAGCGATGTCTTTAGAAGCATCTGTACCCAGAATATGTTTTTTTATTTTTTCGGATAAAAGAGTTTCCGGGTTATTTTCTGTGTAAAAAATCGTTTTATTGTCGTTGGCCCATTCTGATGATCCGGCTGTATTTTTTATCCCCAGATCGGTAATCTTTCCTGTATTGAGATCTTTTAAAAATAAAGAATACTGTCTTCTGGAAACATTATCCACTCCGAAAATCATTTTCGTGTTATCAGGACTGATACTGAATCCTGAAGCAGAATAGTACGAATGACCTTCAGCCTGTTTATCTACATCCAGAAGAAGTTCTTCGGGAGCGGTAAGGCTGTCTTTTTTTCTGCAATATTTAAAATATTGTTTCCCCGCTTCTGTACGGGTATAATAAAAATATCCGTTTTTGAAAACCGGTACAGACTCATCTTTTTCCTTGATTCTGGCTTTCATTTCCTGGAAAAGCTTTTCTCTGAAAGGTTCTGTATCTTTCATCATGCCTGCCCAATAAGTGTTTTCAGCTTTTAAATAATCAACGACTTTGCTAGAATCTTTTCCTTTTTTAAAATAATCAATCATCCAGTAATAAGGATCATTGACCTTATCACCATGGATTTCTCTGATGTGTTCCTGTTTTTCTGCAACAGGCGCTTTTAGATCCGGAAATTTCTGCGATTGAAATGTAGATGCACTCATTACTAATAATCCTAGATAAATTTTTTTCATGATTTTTATTTTGGAAAGAAGCTTATGCCAATCCCCAAAGGTTTTTCAGAAGAATATAGAAAGTATGTTCTTCTTCAGTTACCTTATGATCTGCTTTGATCAGAGATTTAGCAAACTGAGCAAATTTTACACGCTCATCTTCTGTAGAATCATCGTGAAAACATCTTGCATGGAATTCAAAGTGGTCTTTCCATTCTTCAGGCTGTAAAAGAGCAAGGGTTTCCAACTCATTATCAAGGTTCATTCTGAAGGGAAATTCATCTGCCAGATATTGTTGTACCAACATTCCTTCTTCAGGAGCAAATTCTCCGTCTACAGAAGAAAGGATCATTAATAAGTGGTAACCAGCGATAGATTTATTTGATTTTTGCATACGTTTTAAAATTAAGTTTAGTGTTTAAGGTTGTTGATAAGAATATTTAAAGTCTCTTGTCTCAACATCTCTTCTGTTGTTATCTTCTAATTAACATAATCCTTTGCAGGCTGCTTGTCAACTATTTTTCCATTTTGAAGGATCAATACAAATGGATTACTTCTGGCAATGGTTTTGATAGCAGTGCCGTCCATCATTGCATTTTTAATCGTTTTAAAAGTATTTTGATCCGTTGAAACGCCATAGATAAGTGCTCCTTTCTGAGCATTTACTTTAGCTTCTACTTTTTGAATAAGCTCTGCCGAAACCTCTTTCGGATGATAAGAAAATACCAGAATTGCTTTTGGAGCTTTGATGATTTCATCGGTAAGTTCCATTCCTGAAGGATCTTCGATCTTAAATTTTACAATTTCAGATTTATAGCCTTCTTTAATCAATACAGATTCATTTTTTCCTTCTTCAATTTTCCATGGTGAACCTTCTGCCCAGTATTTTGTTTCTTTAATGTAATCGTCCTGATTCACCTTTACAGCTTCACCTGTTTTTTGATTTTTCAGGGAGTAGAAAGTCTTATATTCAGAAGGATTTTTATTGATTTTTTCTTTCTCTCCTTTAATGTCTGTTCCAATTTTATAATCACGGAAATCGATGATCGGTTCATGCATAATTCCTTGAGCCATAATGTAGATCATCACTAGAGAAAAAGCAGCGAAAATATAATATTTGAACTTACCCGTAGATTCTTTTCTGCTGCTGCCATATTCATCCGTTTTACGGAAATCTTTTTTATACAATACAAACAGAATGATAAGGCCTACAAGAAGAGCAACATCTTTAAAGAAACTCTGCCAAGGGGTAAATTTAATAGCGTCTCCAAACATCCACAATCTGTAACTACGTTGAAATACGCAGAATAGAAAGTAAGGAATCCAAAGAATATACAAACAGCTATTAAGGCTGATAAGGTAAATTTAAGCTTCATTTTCAGCAGCAGCATAAATCCAAGGAAAAGCTCCAGTACAACTACGATAATTGAAAACAGCAGGGCAAATTTTTCAAAAAACGGCATATTGAAAACAGCAGGAGAGAAATATTCCTCCATTTTGAAGGAGAATCCTACGAGATCCACAGCTTTTACAAAGCCGGAAAGGATAAAGATGACAGCGATAATAAAGCGTAATAAACCTTTGATCATGTTAAATAGTTTTGGGTTCGAATTGGTTTTTTTGTTCAGAGAATTTAATAAGACAGAAAACAGCATAATTCAGCATGTCGAAATAGTTAGCATCAAGGCCTTCTGATACGATGGTCTTTCCCTGATTGTCTTCAATCTGTTTGGTTCTTAATACTTTTTGATAAATAAGATCTGTAATAGAAGAGATTCTCATATCTCTCCATGCTTCTCCATAATCATGGTTTTTTCTTTCCATTAAAGCCTGCGCTTCATGGGAATATTTATCATACAGACTTAAAATTTCTTCCTTATTTTCGTTAAAATCATTGGAAAGCCCCTTTTCAAGCTGAATAAGTCCAATGATAGAGTAGTTCACAATGGCGATAAATTCATCCTCTTCACTTTCATCCACCATTTTTACATCAGTCATTTGCAACGTACGGATTCTGTTCACTTTGATATAAATCTGATCTGTAATGGAGCTAGGTCTTAAAACCCTCCATGCTGGCCCGTAGTCTTGTAATTTTTTACTGAAAAGATCACGACACTGACTGATAACTTTCTCGAACTGTACTGATGTTTTTGACATAAAATTTCTTAATCTTCCAAATATACGAATTCGGTTTTGTTTATGAAACGAGTCTGAGGGGAATCATGTTTGAAGGTTTTAGGGTAGGAGAGTTTTAGGGTTTGAGAGTAGGAGTGTAAGAGAGTGTGAGGGTATCGAGTGGAAGCAAGTAATTAAGTAGAACTAATTTCTAGGAATCATGTTTGAGAGTTGTAGGTTTTAGAGTAGGAGTGTAAGCGAGCGTGAGAGTGTCAAGTGAAAATAGGTAAAAAGAGATCTAATTTCCGGGCATTAGCTTCCCATTCCAAGCACAAATCACTAATTTTGCAGGAGATAAAATCATTCATCATTTATAAACTCCTATGCTTTCAAACTCTAAAACTCTAAAACTCTCCTACCCTCAAACCCATTCTATCAACTGTAATGGCAGACTGGTGCAGCTGGATACTCCAAAGATCATGGGAATCCTGAACCTTACTCCGGATTCGTTTTCAGATGGTGGAAAATTTAATGATGAGAAACTGGCATTAGAGCATACCGAGAAGTTGCTGAAAGAGGGAGCCGAAATTATTGATATCGGGCCACAATCTACACGCCCCAATGCTGAGTTTTTGAGCAGTGCAGAGGAAATTATGAGACTTGGGAACAGCATTTCTCTGATCAAAAAAGAGTTTCCTGAAGTACTTATTTCATTGGATACATTCTACGCTGAAACGGTAAGATTTGGATTCAATGAAGGAGTAGACATCATTAATGATATTTCGGGAGGTCAATATGATGAAAAAATGTTTGATACAGCAGCAGAAACCAGACTTCCATACATTTTGATGCATGTCAATCCTTCGTATGAAACCATGCATGATAAAATTAAATTCGAAGACATCACATTAGAAGTGAATCGATACTTTTCTGAAAAGGCTAATGAATTGTTGCAAAAAGGGGTAAAAGATATCATTTTAGATCCTGGTTTTGGCTTTGGGAAAGCCGTAGAAGATCAGATGAAAATGATCAATGAGGTTGAATATCTTGGATTTGGAAATTTCCTTTACTGATCGGTATTTCCAGGAAGTCATTTATTTATAAACCGTTGGGGAAATCACCTCTGGATATCAATGAGGAAACGCAGAAATTGCACATGAAAGTATTGGAACAAGGTGCTAAAATTTTGAGAGTTCACGATGTAGCTGAAGCAAAGGAAACCGTCAAGCATTTTTTACGAAAAAAATAAAAAGTGTTAAAAAAACTTGTGGGATTTTAAAAAGTTTATACATTTGCATTATGAATTTTACGAATCAGAAAAATATTATTGTCATTTCTATTGCAACTGTTGTCATTTACAACAGTCAGGAAACGGCATTTTAAAATAGATTTTAATTTAAATTATATATAAGCCGTTTCATTTTGAAGCGGCTTTTTTTGTTTTAATTTTTAAAGTACAAGTATGTATCCATTATTCGCAGTAATTATTATCGTCATTATTATTCCCTTACGTGTGTGAGACGGAAGATGTATGACTGTACATATATTGAGCCCTCTCACACTGTGAGAGGGCTTTTTTTATTCCCATTTGTTAAATTTTAACCCCCTATAACATGTATTACAACGACGACACGATCATCTATTTTAATGGAAATTTTATGAAGGCCAAAGAAGCCGGAACCAATCTTTACGGGCAATCGCTTCACTATGGATATTCAGTTTTTGAAGGTATCAAATCCTACAGTACTGCCCATGGTACCAGAATCTTTAAAGCGAAAGAGCATTATGAAAGATTACAAAGATCCGCAGAACTGATGCATATCCCTTTTGATTATTCAGCAGATCAGCTTACGGAACTTACCTATGAACTTTTGGAGCTTAACGGTTTTACTGATGCGTATATCAGGCCTTTGGTAACCTGCTCGCCCAATATGTCGCTTTCAAAAGGTAAAGAATCTTACCTGTCTTTATTAGCCTGGGAATGGAGCAATGGCTATCTGGCAGATAAAATGAAGATCATGACTTCGGAATTTCAGCGTCCTAATCCGAAAGCTTTTAAGGTCGAAGCAAAAGTAGGCGGCCACTATGTGAACTCTATTTTAGCTTGTCAGGATGCAAAAGACAAAGGATATGATGAAGCTCTGGTATTGGATGAGAATGGACATGTGGCAGAAAGTTCAGGCGCTAATGTTTTTTATGAAAAAGACGGGACATTATTTACTCCTGCAAAAGGAAGCATTCTTCCCGGTATCACAAGGCAGACGGTTTTTGAAATATGCAATGAACTGAATATTCCTGTTAAAGAAACCCTTTTTAAACCAGAAGAAATGAGAGGGGCAGATGCCGGATTTTTCTGTGGTACAGCAGCTGAAATTGTAGCCTTGGATTCTTTGGATGATGTTCCTTTCACAAAAAAATGGGAAGACACCGCCAGTGAGAAGGTTCAACAGGCTTATTTGAAATTGGTGAGAGTTTTGTCATTGTAAATTACAGGTGTTTATTTTATTGATAATCAGTGGTTTAAAAATGAATTCCAAATAGTTGAGTATTGTAGTTTTCAGAAAAGTTGAAAATGAAAAAATATTACAAGCTGTAGTTTTGGATCAAAATTAAGTAAAAAATAGTCTTTTAAAGAGACAGAAAGAATAGTAAATGCGGGATAATATGTTAAATAAATATTCAAAAACATTCACACAGAACAGCGAACAGCCAGCAGCAAAAGCAATGCTATATGGAATAGGTTTTACAGAAGATGATATGCACAAGGCACAAATCGGAATTGCAAGTATGGGATATGATGGAAATACCTGTAACATGCACCTGAATGATTTGGCTAAAGTCGTTAAAAAGGGAACCTGGGATCATGGATTGGCAGGATTGATCTTTAACACAATTGGAGTAAGTGATGGGATGAGTAACGGTACAGACGGAATGCGTTATTCACTGGTCAGCCGGGATGTGATTGCAGACAGCATTGAAGCCATTTGTGGAGCTCAATATTACGACGGACTTATTGCTTTACCAGGTTGTGATAAAAACATGCCGGGAACGATCATCGCAATGGGAAGATTAAATAGACCTTCGCTGATGGTATATGGAGGAACGATTGCTCCGGGATGTTATAAAGGGGAAACCCTGAATATCGTCTCTGCCTTTGAAGCGTTGGGAAAGAAAATAGCAGGTGAGATCTCAGAGGAAGATTTTGATGGAGTTGTTAAAAATTCCTGTCCTGGTGCTGGTGCATGTGGTGGAATGTATACCGCAAATACAATGGCTTCTGCAATAGAAGCGCTAGGGATGAGCCTTCCTTACTCAGCATCCAATCCGGCTTTAAGTAAAGAAAAACAGAATGAATGCCTGGAAGCAGGCCAATACCTGAAGATTCTTCTGGAAAGAGATATAAAACCTTCAGATATCATGACAAGACATGCTTTTGAAAACGCACTTCGTCTCATTGTGGTTTTAGGAGGAAGTACCAATGCTGTTCTTCATTTTATAGCCATGGCTAAAAGTGTAGGGGTGCCTCTTACTCAGGATGATTTCCAAAAAATGAGTGACTGTACTCCCGTTTTAGCAGATCTCAAACCAAGCGGAAATACCTGATGCAGGACTTACATGAGCACGGAGGGACACCTGCTGTAATGAAATACTTACTGGAAGAAGGCTTGCTACATGGAAATTGTTTGACGGTTACGGGAAAAACATTAGCCGAAAACCTTGAAAAGGTACTAAGCTTGGATTTTGATGCTCAGAAAGTTATTAGACCATTATCGAACCCGGTGAAACCTACCGGTCATTTGAGAATTCTTTATGGAAATCTTGCAGAAAAAGGAAGTGTAGCCAAAATAACGGGAAAAGAAGGAGAAAGATTTGTAGGAAAAGCCCGTGTATTCGATGGCGAAAAGAACCTCATCAAAGGTATTGAAGATGGAACCGTACAGCATGGAGATGTGATTGTGATTCGGAATGAAGGACCAAAAGGAGCTCCCGGAATGCCGGAAATGCTGAAACCTACCAGTGCTTTAATCGGAGCCGGATTAGGAAATAGTGTCGCTTTGATTACAGATGGAAGGTTCAGTGGCGGAACTCATGGCTTTGTGGTGGGACATATTACTCCCGAAGCTCATGAAGGTGGTCTGATTGCCTTTGTAGAAAATGATGACCTTATCGAAATAGATGCGGTAAATAATACCATACAGCTTAAGGTCTCAGAGGAAGAAATCAAAAAAAGAAAAGAAGGTTGGCAGAAACCTGCTCTAAAAGTTAAAAAAGGGTTGCTTTATAAATATGCATTAACGGTATCATCTGCTGCTGAAGGCTGTGTAACGGATGAAATTTAAAATCAAAACATCATGAAGAATTTAAATCTTTCAACAGAAAAAGAACTGAGCGGAAGCCGGATTATCCTTGAAGCATTTCTTCAGGAGGGTGTGAAAACGGTTTCGGGTATCCCGGAGGTGCTATTATCCCTATTTATGATGCGCTTTATGATTATAAAGAACAGTTGGAGCATATCCTGGTCCGTCATGAGCAGGCTGCTGTACATGCAGCACAAGGATTGGCAAGAGTATCCGGTGAAGTAGGTGTAGTGATGGCAACCAGTGGTCCCGGAGCAACTAATCTGGTGACAGGACTAGCAGATGCATTGTTAGATAATACGCCAATTGTATGCATCACAGGGCAGGTATTTGAACACCTTCTGGGAACAGACGCTTTTCAGGAAATTGATGTGATGAATATTACGAGTCCGGTTACCAAATGGAATTATCAGGTAACAGATGCCAATGAACTTCCCGAAGTGTTAGCCAAAGCATTTTATATTGCTAAATCAGGACGTCCGGGGCCGGTTCTTATTGATATTACGAAAAATGCGCAACTGCAAAAAGTATCATATGAAGGGTATACACCTTGTCATTCTCTGAGAAGTTATAGACCTGATCCTGTTCCCTCTATGGAAGCTATGGAGAGAGCTGCAGAATTGATCAATAATGCAGAACGCCCCTTCATTATTGCTGGACAGGGAATCATGTTGGGGAAAGCAGAAGTGGAATTTATAGAATTTGCAGAAATCAGGAATTCCGGTAGCATGGACTGCTCTTGGAATGGGAGCACTTCCTACAGATCATCCACAAGCAGTAGGAATGGTAGGAATGCACGGAAATTATGGCCCCAATATCCTTACCAACCAATGTGATACTCTGATTGCAATAGGCATGCGCTTCGATGACCGTGTGACCGGAAGACTGGATCAATATGCCAAACAGGCAAAGATCATTCATCTGGATATTGACAAAGCAGAAATCAATAAAAATGTAAAAGTAGATGTTCCGGTTCTGGGAAACTGTAAGGAAACTTTACCAATTCTTACAAAACAGATTAACAATAAAGAACATTCGGAATGGCATCAAAGATTCAAAGATTGCCTGGAGACAGAAAATATTAATCTTATTAATGAGGAATTATATCCGGAGGAAGGAGAAATCACTATGGGAGAAGTGATCAGACATCTTAATGAAAGAACTATGGGGAAAGCTGTTATTGTAACAGATGTGGGACAACATCAGATGATAACCTGCCGATATTCAAAATTTAAACATCCTCGAACCAATATTACCAGTGGTGGATTGGGTACCATGGGGTTTTGCCTTCCTGCAGCAATAGGAGCAGCATATGGAGAAACTGGGTTTCCAATTATAGCAGTGATGGGAGATGGAGGGGCTCAAATGAATATTCAGGAGCTAGGTACCATCATGCAATATCATCCTGAAGTTAAAATTTTAATTCTGAATAATAGCTATCTGGGAATGGTAAGACAGTGGCAGGAATTGTTTCATGAGGAACGTTATTCTTCTGTAGATATTCAGAGTCCGGAATTTGTACAGGTAGCAAAAGGATATCATATTCCCGGAAGAAAAATAACCCAAAGAGAAGATATTAAAGAAGCTATTGATGAAATGCTTACCCATCAAGGAGCCTTTTTGCTGGAGGTAATGACTGGGAAAAAACATAATGTATTTCCAATGATTCCACAAGGGAAAAGTGTTTCAGAGATTGTATTGAATCAACAATAAATTAAATATAAAAATATGAAAAAAGAACATAAAGAATATACGATAACAGCTTATACAGAAGACTGTTTAGGATTGATCAGCAGGATCAATGCTATTTTTTCGAGAAGAAGAATTTCCATGGTCAATTTTAATATGGGACCCGCTGAGATGGAAAATATCAGAAAGTTTGTGATTACCATTAGAGAAACAGAAGAATCTGTACAAAAAATCACCAGACAAATGGAAAAACAAGTGGATATATTGGAGGTTCATTATCACAAAAACCCATATTTCACGGCAATAGAATATGCTAGCTGAATATAACAATACAAGACGTTATATGAAACGGTGAAAATAACACTTAAGATATTTTTAAGTGACAGATCTGATGCATATCAAGTACACTAAAGTTCTTTGAAGATCTTTGATTTTCATCTTATGTGAACTTTTTTATTGGCATTATCTGAACTTACTAAAGTGAACTTAAATGTTACAATACAATCTTTTTTGATTTTAGCATAAGAGAAATCAGTTTTTATTAATCAATATCATAAATAACAAAATTAAATTACAGAAAATGGCAAAATTAAATTTCGGAGGAGTAGAGGAAAACGTAGTAACAAGAGAAGAATTTCCATTACAAAAGGCACAGGAAGTATTAAAGGATGAAGTAGTAGCTGTAATCGGCTATGGAGTACAGGGGCCTGGGCAGGCACTTAACCAGAGAGACAACGGAATTAATGTAATTGTAGGGCAGAGAAAGAATTCTAAATCCTGGGATAAGGCAGTTGCTGACGGATTTGTACCAGGAGAAACTTTATTTGAAATAGAGGAAGCCTTAGAAAAAGGTACTATTATCTGTTACCTTCTGAGTGATGCTGCACAAATTGAATATTGGCCAAAGGTAAAACAACATCTTACACCAGGAAAAGCATTGTATTTTTCTCATGGATTCGGGATTACCTTTAATGAACGTACAGGAATTGTTCCTCCGACAGATGTAGATGTTTTTTTGGTAGCTCCTAAAGGATCAGGAACTTCGTTGAGAAGAATGTTCCTTCAGGATAGAGGATTAAATAGCAGCTTTGCCGTTTATCAGGATGCAACAGGAAAAGCGAGAGATAGAGTAGCTGCTCTTGGTATTGCGATAGGAAGTGGATATTTATTCGAGACAGACTTTAAAAAGAAGTATACAGTGACCTTGCAGGGGAGAGAGGGACATTAATGGGTGCTGTACAGGGAATATTTGCTGCACAATACGATGTATTAAGGAAAAATGGACACAGCCCTTCTGAAGCATTTAATGAAACGGTAGAAGAACTTACCCAATCATTGATGCCATTGGTTGCAGAAAACGGAATGGATTGGATGTATGCTAATTGTAGTACCACGGCTCAAAGAGGTGCATTGGACTGGTGGAAACGTTTTAGAGATGCAACTTCTCCTTTATTTGAAGAATTGTATGATAATGTTGCAGCAGGAAATGAAGCGCAAAGATCTATTGACAGCAACAGTAAGCCTGATTACAGAGAAAAATTAGAAGTAGAGTTAACAGAGTTAAGAGAAAGCGAAATGTGGCAAGCAGGAAAAACTGTACGCAGCCTGAGACCTGAGAATAATTAATACAAACAAAAAATGAGGACGGGAGAAACCTACTTATCCATGTTGGATAACGTTTACAAAGCGGCAGAAAGACTTGAAAGTGTATGCGTCAGAACCCCTTTAGCTGTTAATAACAACTTGTCTAGGGTTTATCATGCGAAAATACACTTTAAAAGAGAAGATCTTCAACGAGTAAGGTCTTACAAAATCAGAGGGGCATACAATAAAATGGCAACAATGTCTAATGAAGAATTGTCCAAAGGAATTGTTTGTGCCAGCGCAGGAAATCATGCCCAGGGAGTTGCTTTTGCCTGTAACAGGATGAAAGTGAAAGGAACTATTTTTATGCCTTTACCAACACCGGGACAAAAGCTGGAGCAGGTAAAAATGTTTGGTGGTGATTATATTGATGTTGCTTTATGGGGTGATACCTTCGATGAGGCAAAAGAGGCAGCGATGAGGTTTTGCAATGAGCACGAAGGAATATTCATTCACCCCTTTGATGATCCTGCGATTATTGAAGGTCAGGCCACAACGGCATTGGAAATCCTTGAACAGAGTGACGAACCTATTGATTATCTCTTTGTACCGATTGGCGGTGGAGGACTGGCAGCCGGGATTTGTTCTGTCTTTAAGGAATTATCTCCTCAAACAAAAATCATTGGAGTAGAACCTTCGGCTGCAGCAAGTATGAAAAAAGCGCTGGAAGAAGGACAGCCTGTACATATTGAAAAGATTAGCCGCTTTGTAGATGGTGCCGCTGTACAGCAAGTAGGAAATCTTACGTTTCAACTTTGTAAAGACACGCTCTATGATATGGCTACAGTAGAAGAAGGGCTTGTGTGTGAAACGATACTTTCATTATATAATAAAGATGCTATTGTGGTAGAACCGGCAGGAGCTCTTTCAGTAGCTGCATTGGAAAAATACAAAGATCAGATACAGGGAAAAAATGTAGTCTGTATCATCAGTGGAAGCAATAATGATATCACACGAATGGAAGAGATCAAAGAAAAAGCTTTACTGCATGCTAACTTAAAGCATTATTTTCTGGTGAGGTTTCCACAACGCCCCGGAGCT
The DNA here is from genome assembly GCF_030409875.1 of Chryseobacterium tructae. Classification (NCBI taxonomy): domain Bacteria; kingdom Pseudomonadati; phylum Bacteroidota; class Flavobacteriia; order Flavobacteriales; family Weeksellaceae; genus Chryseobacterium; species Chryseobacterium tructae. Next base: position 3,753,779 of record NZ_JAUFQR010000001.1, on the reverse strand, counting down.
TTGAAAACCTTTGTGATGGATGTGCTCGGACCTACTGATGATATTACCTTTTTTGAATATACCCAGAAGAATTCAAAAGAAAAGGGGATCGCAGTAGTAGGAATTGCACTGAAACAAAAAGAAGATTTCACTCCACTAATGGATAATATGAAAAAGCAGGATTTCTTTGTGAATTATCTCAATAATGATCCGTCTTTAATGAATCTGCTGATTTAACAGATCTAAGATGGTGTTAAAATTCCGTTATATTTTTATTAGCCACGGGTGCACGAATAAAATCATTCGTGCATTCGTGGCATTATTTTATCAGATTATCACAAGAAAACTCCGGCTCCCTTCAGGGAGCCGGAGTTGGTCATTTATCTTTCAAGAGTAAAATTTGAAATCACTTTCGGACGTTCTGCCTCATTGGCTACTTTCCAGGATGTTCTGTACATCCATTCTGTCATTTTATATAACTTCTTGTAGTTGATGTTTTCAGATTCATCTTGTGGAGTGTGGTATTGATCATGCAGTACACTGGTGAAAAATACAGCCGGAATTCCGATTTTAGCATAAGGAAGATGATCACTTCTGAAATAAAAATACTCAGCATGATTGGGGGAATCCCAATCTTTTAAATACTTGAATTTTGTACTTTCATTATTGGCCTCTTCAGCCATTTTTACAAGTTCTTCAGAGTTTTTATGAGGAGCATTTCCTCCTAATAAAGCCGCTTCATTATTATCGTTTCTTCCGATCATATCCCCATTCAGGACTGCTACAATATTCTCTTTTGGAACAACAGGATGAGCAGCATGCCATCTTGAACCAAGCAGTCCTCTTTCTTCTGCACCATGGAATACAAATAAGATACTTCTCTTTCCTGGTTGTTTTTTGTATGCTCTTGCCATGGCCAGCATTGCAACACAGGTACTTGCATTGTCATCAGCACCATTATAGATGGTATCATTTTTTACAGGATGTCTGATGCCGTCGTGATCCTGATGTCCGCTCAACAGAACATATTCTTTTTTAAGAACAGGATCCGTACCTTCTATTTTTCCAATGATATTTACAGAAGGATATTTGTATGTTTCAGTCATTAGATTAAGAGAAAGTTTAGGATTACTTTTTACCCAATTTGCATTTTCCCTTTTAATCCAAAGAACAGGAATATTGTTGGTGATTTTTTCTCTTAAACCTTCTACACCATAGCCGCCTCTGGTCATTTGAGGAAGTACTTCCACCCAACTTTTTTCTGAAATATCATCAGTGATAAAAATGATGGCTTTTGCCCCCAGTTCATTCGCTTTATTGTAGTACTTTGTTCTTACAAATCCGGGATATCTTCTTACAAAAAGAGTCATGTCTTTATCGATGTTCTTGTCAGAAGCATTTACTGCCAGTACTTTTCCTTTAAGGTTCAGTTTAGAGAGATCTTCAGGTTCAGTATTTCCTGCATACACAATTTCTGCATCTACAGAAGCATTTACAGGCTCAGCGACAAGGAAGTCTTTCCATAACTTTAGATTCGTATCACCAATTTTCAGGCTGCTTTGTGGAGTCACCTGATGTCTGTACATCTCAAAAAATTGGAAAAAAGTACCATTGTCTCCTGCAGCTTTCATTCCTGCTTCTTTTGCTTTATCAGCCAGCCACATTGATACTTTTAATTCATCTAAAGTTCCTGCTTCGCGACCCCAGAATTGGTCTGCAGCCAATTCATACATGTCTTTTCTAAGATCAGTTTCTTTAATGGCTGATACCAGTGGTTTTTTATAGCTTTGGGCATTTCCGATACTGAATAAAAGAAGACCCAGTAAAGAAAAAATATAATTCTTATTCATTAGTTTTTAATTTAGACTACCAAGTTTATCAGCAAACTGCTTAGAGAATTCTTTTCTATCTTCTTCCAGTTTCTCGGCATCAGCTGGTAAAATATAATTGAAAAGAATCTTATTCTCGTTATCTAAAAATATAATTTCTTTTTCGTTCCCATCAATCATCTGTGAGAAAATAGCCCACATGGAAGTATCTTTTAATTTTAATAATTCAAAAAAGTCTTCCGCTTTTATTTCTATTCTTTGCATGTTCTTGTATGTATAATAAATATAGGTTTGAGTAATAATAAACTATTAAAACTCAAGGAATTTTAATTTAAACTGAATGGCGAAATTCTGTTTGAATTGAGGGGTCGCATAATAACCAACCCTGTAGAATAATCCCAGATTGAAATAGCTGGAAAGGAAGTTGTTCCACTCCAATCCCACTTCCTGATACAGGTGATCCAGCTTTTTAAATCTGAACTGGTGGTATTCCGGATGTTTCATATCTCCAATCGTTCCACGAAGAACAAAATCAAAACTGGAAACATTATGTCCGAAACTTTTAAAGTATAAAGGCAATTTGTGAGTGAAATAATAGGCTACAAATTTATCATTGTAATATTTTCCTCCTTCCAGCGTAGCAAATCCAAGGAAAGAAGTAAGATTAAAATTAAAATCTTTGCCCGGAGAGGCAAGTCCGTTCATGGTAAAGTTCTTCCAGATTGGTGCTTCTCCTAAAACAACTCCGCCATATAGTCTGAAACCTGTTGTTCCGATTGCCGTTTTAAAGTTATGTACAAAAAGAGCATCAAAACGGGAATAATTAAAACTTCCCCCTGCCATTTTATAACTTTGTTCATAGTTGAAATACAATTCCGGATATTTCTGATCGATCAGGGATTTACCCTGTGGAGTCATAATATTCGTAGAATTTGGAGAGTACTTTAAAGTAAATAATGTATTGAAATTCTTGAATGAAGCCCCTTCACCTCTAAAGTCGTAAGCAAATTGAGCTTCTTCTACATTTCTTCTTACAGCAAGTGCCAGAGTAAGGCCGTTTGTAACATCATTCAAATAAGATAAAGACGCTCCTTTGAAATGGAAATACTTATCATTATTAAGGTTATTTCCGAAATTCATCATTCTCATTTTGAAATTCCAGAGTCTTCTGTAAAATTCACCTGAAGCCGTTACATCATCATAAAAATCAAATCTGAAGAAAGAGTTTTTTTCTAATGTGGTTTTGATGTCAATCCCCATTCCGTATTTCCATCGTCTGTCTTTTACTCCGTATGCAAAATAATAATCGGGAGAGAAGTAAGGATTGAAATTTTCGTTGATCTTCACCTTTAACCCAAGTCTGAATCCTTCATATGAGTTGTAGTTGGCAATTTCATCCACTGCAAATCTACAACACCCACTCTGATCTGTCCGTTAAGTAATCCGGAAATGATCTGTGCTTTGCTGTCAATTTTATATTTTTTACCTAAGCTGTCAATGGTTTTATAGGTATTCTGTTCCCTTTCAGTAAGGGGTTCTGTTCTGTATTGATCAAGAGAATGGCCATCGATGCTTTTCACATCAAAAGTATATCCTTTGAAATCCTTAGCCTTTTCTTCAATGGGGGATTCAAAATCAAAATATTTTGAGGTAAGGAATGCATAGGTTCCAAAGCTTTTTTTATCCTTTTTGTCTGTATGTTCCTTGTCACCCATCGCCATTTTACCCATTTTAAGTTTGGTCTTTTCATGGGCAAGGAACCATTTATTATTGTAAAAAATCCAGGTACTGGTAATAATTCCGTCGTTTTTGTTTTTACTGAAATTTTCAATTTTTTTAATCCCGTAGGTTTCAGTATCTACATAAATGGCACCGGTGTACTTTCTTTTTTTATCCGGATTTTTATAATTAACCTCACGAAAACGAATGACAAAGTTTTTTCTGCCGTCAAGTTCTATGGTATCTGAAAGGAAATATCTGTAAAGACCTCTGTTTTCTGGTTTTACCTGCTCAGGAACAACATCTCTGTTACTTTGCTGAAGAGCGATCATTTCGTAAACCGGCTGTTTCAGTCCCGAAATCCTATTGTCAAGAATATTGATCTTTTCGCCATACTTTTTAGAGTATAAAAACTCCTGTGCTCTTTCCCAAAGGAAGAGTTTACTTTTAGCAAATATCTTTCTTGCACTGATGTTGTTCAGTGAATCTTTTTCCCTCTTTTTTTTGAAGAAGCTTAAATCATTAAAATATTGATTGAATTGAGAAAGGCTGTCTTCGTCAATATCCAGTGAAATTTTTTCGTACGATTTATAAGAGTAAGAACCCAAACTTTTTGGGGAGTTTTCATTGAATAGTTTATTGACCTTTTTAAGGATTTCCAGAGCCCTCGGGTCACTTTTATCTTCAATTATTACGGTTTCAATATTGGTGGTTTTTGAAGATTTTTTGGTCAGAGAAACCTCCATACTGCTTTCTACAGTAGTTGTTTCTTTTTGATAAGTCTCCGCTTCCACTTCAATATTCGGGCAGGTGGTTTTAAACTCCAGGACTCCCTGAGGATTAGTATAACCAAGAATCGTATTGCCACAGAAAACCTTGGCATTGGAGATAGGCTTTTGAGTAGAGCCATCTACAACTTTAATTTTAAGCTGTGAATACCCTAAAAAGCATATTAAAAAAAGTAATAATTGTAAACCCCTTTTCATGTAAAAAAACTAGGTCAAAATTAATAATATTTATTGTGGTAGAAAAGTTTTTAACAGAGTATAACATTGATTTAATCCAACATAGGCATAGGGCTTTCCTAAAAAACACCTTTTAATTTTGAAGATAGGTGAACTTTTCCGAATTCCTGAACTTTTTCAATAAAAAACTCCTGAATAAATTCAATTCAGGAGTTTTTATATTTTCAGAGCACTTATCGATCATTTAAAGCTTTCATAAATTCTATAATATCATCTATTTCCTGCCCAGTTAGATGTAAAGGAGCATCAGAAAGTGTTTGGTTATCTACTTTAAATCCAAAGCCTTTTCCACCTCCTTTATTATAAAAATTCATAACTTCTTTCAATGTTTTATAGCCGCCATTATGCATATAAGGAACCGTTTTGTCAATATTTCTGAGAGTAGGTGTTTTGAAAGAATGCTGCAATGTTGCAACGGTCTCATGAAATTTCCCTCTTCCCAGGTCATTGTCAAATTTCTTATTTTCTCCATTCACAGCCACTCCCAATACTTCCTGTTCTGTTTTTTTGAAAGTAGGAGGGACTGTTCCATTAAATAAAGGCAAAAAATGGCAGATTGCACATTGCGCTTTTCCGACAAAAAGATTAAATCCGCGTTTTTGACTCTCAGTCATGGCCGACTTGTTTCCCTGCATATATTCATCAAAATTAGAATTGAATTTTGCCAAAGATCGGATGTAACTAGCCAGTACATTCTGAAGTTGCCAAACCTCAACCCTTTGTGAATGATAGATCTTTTTAAAAGCTGTTTGATAACTTTTATCCTGATTGATCTTAGCAATAATAAGATTCAAATCACCATGCATTTCTTCTTTATTGGAAATCACATCTGCACTTTGACCTTCCAGATCATCCTTTCTCATATCCCAAAACTGGCCATGCTGAAACCCTGCATAGTTGAGAGAAGGCGCATTACGCGCAAGTTCTGAATGTTCAAGAGACATAGATCTTGGCAATCCATCTGTAAATGCTCTTTCAGGGATATGACAGGTAGCACAGTTGCGATTGTTACTATTGGATAGAATGTTGTCATTAAAAAGCTGATGTCCAAGAGCTGCTTTATTTTCAGAAAATGCATACTCTTTTCCGGGAGTGAATGCATTAGGATTGAACGCGTTTTTAGAAAAGAATGTAGCTGCATTTTTATTTAAGGCAGTGGTCACTTCTACATCAGGGATTTTTTCCTGGTTTTTAAAATCAAGCATCAAAGCAGTGATCTTATTGAGATGATCAGGGATGAAATTGACATAATCAAAGGTATTCTTATCTGTATTTTTTTTCAGAACTTCAGTTGCAGCATTAATTTCAGCTACGATATTTTTTAAAGCCTTATCTTTTGACTTACCTGTAGATATTTGCTCCAAGGTTTCTTTAATACCTGCTAATGAGGATGGGATTTCCTGTAAAAAAACTCCGGAAATAGGCGTGTCAAAACCTGAAATTCCAAGACTGGAAATTCTGAATGCCTCCTGTCTTAAAGCATCAAATACCTGATCCTTACTGATTGTGATAACCTGGAAATTGGTATCTATACCGTTGCTTTTGCTCACGAGTTTATTGAGCATCCTGATCACCTCATCTTTATTTTCCTGTTGATAAGGATAAAACATTTCTTCCAAGACCTGTAATCCTTCAGGCTCTATTTCTGTATGTTCATCCATTTCTATTTCTGGAAGGGCAGGACCATTGATGAATCTTGCAGAGTAGGGTAGAAAGTATTCTATGGCCCATTCCATTTTTTTGTAGGTCTTTCTGATAGTTTCAAACTGGTTCTGAAGAAGTTTTTCATCAGCATTTTTGGAAACCAGCATTTTCAATTCATTGATTTGCTTAGCAAAATCAGAATTGTTTTTGATGATTCTGTTTTTTACAGAGCCAAGGTCTTCATATACCGGTTGCTGTTTCTCATTTTTACAATATGAAAGCGTAAAAAGAGCCAATGCGGAATATAAAAAAAGAAGTATCGGGTATTTTGAAATTTTCTTCATAAGTACGAAAAAGTACCAACAGGAGTTTACTGTTGATACTTTGATTGATATGGAATAACTAAAACTATTTTTCTACGTTTCTGATGATCACAATTTGCCCACCTTCTTTATTGGTGTTTACTCCGGAACCGTCAGGATTTTTAAATTTATCCAACTGCCATGTATGAGAGTGGATATTAACGGCAAATGTATTAGGAACTCCAATGATATCGGAAATATCTACCATTGCTCCAAATTCCCATGAACCGAATTTAAGAAGATCTCCGGATTGGTTGTAGGCCGTCTGCCATGCTGAATTGTTTCTGTTGTGTTTCATATTCAACCATGGTTTATATTGTTTTGTAGCGATATTCAGCTGCCAGATATAAGAATCATGATTCGCTGCTTTGTAATAGGAGTCTCCATCTTCCTGGATGTAAACAAAGTTTTCTGTTACACATAAGTTATCAGGGTTAATCAGGTTATTACTAGGATTAGAATCTCCCTCTGCAACTACTTCTAGTTTTCCTGTCAACATATTGCTGGAGTTTAGAACAAGTTTGTAAACTCTTCCCCACATTGTTAATCCCGGTTTTGGATTCACCCCATCAGAAGATTCTCCGGTAGCTGTAAAGTAGATCTCTCTTCCTTTTCCTGCTCCTTTTCTGTAATCTACATCTTCAACTCTTGAAAAACGGATTGCATTGTTATCAATGTTTTTCTGGTTGATTTGAGCTCCGGTAAGGTTTTTAGCGCCAGGAATTTCAACAAACTCTACGTCATAGGCACTTCCTTTCGTCATATCCGTTTCAGTATAATTGTTGTTTGTTCTTTTTAGAGCATATAATTTACCATTATTCAAGTCTCCTTGGGTATCAGCAACGTACATGATCAATTGTCCGGCAGATTGATGAGACGAAGAATAAGACTGGTCTTCTCCAATGATGATATAAGACTTTCCATTAGAAACATCCTTAGGAAGTGGAACAGCGTTTTCCATAGACGCTTTTCCTAACGCAGGTTTTACTCTGGTTTTATCAGATGCCTGAGATGCTGGTGCCAAAGGATCTAGAGCATGCACCATACTTTCTTCACCAGATTCTCCGGCAGTAAGGAATGCACTGAAGCCATGAACTTCTGGTGTTGCCAATGTAGCAGAACATAATCTGGTCATTCCTCCGGTTCCATTTAAAATATATTCTCCTTTTACAGGTCTGAATGTTTTATCCAGATATACTCTTGAAACAGATTGTTTGATCTCGTGGTTAGTAATCATCAGGTAACCATCAGAGTTAGGATCTTTCATAATTCCCATTCCATCCGGTTGTCCTCCGAAAACGAAATCGGGAGATCCAGAAAGAACATCGGAACTGGAAATTAATGTCGTAATATTTAGGTTTTCAAAACCAGTCATTCCATAAACGAAGGCCGGTTCTTTAGAAAAGTTTTCAATTTTGATTTTGTCGTTGGAAGGAGTGTTGTTATCACTTCCGTTATTGTCTTCACTACAGCTCTGGAAAAGAAGGGCTCCAAAGAGTAAAGCTCCAATAGTTTTGTTAATTTTCATAATTACTTTTTTTGAATTTCGATTACAGCAAAACTAAAGGCTTAGTGTTAATTAGACTTTACGGGGAGAAAACAAATAGTTTAAGATTAGGTAAAGATTTGTTAAGCGAAGGTCAATAATTAGAATGGATATAAATAAAAAACTCCTGAAATTTTCAGGAGTTTGTAATAAAAACAGGTTTACTATTTTTAATCTTTTTGCAATATATTGAGTCTGAATTGAATTCCGAAATTGTCTTTAAACTGGGAAGTCTGATAGTATCCTAGTCTATAAGAAAATCCAACGCCAAAATTTCTTCCTAAAAAACGATTCCAGATAAGTCCAACCTCCTGATAATAATGATCGAGAACCTGAAAATTGAACTGATGATCGCCTCTGTTTTTAAAATCTCCAATGGCAGACTGATATTCAATTTCTATGTTGGAATATCTGTTACCAAAAGTTTTAAATCGGAAAGGCAGATATTGCGAAACATGAAAAGCAACAAATTTATCCGTAAAAAAAGTTCCGGCAGGCATGGTTGCAAATCCCAGATTGGTAGGAGTACTTATTTTTGAAGACCATTTATCGGCATTATTATCTGTTTGTCCTGCAATTTCAAAGTTTTTCCAAATTGGGGCTGTACCGGAGGATATTCCTCCAAAAAGCTTGACATTGGTATATCCCAACTTTGATCTGAACTGATGAATAAGCAATAGATCCAGTCTTTGATACTCAAGATCTCCACCTAATGTTTTAAGTCCCTGCTCGTAATTCATGAAAACTTGCGGAAATCCTTTTTCATAAGTGTATTTCCCGCTTGGAGTCATGATGTTTTTATCATTCGGAGCAAATTTAAGGGACAACGTTGCGCTTGTATTGTCAAAACGGTGGCCTAAGTTTTTATATTGATAATCGAAAAGAGCTTCCTGCTTTTCTTTATTCACCGCAACTTTCATGCTTAATGAATTGGAAATGTCATAAAGAAATGACGCGCCCCATTTTTGATTTTTATAGAAACTAGCGTTGTGAAGATCAAGATTGATATCAGAAAATTTCATCATTGCATCCCACATATTATTATTGAATCTCCCCGCAGCAAATACATCATCTACATAATCAATCCGGAAAACAGAGGTTCTTTTGTCTGATAATTTCATATCTAAACCTAGGCCATATTTCCAATGATGATCTTTAAAGCCATATCCGAAGTATCCATCAGGAGAAAATGTCTTACTGAATTTTTCATTAAGTTTTATTCCCGCTCCCAAACGTATCCCTTGGTATTGATCGTAGCTGATGAATTTTGTAAAATCAAAATCAATCATTTTATATCTTAAATTCCCTCTCATTAACTGGGTTAAAAAGTTCAGCTTCTTTTCGAAGTCATGTTTTTCTACAAAGCTGTCAATTTTGGTATACGTTGAGCTTTCTCTGGAAGTAAGACTGTCGGTTCTATATTTTTGCATAAGACTTCCATCCGGGTTTTTCATTTCAAGAGAATAGCCTCTGAATTCCGATGCTTTTTGTGCTTCATTTAATTCAAAATCGAAGAATCTGTTTTTGACATAGAGATAGTTTCCAAATCTTTTTTTGTTGTATTTTATTTTTTCTCCAGGTTTTAAACTGTCTTTTTTAGAGGTGTTAAAGGTTTGGTCGCCCATTTTTAATTTGATGTCTTCATAATCCAGAAACCATTTATTATTGATAGGCTTCCACACAGAGACAATATTTCCCTCGTTTTGTTTTTTATTAACGCTTTCAAACTTTTTCAAAGCAAAACTTTCCGCGTCAATATATATTTTTCCATTAAATTTTCTGGGATTCTGCTTTTTCTTATCAGTAATTTCTTTGAATTTGATGACATATGTTTTTCTGCCTTCAATCTGCAACGTATCAGAAAGGTAGAAATGAAACAGTTTTCTGTTTTCAGGTCTCAGCTGTCTTGGCGTTTTATCCAGATTTGAAATATTGATCGCTAAAGCTTCATAGATAGGACTTTTAAACCCTGACATTCTGTTATTGATGATATTGGTCTTTTCACCATATTTCTTAGAAAATTTGTATTCAGAGGCTTTTTCCCAAAGAAACATCTGGCTTTCCTGTGAGGCATTCAGAAAGTCTTCATTGATTAATGAATCCTTCTTTTCACTTTCTTTCTGTTTGAAACCACTTTTGTCAACTTTTGAAAGAGAATCCTTTCTTATCGCTAAGAAATTTTTAAAAGTGTCAATAGAATCTTTATCAACATCAATTGAAAATTTGGTATACGACTTGAAATTATAAGAATCTAAAGACTTTGGTGAGTTTTCTTTTGCTTTTCTATTCACTTCATCCAGAATTTTCAACGCTCTGGGGTCGCTCTTATCCGTGATAATAATTCGCTCGATATTTTCTCTCTTTTCGGATAACGGCTGCATTGGGATCTCCATGGATACTTTCACATCCACTAAAACATCTTCAAAATTACTGGCAAGAATTTCTACTTTTTTACATTTTGTTTTGAAAGATAAAACTCCTTCCTGACTGGTTTTCCCTAACAAATTGTCATCACAATAAACACCCGCGTTTGGGATAGGCTGTTTATTGCTTTTATTGAACACTCTCATTTGAGTTTGGCCAAAAAAAAGCACAGTGAAGAAAAAAAATAAAGGAAATAATAGTCTTGTCATTGTTTTTTTATAAATAAGACGAAACTATTGATAAGAAAGTTACAGACTATATGAAAATATAATTTTTTACATATCGTATTGAAATAAAATTATTTTCTTAATCGATAATTATTTATTTTTAACAACATTATAATTTGGATTAATACATTATGCAAACCAAATGGTATGCGCTATTTAACCATTTAATCAGAAAATTAAACTATAACCATGAAATATCTAACCATTATTTTATTTTTGGCCTTATTGGGGTGTAAAAGTGTTCAGCAAGTCAATAAACAAAATGTTGAAAATGCAATTACAAAAAATGCTCTTCAGTTATTAGAGGATAAAAGATTTCATTCCGTTTCCATTGCAGTGTTGAAAGATGGTGAATCCACCATAAAACATTTTGGAGAATTAACGATTGGAAAAGGAAACAAACCCAACGATTCTACACTGTATGAATTAGCTTCCGTCACTAAAACTTTTACAGGATATATGGCTGCTAAAGCAGTACTTGATAAAAAAATAAATCTGGATGATGATATTAGAATCTATCTTAATGAACCTTATCCTAATTTAGAGTTTAAAGGTGAGCCTATAAGAATCAAACATCTCATCACCCATACAGGTGGATTTCCTAATCTCCCTATAAAAAGTGAAAATAAAGAAGCTTTTTTTGAAGGATTAAAACTCATCAAAATTGAAACTAAACCTGGAGATGTATATTACTATTCAAATACAGCACCGGAGGTGACAGCCTATATACTTGAAAAAGTGTATCAAAAACCTTTTGAAGAATTGGTATCCGAATTTGTTTTAAAACCCAATAAGATGAATCAAACCAAGTTTACACTCAATGAAAATGACAGAACAAGATTGGTAAAAGGGTATAACGATAAAAACGAGCTAATGCCTAATTTCAATAGAACTTTATGGGGTGGAATTTCAGGATTGCATTCTACGGTTCCGGATTTAGTGAAATATATGAAGCTGCAACTTGATAAGTCGAATCTTGTTGTTAACGAATCTCATAAAAAATTATATAAAGAAGGCTCTGATTTTTGGGAAGGCTATCATTGGTACATCATAGAAGATAATAATCGATTAATGTACAGACATCACGGAGGTATCTATGGAATGCAGAATTGGTTTGTGGTTTATCCTAAAAAAAATATAGGAATATCGATTTTGACAAACACCAGCTTTAATGAAACAGGAGAAATTTTAGAAAAAGTAGTTGATAGCTTGTATAATGACATCAAAGCAAACTAAATTCATCAAATACAAATGATCCCTTTCAAAAACTGAAAGGGATCATTGTTTATATTAAATCAGGATAATGAAATCCTTCAAAACCGCAAAGCGGTGATATCTTTAAAGATTTAAGGCCTTCTGATAAGCATTTTCCAATCCATCGATGTTTTTACCACCTGCAGTAGCAAAACCTGGGTTTCCACCACCGCCACCTTGGATTTCTTTAGCAAGATCTTTTACAATAGCTCCTGCCTGATAATCTGCTGCCAGATCATCGGAAACTCCTACAGTAATCATTGGTTTACCATCAGCATCAGAAAGAATGATCGTTACCGAAGTTGGGATCTCTCTTTTTAACTGGAATACAATATCTTTAACAGAACCAGCATCCAAAGAAGTCTTTTTCACTAACAATTGTTTGTTGCCTTTTTGCTCGTAAGCATTCTTCCAGTCACCAATTTCTCCTTTTGCCTTTTCTTTTTTAAAGGCTTCTACTTCAGACTTCAATGATGTATTTTCCTCGATTAATTTCTCGATAGATCTTACAACATCTTTAGACTTTAGCAATTGAGAAAGCTCAATGATCTGTTTTTCAAGCCCTTTGAAATATTCTTCAGATTGATCTCCGGAAATCGCTTCAATTCTTCTGATTCCTGCAGCTGCAGATCCTTCAGAAGTGATTTTGAAGTGCCCGATTTCGCTGGTGTTTTTTACGTGAGTTCCTCCGCAAAGTTCCTTAGAACTTCCGAACTGGATCATTCTCACATTGTCACCATATTTTTCACCAAATAAAGCCATTGCTCCTTTTTCCAAAGCCTCTTTAATCGGAATACTTCTGAATTCCTGTAATGCAATGCTTTCTTTAATCTTGTGATTTACTTTCTCTTCAATTAAAGCGACCTCTTCTTCAGTCATTTTATTAAAGTGAGAGAAGTCGAAACGCAAATAATCAGGGCCTACATAAGAACCTTTTTGCTCTACGTGAGTTCCCAGAACTTCTCTTAATGCTTCATGGAGAAGGTGAGTTACAGAGTGATTTGCCTGAGAATTCCTTCTGTCAGTGGCGTTTACTTTAGCATAGAAAACAGCCCCTGCATCTTTAGGAAGACCGTTGATCAAAGAAATGATCAAACCGTTTTCTTTTTTAGTTTCCAGTACTTCGAAGCTTTCAGTAGCATTTTCAAGAACACCCTTGTCTCCAACTTGTCCACCACCTTCAGGGTAGAATGGAGAGCTGCTTAATACCACCTGATAAAATTCTCCGTCTTTATTTTCTACTTTTCTGTATCTTGTAATATAGGTTTCAGATTCAATCTGATCATATCCAACGAATGATTCAGGTTTTTCTTCTAAAACAACCCAGTCATATACTTTCTGAGCAGAATCCGCTTTTGAACGAAGCTTCTGCTTTTTCATCTCTTCTTTGAATCCTTCTTCATCGATCGTTAACCCTTTTTCCTCAGCGATAATTCTCGTTAAGTCATCAGGGAAACCGTAAGTATCATACAATTCGAAAACCTCTTCGCTAGGTAATACTTTCAGATTATCAGCAATAGTCTGTTGAATCAGTTTATCAACTCTGATCAGACCATTTTCAATCGTTTTTAAGAATGAATCTTCTTCACTTTTGATAACTTCTGTTACCAAAGTTCCTTGCTTTTTCAGCTCAGGGAAGAATGCACCCATTTGTTCCTGAAGAACAGCAACCAATTTGTAAAGGAAAGGTTCTTTCATATCTAAGAATCGATAAGAATAAGAAATTCCTCTTCTCAAAATTCTTCTGATCACGTAACCAGCTCCTCCGTTTGAAGGCAATTGTCCGTCTGCAATTGCAAAAGAGACCGCTCTGATGTGATCAACAACTACACGAATTGCAATATCTTTTTCATCTTCTAAAATTCCGGTATATTTTTTTCCTGAAAGTTCTTCAACCTTTGCAATGAGCGGAGTGAAAACATCAGTGTCATAGTTGGAAGATTTCCCTTGAAGCGCCATACAAAGACGCTCAAAGCCCATTCCTGTATCTACATGTTGAGCAGGTAATTTTTCCAGAGAACCATCTGCTTTTCTGTTAAATTCCATGAAAACGAGATTCCAGACTTCCACCACCTGAGGGTGATCGTTGTTCACCAGTTCCAAACCGGAAACTTTAGCTTTTTCTTCCGGAGTTCTTAAATCGATATGGATTTCAGAACAAGGCCCACAAGGCCCGCTGGCACCCATTTCCCAGAAGTTATCCTTTTTATTTCCGTTGATGATTCTGTCTTCTGAAATATGAGATTTCCAGAAATCATAAGCGTCCTGATCTCTGTTAAGGTTTTCAGATTGATCACCTTCGAAAATCGTTACATATAAATTTTCTTTAGGTATTCCGTATACTTCAGTCAGTAATTCCCAGGCAAAAGCAATAGCCTCTTTTTGAAGTAATCCCCGAAAGACCAGTTCCCCAACATTTCAAACATGGTGTGGTGGTAAGTATCTCTACCTACATCATCCAAATCGTTGTGTTTCCCGGAAACTCTCAAACACTTTTGTGTATCGGCGATTCTTGGGGCCGTAGGTGTTTTGTAGCCAAGGAAAAAATCCTTGAACTGCGTCATTCCTGAGTTGGAAAACATAAGGGTAGGGTCGTCTTTCAGCACAATAGGAGCTGAAGGAACGATAAGGTGTTCCTTACTTTTAAAATAGTCTAAAAATTTTTGACGTATCTCTTGTGATGTCATAGTATTGCTTTTGCTTTTTTAGTATCAAATTTTGATAAGATGCAAATTTAAGATTTTTAGGTGATTTAATATCTAATATTTCATATTTTCAAGGATGTTTTATCAAATATCGGACATAATAATTGCTTGCCAATAGGAATATATACTTATACAGGCTCTAGCTTTTTATCAAATGGCTAGATATAAATATTTTTTGCCACGTATGTACGAATTACCTTATTCTATGTGTCTATGTTGTAAAAATCAAATTATTATTTAAACCACATAGATTTCACATAGAATGTATACATCATTAAAATTATTCGTGCATTCGTGGCTACTCTAAAAGCAGTGTAAAATTTTATCGCAGATAAAATCCTTGCGCCTTAAAAACAGGCTCATTATCTAAAATCCTTGCGTCCTTGCGTTTTCCAACAAAAAACATTCATTCCAAGAATATTTTGTTCATTCCATTTAACTTATTACCTTAGCTAAGATCTGAATAAGATAAAAAAACATAACTCGATGATGAAAAACGAAATTCTGAAAAGCTGGATCGATCAGTATTCCGGGCCGCTTTTGAAGAAAGCTTTATATATGCTTTCCAATAAAGAGGATGCTCAGGATGTGGTTCAGGATGTTTTTATTGCTGCCTTTTCCAATTATGATTCCTTTGAAGAGAAAAGTCAGCCACTCACTTGGCTTATGGCTATTCTTCAGAGAAAAGTAGCAGATTTTTACCGAAAAAAATATAAATCAGAACCCAATATTAAGCTGGATCATTTTTTTGATGAAACAGGCTCCTGGAAAAATAATGATGTCTTAAATGATTGGAATGTTTCAACGGAATCTGAGCTTCTGGACAATCAGGATTTTAATAAAACGCTTGAAGAGTGTATCGAGGAATTACCCTCCAGATGGAAAATTTTACTGAAGATGTATTACCTTGAAGAAAAAAAAGCCCCCGATGTGAGTCAGGAATTGAATGTTTCTACGACTAACCTTTGGAAGATCCTTCAAAGAAGCCGGATGCAACTTAGAGAATGTCTGGAATTTAACTGGTTTTCAAGATTATAATTAAAAAATGCTGAAAAAGATATTACATATTCTGTTCTTACCATGCATCGAAGCTACTTTGCTCATGGAAAAACGTAATGCCAAAACAATCTCTGCCAAAGAAAACAGGAGATTGAGCATCCATATATTTGTATGTAAATGGTGTAAAGCTTATAATGAAAAGCTGAAACTGTTGGATAAGATTTTTAGAAAAACGCTTGCTGAAAAAAATACTGAAATTAATGAATCTGAAATTCAGGATTTTAAAAATAAAATAATTGAAAAATTAAATTTCTAAGAAAATTATGTCAGGATTTTGAAATAACACCGACTATACTTTTGAAAATAATAAAAGTATTAATTCAAAATCTAAAAAAATGGTCGGAACAACAAATACATCTGGTAAAAATCAATTAACCTATCATCTGGGATATTACATTTCCCTTTTCGGAGCAGCACTTATTTTGCTTTGGATTGGAATCTTCAAATTTACACCTACCGAAGCAGCATCCATAAAACCTTTGGTGGAAAACCATTTCTTAACTTTTTTCGTATATAAGATAATGAGCGTTCAGATGGTATCAAACCTTATCGGAGCGATAGAAATTATCATTGCCTTATTACTGATATTTAGTGCGAAATTTGCTGTACTTAAAAAGTATGCCGGAATAGGGATGATCGTCACTTTTCTGGTGACATTAAGTTATTTGTTTACGACTCCGGGAATGTGGAAAATAGTAGATGGAGTTCCTGTTACGGACTTTTTTATAGTGAAGGATCTGATGCTTTTAGGATTTGGATTGATGATCACACAAAAACAATAAGAAATAATGAATAAAAAGCTAAATATGAAAAATATATTAATTGTACTCGGAATTGTTCTGGGTATTGCAGTCTTTGCTACAGAAAGCGGGCTTTTTAAAAAGAATAAGCCTGTTGAAACAGACATGAAAAAAGAAAAACAAGAAATTATGGATAATAAAAATGTAAGAGAGATTTATTTTGCAGGTGGATGTTTTTGGGGAACAGAACATTTCTTTCAGCAGATTCGTGGTGTTGTAGGAACAGATGTAGGGTATGCCAATGGTAAAACTCAAAACCCTACGTATGAAGAAGTAGTAAGTCACACAACCGGGTTTGCAGAAACAGTGAAAGTAAAATACGATCCGGAACAGGTAGATCTGAAACTCTTGATTGATTTGTATTTTAAAACCATTGATCCTACAAGTCTTAACCAGCAGGGAAATGATAGAGGAGACCAATATAGAACAGGAATTTATTACACAGATAAAACAGATGAAACTTTGGTAAAAGCTGAAGTGCAGAAGCTGGCAAAAAACTATACGAAACCGGTAGTTGTAGAAACCACTCCTTTGAAAAATTTCTATAAAGCGGAAGATTATCATCAGGATTATCTGGATAAAAACCCAGGCGGATATTGCCATATTGAACCAGGACTTTTTGAAATGGCCAAAAAAGCAAACCCACTTCCGAAAACAACAGCTTATCAAAAACAGGACAAAAAAGCTTTAAAGGGAAAACTAACGGCTGAACAATATAATGTAACGCAAGAAAATGGTACAGAAAGACCTTTCCAAAATGAATACTGGAACGAAACCCGTGAAGGAATTTATGTAGATATCACTACCGGGGAACCATTATTTGTTTCAACAGATAAATTTGAATCAGGTTGTGGCTGGCCAAGCTTCTCAAAACCGATTACCAAAAGTTTGATTGATGAAAAACTGGATGGTACTCACGGAATGACAAGAGTAGAGGTAAGAAGCAAAACCGGAGATGCTCACTTGGGACATGTCTTTACTGATGGACCTAAGGATAAAGGCGGACTTCGTTACTGCATCAACAGTGCTTCTCTGAAATTTATCCCCAAAGCGGAGATGGAAACAAAAGGATACGGAAAATATCTTCCGTTGTTAGATAAAAAGTAAATTGAAAGAAAGAGGCTGCCCATTGGCAGCCTTTTATTTTAAGGGGTATCTGGAAAGTAGAGACCTTTCTTTAAAACTTAATATAGAAAGATAAGATAGTATCAGGAAGCCTGCGATCAGAATATAAGCCTCTTTGGTCAGGTGAGAGAAAAATGCCTGTGTTTTTTCAAAAAGGCTGGGTTCTGGGTCATCTGTGAATGTAATTATCTGATCATCAAAAAGTTCACAAGGTCCTGCGGGAGGGTCTGGATAAGTGATCGTTACAGGAACAAGTAGATTTCCTGTTTTTTCTAGATCCACCGCATATTCTGCGTGTTTGGTAATATGCATATCATTGATAATAGAAGCAAAATCTCCATAGGTGTTTTCTTCCCCTAAAATAAATTCTATTCCGGTATGCTTCTCATTTCGTTTCTGTAGTGCGTTCACCTCTGAAACATATAAATCTGAGTTTTCTTTGGCTTTACCCGCCGGAACCTTTATTTTTTTGAGATTCCAGTTTCTAAATAGTTCAAGAACATCATTAGAATTGCTTTTATCTTTATCTAATTTAGGAGGAATGCCAATATCCATCACTGAAGTAGTTATTTCTTGAATTTTTCTATTTCCGAAATGCCAAAATAAGACGGGAATGACTAAAGCGCTGATGAGTCCCGGACGATAGTATATTTTTTTCATTTCCTTCGTTTCGATAAAATTATAAAATAATGTAAGAATGAAAAAGCAAATGATTAAAGAACTTCAATATTTAACAGAACTGAGAAATAAAAAAAAGAATATTGATAATATTTGAATTAAAATGATATTAAATTCTGATACTTTCATAGACTTTCAAGATTAAAATATTAAATTTGATAGAACTAATAGGGAATTATGAAGTTAATTGAACTCGCAGAAGAATTAAATGTTTCTGCAGAAGCGATAAAACAGTTTATACAGGATTTTGATCTGGAACTGGTAGATTGTATCAGTACCAACTTTGATGTAAAGGAAGATTTTGAAAAATTTGCCCGTGAGAATATTGATTTTTTAAGGCTGTACGAAAAAGATCTGGATAAGAATAAGACCTTAGAACAGATTGCTGAAGTTATCAATCAGCCAAAAGAGAAAGTAGAGAAAGTAATCAAGGATAATAATCCTAATATTTTTGACAATGGCTTTTTCAAATCATCCATTTCAAGTTATGGGATTGATAATAAGTTAGGTGGCAATTATCAATTTGTATATAATTATTTTGGACATAAAACCAGCCTGCAGAAAAGAGATTTTATAGGATACAGAGATTTATTTTTCTATACATCAGTTATTCTTGAACCCTTTTTGAATCCACAGCAGATTAAGGATTGGGGCATCAATAAACCGGCAGGCATTATTTTATACGGCCCTCCCGGAAGTGGTAAGATTTTCTGGGCCAATAAAATTGCCGAAATCATAGGCTATCAGTTCAAAGAAGTGAAAAAACATTACCTGAGCACTTCATTGATTGATGGAAATCAAATCAATTTCAGTGACTTTCTTTTATCCATGTTGAAAGAAAATAAAATGTTGCTCTTCCTTGATGATTTTGATGAAATTATGATGCAAAGAAAAGCCGATACGGATGTTGCATCTTGTAATCTTGAAGCACAAGAATTGATCCTTCATTATATTGGAAAATTTGAGAAAGAAGGCGTTTTAATGGTAGGTTCAGCCAATTCAGTATCCGAAATTGATGAAGAAATCCTAGCTCCGGGGAGATTTGATGTAATGATTCCAATATTTCCACCTAATGCTTCCGAACGTTCCGAAATTATCTTATATGCGATGACAAGAGGGCTTGAAGAAGATTCCTTACTCTATAAAATTCTTAAAAATAATAAAGCAGATAAAATTCCTTTCTGGCATGATGCTGCCTCAAGGATGAAAGCCTTTAGCAATACCATGCTGATTGATTTTACCCAAAGTTTAAAGAAAAGAATCAAAAATCTTTATCAAAGAACCCGCAACGAGAAACTTAAAATTGATCAGAATCTTATCAATGGAGCGTTAAGGGATGCTGCAGCAAAACTCACCGAAGAATACCTTGATCAGGTAGCCCGATTTTTAGCAGATGCGATCATTAATAACTTTGATGAATTTCATTTTAGAATTCAGGCATTAAAAAGCGAACTTGAAACCTATAAAATAGTCGAAGAACCAAGACGTGCTATTGGATTTCATCATAACGGGGAAAAAGAAAATTAGTAAGTGGGGCGAGATACGAGCTTTGGGGTAAGAGATATGAAAGGGTAGGCTATTAGTTACTAAAATGGTAATGATGTAACAAGTTTCTTTGTCTATTCTCTACATCTCAAACTTTCCACTATCATCAATTATTTATCACTCATTACCCATTACTTATGATCAGCATCTGGGAACAGGAAACTTTTTACCGTAAAAGAGATATTATCATTATTGGAGGCGGATTTTCCGGGCTCTGGACGGCTATTTCCATTAAAGAGCAATTTCCTGAAAAATCTGTATTGATTATTGAAAGAAACAGAGTGCCATTAGGAGCCTCTACCCGAAATGCAGGGTTTGCCTGTTTTGGAAGCCTTACGGAAGTGATTGCCGATTCTCGGAAAATGGGTTGGGAAAAAACATTGGATCTTGTTAAAATGAGGTTCGATGGTCTTCAGAAGATCAGACAATATTTCAAAAATGATGAAATAGACTTTGAAGGCAATGGAGGATATGAAATTCTAAATAATGACGAGCCATTATTATATATCAATGAAGTCAATGACAAACTAAAGTCAATTACAGGACTTGAAGAAACTTATTCTTTAAATCAGGATAAAATAAAAGAATTTGGATTGGGTAAATCTCAATTTCTGGTTGAAAATCCTTGTGAGGGAGGTTTACATTCAGGGAAATTGCTGCAGAAACTTTTAGAGAAATGCTATGAATTGAAGATTGAATTTTTGTTTGGAACAGAAGTTAAAGAAATTCAGGAAACAAGAAATGAAGTGAGTGTTCATTTTTCGGATGGAGTTTTTGTTAATGGTGATCAATTAATTCATTGTACAAATGCATTCAGCTCAAAATTTTTGGAAAAAGAAGATATCGTTCCTGCACGTGGGCAGATTCTGCTTACTGAGCCTATAGAAAATTTAAAACTAAAGGGAACTTTTCACTATGATGAAGGATTTTATTACTTTAGAAATGTAGGAAACAGAGTCTTATTGGGTGGTGGCAGGAATCAGGATTTTAAAACCGAGGAAACTATTGCTTTTGAAACTACTGAGTTTCTGCAAGATCACTTAGAGAACTTTTTAAGGGAAGTAATCTTACCGGATCAAGACTTTAAAGTTGCTTTGCGTTGGTCTGGAATTATGGCCATGGGTTCAGACAAAACGCCGATTGTAAAACAGGTTTCAGACCGACAATTTTGTGCAGTAAGGCTTTCCGGAATGGGAGTAGCGTTGGCTCCAAAGATAGGTGAAACTGTGAGAAAAATGATGGGGTTGCGGTAAGTAATTTACAAAAAATAATAGACTGATTTTAAGCAGAATTGTGAACTTTCAGATTAGGAAGATGAATTCCACCAATTCATAATATCACTGGTGATTTCTTCAGAATTGAATTCATCAATATAAAGTCCATACTTTGCACCGAGTTCAAATTCGATGATACTTTCGAGCTTTTCAAAATCAACTCCTTTTTCCAATTATTGAAGGATTATTTGCGTTAAATGATCCCAACCGTGTTTTGACAGGCCGGGAATTAAATTCATCGAATAAATTAGTTTTTTAAGCTGTATAAAGTCTCTGTTATAATCATTAAGCCTAATATTAAAATCATCCATACTGTTTCAATGTGTTTTAAAAGTAAATATATGATGAAAAATAATGATTACAAATAAATAAAGAAGAAGAAATAACCATGAGGATACTAATCTTAGACTTTAAACGAGAATCCCTGCATCTCCCATCTTAAAAAACTCTCAGTTCTAAAAGAAATCCCTTATTTTTGCAAAAAGAAAGAATCGTGATTAACAACGACCAGATAAAAGAAGTTCAATCCAGAATTGAAGAATTATACAAATATTTACAGATTGAAAAAAAGAAGATCGAAATTGCCAATGATGATGAAAAAACAGCAGCCCCTGAGTTTTGGGATAGTCCTAAAACAGCAGAAGCTTTCCTGAAGCAGCTTCGTTCCAAGAAAAAATGGGTAGAAAGCTATGATGAGATTCATACCCAATTTGAAGATCTTCAGGTATTAGCCGATTTTGCTAAAGAAGACCCTGATTCAGAAAAAGAGCTGGATGCAACATTCCCACAATTGGTGGAAAAAATTGAGGATCTGGAATTCAAAAATATGCTTTCCAATGAAGGTGATGAGCTTTCTGCGGTTCTTCAGATCACTGCCGGAGCCGGAGGAACAGAAAGCTGTGACTGGGCATCCATGCTGATGAGAATGTATACCATGTGGTCAGAAAAGCAAGGCTATAAAATCCGTGAACTTAACTTTCAGGCAGGGGATGTAGCCGGAGTAAAGACCGTTACCCTTGAAATAGAAGGTGAATTTGCTTTCGGGTATTTAAGAGGAGAGAATGGAGTTCACCGTTTGGTAAGAATTTCACCTTTTGATTCTAATGCTAAACGTCACACCAGTTTCGTTTCCGTATATGTTTATCCTTTAGTGGATGATACCATTGAAATTAATATCAATCCTGCGGATATCTCTTTCGAAACGATGAGGTCTTCCGGAGCCGGAGGTCAGAACGTAAACAAAGTAGAAACAGCGGTACGTCTTCGCCATGCACCTACTGGAATTATCATTGAAAACTCAGAATCCCGTTCTCAGCTTCAAAATAAAGAAAAAGCAATGCAACTCCTACGTTCCAGATTATATGAAATGGAATTGGAAGAGCGAATGAAGGCAAGAAATGAGATTGAAGCTAATAAAATGAAGATCGAGTGGGGAAGCCAGATTAGAAACTACGTCATGCATCCTTACAAATTGGTAAAAGATGTACGCTCAGGCCATGAGACCTCAGATGTGGACGCTGTAATGAATGGAAATCTTACCCCTTTTCTTAAAGCTTTCTTAATGGCCGATGGTACGGCGGTTTCTGATGATGACCTAGACCTATAAATATCATGTGAAATTTTAGTTAAAATCTTATAATTAATTTTTGTTTCAGATATTTTAGACTTATTTTTGTTGTTCATCAATATATATGGAAGATTTCAATAGCTGGAAGGATTTATTAAACCCCGAATTTTATATTAAAATGGGAGGGTTTTGGCTTATTTTATTTATTGTTTTTGCTGAAACAGGTCTTTTTGTAGGATTTTTTCTACCCGGAGATTCATTATTGTTCGTTTCGGGAATTTATGCCGTTGAAATCATCAAAGAGACATTTGGTTCTACAGGAAGTGATTTCTTAGATACAACAATATTAGCCTCTGGAGTAGCTCTTGCTGCCATTATAGGAAACGAAGTAGGATATTACTTTGGAAGAAAAGCGGGACCTGCGTTATACAAAAGACCAGATTCAATGCTTTTCAAGAAGAAATACCTTTATCAGGCTCATGATTTCTTTGAAAAACACGGGGCATTGGCCATCATTATGGCGAGATTCTTACCTGTGGTGAGAACCTTTACTCCGATTGTTGCAGGAATTGTAAAGATGGACAAAAAAGAGTTCTTGAGAGATAATGTTATTGGAGCTGTTCTATGGTCTTTTATTTTGATCTTTGCAGGACACTACCTAGATAAACTTTTCATGGAACAGTTTGGAATCAATCTGAAGGAAAAACTAGAGTACATTATTATCGTTATCGTATTGGTAACAACACTTCCGATAATTATTAAGTTCATGTTTGGAAAAAAAGAAGATTTCTCTAAATACGAAAATAAAGATTTTGAATAAAAATCAATTCAATTACAATATAGAAGACTGTCTCCCAAAGGCAGTCTTTTTTATTTTAACCAATGTGCACCCATAAAAAAAGATTTGTATGATGCTGAACGATAATCTTTGGAATATTATTGAATATCTTAAATGAAGCTATTTTTTTATCCAATCCAGAATATTCGGGTAGATAATACTATCTCTTTTTTTCTTGCTGAAAAACCTAGGAGTATGTCCTGTTCTCTCCATAAATATAAATTTATGTGGGATATTCATCTGAGTAAGTGCTGAATCCATGGCAATCCCCTGATGCTGATTGACTAAAAAATCACGATTTCCCTGAAACAATAGAGTAGGAACGGAGGTAATATTGGCAATTGGGCTGGCTTCTTTAAAGGCTTCTGAAAAATTCTTACGGTCAAATTTAGCTCCCACCATTTTTTGAATAGTAGGTGAAGTATATTTAGAATAAAAGGAATTCAGATATTCATGACTGTAAAAATCAGTGGGGCCGCTTAAAGAAATAATCTTTTTAATCTGATCCGGATGCTGATATCCATACAATAAGGCAAGATGTCCGCCGGCACTTTCGCCAAGAATAATATAATTGTTAGGCTGAAGCTCTGCTTTTTCGGCTAATGAGTTAAACTTTTCCACCACAGAACCAATATCCTCAAGTTGTTGTTTGTAAGTGATCTGCTTTTGTTTAGAAACAAGTCGATAGTTCAGGTTGATGCTGGGTATTTTATTTTTGAAAAGCATTTTCTGAATCTGGATCATATGTTCCTTTTTTCCCAACGTCCAGCCTCCACCATGTACAATAAGAACGACAGGAGAATCTTCAGCGTAATCCTTAGGAAGGAAAACATCCATTTTCTGTCTTTTATGTTCTCCATATTTTAAGTTATAGATCTTCTGCTGGCCTCCCGGGCCTACCCAAACCCTGAATTTCGTATTGCAGGACTGCATTAGAAAACTAATACACCCCATAACGAAAAAATGGTACCTGAGAATGAGCTTTTTCATAGATCAAAATTAGAAAAAAAGAGGCTGCAAAGCTAATGAAAATATATGATTTATATGGGCTTTTGTTTTGCTTTTCAGGGGGTTGGAGGTGTTTGTCTTTGTTGTGGAAGTATAGAGCGGAGCTCATTTATTTTTTCAGTAGATCTATCTCAATGATATTATTGTCTTTTTTAATTTGATCAAGTTTTATCTTTTCTATTTCCCTTACTTTCTGTTGGCCACTTACTGTATTACCATTTTCATCCTCATAGTCCGGAATTCTTCCCACCAGATTGGCAACAGGACTGATCCGATAATTTTTATATATTTTAATAAATTGCGGATATGAAACTTTTGATATTTTATAATTGTTTAACTTAGGATATATAAATTCTTCCTGATTGTCTTTAATTCCTTTAATGAGATACTGGTGGCTTTTAGTATCATCTTCCAATTCAAGAATGAGCCCCGGAAGGCCATAGAACTTATAAGGTCCATCCTGAAAAGGAATATCCTGAGCAAACCATGCCATCCATTTTCTTCCTCCATACGATACTGTAGCTTTCTGAACTTTGTGATTTAATATGGTTTTAAATTCAGAAGTAAGTTTCCACAGAAGCTCTATTTCCTGGCTGACAATATATTTTTCATATGAAACTAATTTTATATAGTCAATTTTATTAGAATTTGGATATTTAATGACCTGATCAGCGATCATTGGTTTTTCTGCAGGCATTGAAAAAATGCCTTTTTTGGAGTCACTGAGCAGAGTGGAATCTGATCTGTACATTTCCTGCCCGAAAAAAAGAGATCTTTTTTTGTCAATATCCAATACCATTATTTCAGTTATACTTTGTTTCTTTTCAGTAGAATCCGGAATAAAATGATATTCATAGAAAAACTGTTTGCTTTGACTTTGAAACAAACTGCTTAAGAAAAGCATGAAAAGCATGGGAAAAAATCTCATATTGATGAATATTTTTGGTGTATTACGAATATACAAATTTATCAGAGTGTGTGATATTAGTCTTTACCATATTTTCAATGAGAAACACGCTCTACTGGGATGAATGATCCTGATTGAGGAAGTAGATTTTTTCTGCTTCAACGGTTATGAGAATCCTTGCTTATGAGAATCCATTTGTCATTATTGTATTCGTAAGTAAAAGATTGATATTCATTATTTTTTACCATTTCAACGGTGGCTTGGTTTTGGGTCTCGTATTTGTCAAAAAGAATTCTCATTCGGGTATTGTCCGGCCTGAATTCAGGTTTTTGAGGACTGCTGGGATAATAGTAAATCTTGGAGTCAACAGAAGAATCATGAATACCGGGAGCTCTTGAAAAGTTTTTCATAAAATTATAATATCCATCATCATTATAGGCTTTCAATAAAATGTCTGCTATGGGATATTTTCCGAATTCTGCGGTGGGAAAGATATTTTTTTTCAATTTCTTGCCAGCATATTTGAAGGTTTCTTCACTCCAGAAAAGCTGGTCGAGAAATAATTGTTTGTCATGCCATAAAGATGATCTGGAAGCGCAGTCTTTAATATTATCATTAATGAAGGTATTTACATGAATACTTACAATGATATTATTTCCGGAAAGAAATTTTGGGGTAATATTGTTAAAAATAACGTTTCTAAGCAGAGCAAACTTTTCCTTTTCAGCATTGTTTTTTACCTTAAACTCTTCAAGAGTCTTTTTCTGTTTTTTGAGATACTCATCACAATTGTTATCGAGACATCCGCCCAGGTCAGCAATTCCAGGAATAGTGGGACATTGATCATCTTTATCCAAAATGCCGTCCCCATCCGTATCGGGCCATGGGCATCCTTGGTTTTCCGGATCCCCTTTTACATCAGGACATGCGTCATCCTTATCTATGGCTCCGTCATTATCAGTATCTGGCCATGCACATCCTTCGTTATCTATGGAGCCACTTTGCTTCGGGCATTTGTCAAGGTAAAAGAGAATACCATCCTGATCTTCATCAGAAAGGCAAACTTTCTTTGAATACTCTTTTTTACATTTTTTAAAAATCTGTTTATCCTCTATTCCTTGAGACTGAAGGATTGAAAATGAGAATAATAAAAAGATCAGGTATTTTTTCAAGGCTTAGTTTTAATTTCTTACATTAGATTGGAAAGATACAAAATGATCTCACCATTTTATTCTTTAAATTATTGTTTTAATAAACCGTTTGAAAATAGAATTAAATATTTATTTTTGCGAAAGTTAACAGAGATTAAAAAAATATTAAAATATGGCATCAGGCTTTTTTGCAATTTTAGATGATATTGCTGCATTGATGGATGATGTAGCGGTTACCAGTAAAATAGCTACACAAAAAACAGCAGGAATTTTGGGAGATGATCTGGCTGTAAATGCAGAAAAAGCCACAGGCTTTCTTTCTTCCAGAGAACTTCCGGTATTATGGGCGATCACAAAAGGCTCGTTTATCAATAAACTCATTATTCTTCCTATCGTTTTTTTACTCAATTGGTTGTATGCTCCGGCTATTAATTATGTGTTGATCCTTGGAGGATTCTATCTGGCCTTTGAAGGAGTTGAAAAAATAATAGAATTTCTTTTTCATCGTCACAAAAAGGGGCATGAAGTTATAGAGGAAATTGTAGAAGAAGAAAAAAGTTCAGAAGAAATAGAAAAACAGAAAGTAAAATCGGCAATTACAACGGATTTTATTTTATCAATCGAGATCGTTATTATTGCTTTAGGAACCGTATTGGAAGAAAGCCATCCTTTCATTACACAGATTTTAGTAACGAGCTTGGTTGCATTTATTGCGACTGTTGGAGTTTATGGAATTGTAGCTCTTATTGTAAGAATGGATGATGCAGGGTTTAAATTAATAAAGAAAAGTAACGATAAAGGTTTTTTTGGAAAGCTTGGGCATATATTAGTGAAGGCTTTGCCTATTGTTATTAAAATATTAGGAGTTGTAGGAACAATTGCCTTAGTAATGGTTGCTGGTGAAATTTTTCTACATAGAATAGAATTTTTTCATGGATTACTTCCAACTTGGCCGGATGTTTTGAAAAAGCTTATGCTTGGAATTGTTGGCGGATTGGCAGCGGTTGCTGTCTTCACTTTAGGAAAAGGAATGTATTCTTTAGTTGCAAAAAAATAAACTATCACTACCATATAGAAGAAAACCTGCATCAAAAACATGCAGGTTTTTTTATTAGTATTTACCACATAGTTTTTGAACATTTTGATCAAAAGAGTATACTACTGTTAAAAAGTTTGCGTCTTTATCAGTTATACCTATTTGTTGTAAATATTTTTTTTGAGCAATCTCATATATATCATTATGAACTTTCATAAATTCTTTCTGCATTTCTGGGGCAGGGTATCTTTTTAATGCAGCGCTATAGCAAGAATCATCTATTTTAAATTCATTTTTTACAAAATTGCAAAAACTTAAATTCTTTTTATCTAAATCTTGTAAAAGTTTTTCAAGTTTCTTTTTGTCGTTTTCGTGTTTAATTTTAGAAAGTATTTTTTCACGAAATTCATCATTAGGTAAATTATACTTTTTAGTCGCCGATTTATTTTCTTTAATAATGAGTGGTGATTTTTCATCTTTACAAGAAGTAATTGTAACTAACAATATGAAAAGACAAATTGATACTTTTTTCATGGCTTTAATTTATTTGAGAACTAAATTAAAGCTTTGTGATATATACGAAAAAAGGATTCCCGTAGGAATCCTTTCTATATTATATTAATTGAATAAATCTTTTACTTTATCAAAAAAAGTTTTCTCCTTTCCGGAAGGCTCTGCAACCATATCTCCACTGGACATTTGCTTTTCAAAGAAATCTTTTTGCTCCTTATTAAGCTTTTGCGGAGTCCATACGTTGATGTGAATAAACATGTCTCCTTTACCATAACTGTCGATACTTGGAAGACCTTTTCCTGCTAATCTTAAGATTTTTCCAGATTGAGTTCCTGGATCAACGGTAATTTTTACTTTTCCACCTACTGTAGGAATTTCTTTTTTCGTTCCTAAAGCTGCTTCAGCAAATGAAACATACAATTCCTGGTGAAGGTTATCGCCTTCTCTCTTAATCGTTTGATCAACTTCCTCTTCAATGATCACTAATAGATCACCAGGAGTACCACCAAACGGAGCATCGTTTCCTTTTCCTCTTACATTAAGCTGAATTCCATCTCTTGCTCCAGCAGGAATATTGATTGTGATTTCCTCTTCATCTTTTACAAGACCCTGAGCATTTGCCCCGGCAGGAATTTTATCTGCAACCTTTCCGATACCCTGACAAGTTCCACAAGTCGTTTGAGTCTGCATTTGACCAAACATAGTGTTCATTACCTTAAGTTGAACACCCGAACCGTTACAGGTAGGACATGTTTTTGAAGTGGCACCTTCCGCCATCTTCATTTTCTTTACTTTAATGGTTTTGTGAGTTCCGTTTACCATTTCCTCAAGGTTCAGCTTGATTCTGATTCTTAAATTAGAACCTTTCACCTGCTGACGACCACCGCCGCCACCGCCGAATCCTCCGAAACCACCACCGAAAATATCTCCAAACTGGCTGAAAATATCTTCCATGTTCATTCCGCCTCCGAAGCCTCCGCCTCCGAAACCTCCATTTCCACCCATTCCGGCGTGACCGAATTGGTCATATCTGGCACGTTTCTGATCGTCGCTTAGTACTTCATAAGCTTCAGCAGCTTCTTTAAATTTCTCTTCAGCCTCTTTATCCCCTGGATTTTTATCCGGGTGGAATTTGATGGCCATTTTACGGTATGCTTTTTTTATTTCGTCGGCAGATGCAGATTTGCTGATCTCAAGAACCTCGTAATAATCTCTTTTTGACATGACAATTGTATAATTGATTACTGATAAATGATAAAAGATATTGTAAAGCTAATAAGTGAAACATTCATCAATTATCACTCATCATCTATCATTTATGAATTTTAGTTTCCTGTTACTACTTTTGCAAAACGGATTACCTTATCACCCAAAGTATATCCTGTTTCAATAACATCTACGATTTTCCCTTTCAACTCTTCTGATGGAGCCGGAATTTGAGTAATAGCCTCATGGAAATCTACATTGAAGCTGTCACCAGCGCTCACTTCCATAGCTTTTAATCCTTTTTCAGTAAGTTTATTTTTAAATTTCTGATAGATAAGTTCTACTCCTTGAAGATCAGCCGGGTTTCCGTTTTTAGCGATCTCTTTTAATGCTCTTTCAAAATCATCTAAAACGCCCAACATAGAAACCATCATATCCTGATTGGCATATTGGAAGAATTCCATTTTCTCCTTAGAAGTTCTTTTTTTATAGTTTTCGAATTCAGCATATAATCTGATGTAACGGTCTTTTTCTTCTGCCAAAAGTTCTTCTGCAGAAGGAGCCACTGTCACATTGTCCTGAGCCGTAGCCTCATTCTGAACATTGTTATCTTCCTGATTATTGATGCTTTCTTCGTTAATATCCTGATTTTCCATAATTCAATATTTATTTACATGAATGTTTCGCAAAGACTCTGCCAAAGGAAAAAACAGGACATTAAGGCAGAAAAATAAGCAAGAAAAGGAAGACTATATCGGTACGAGGCTCAGAGATAAGAGTCGAATAGATGGAAGAAAGGAGGTGAAAAAAATAAAAGTTCAAGTTTTAGACTTAAGACGATTGAATATACAATACTCTCAACTCTGAAATTTGAACTTTGATATCTCGGATATTGGAAATTTCTATATCAGATTATTGCTCTCCTGTAAACGTTTGATACAACAGATATAGATTTAAAACAATGATAATAATGGTAATAATCCATACACAAAACTTCAAGAATGGTTTATTCACAAATTCACCCATTTTAGCCTTATCATTGGTAAACATGACAAGAGGAACTACAGCAAAGCTTAATTGCATAGACAGGATTACCTGGCTTAAAACTAATAATTCCGTTGTTCCTTTTTCTCCGTAAAGGATAGCAACAATCAATGCAGGAATCACAGCAATAAGTCTTGTAATCAATCTTCGCAGCCATGGTTTTAGTTTAATATTTAAAAAGCCTTCCATGACGATCTGGCCAGCTAAAGTTCCGGTAAGCGTGGAGTTCTGTCCAGAAGCCAATAGAGCAATCGCAAATGCAATACTTGCCATTGATGCTCCTAAAATCGGGGTTAGCATCTGGTAAGCGTCATGAATATCAGCTACATGTTCGTTTCCTGTAGTGTGAAATGTGGCTGCTGCCAGGATTAAAATGGCTGCATTGATAAAAAATGCCAACATCAATGATACTGTACTATCTAAAGTTGCAAATTTAATAGCCTCTTTCTTTCCTTCAGTATCACGGGTGTAATCTCTGGTCTGTACAATACTGCTATGTAAGTATAGATTGTGTGGCATTACAGTAGCTCCTAAAATCCCAATGGCAATATAAAGCATGGCAGGATTTTGAATAATTTCTTTTTGCGGAACTAGCCCACCCAGAATTTCATTAAAAGCAGGTTTTGAAATTACAATTTCATAAGCAAAGCAGGCTAGGATAATAAAAATAAGCCCACCTACAATACTCTCAATCCATCGGAATCCTTTGGCTTGCAGTAACAGAATGATCAGTACATCTACCGTTGTAATGACAATTCCCCATGTTAAAGGAATATGAAACAGTAGGTTTAAAGCAATGGCAGAACCAATGACCTCGGCAAGGTCACAGGCGGCAATGGCTATTTCACAGAATACCCAGAGAATAAAATTGGTTGTAGGACTGAAATGATCCCTACAAGCCTGTGCTAAATCTCTTTCCGCAACTACTCCAAGTTTTACAGATAAATGTTGTAAAACCACTGCAAAAATATTGGAAATAAGAATAACAGAAAGTAGAGTATACCCAAACTGAGCACCTCCGGCAATATCCGTAGCCCAGTTTCCAGGATCCATGTACCCTACCGCAATCATAAGACCAGGTCCTGCAAAAGCAAGGTATTTTCTCCAGAAACTAGCCTTTTTAGGTACTTTAATAGAAGAATACACTTCTGATAAAGAGTGTGAGGTTTTATCTTTTCGCCAGGCGCTTTTTAAATTGAAATTCATAAATGTTAGAAATGACTAACAAATTTAATTAAATAAATGTAAACACAAAAATCATGGCATAAAAAAATCCCGAAAATAACTTTCCGGGATTCAATTTTTATTGGTTCTAAAGATTATTTAGCAAATCTTATAGACATTTTTCTATCTGCAGCTCTTTCAGCATCAGAAGCTTTAGCATCTACTTTAGCAAATTTACTTCCGTAACCTTCCGCTCCGATTACTTGTGCTCCAACTCCAGCTTTCGCTAAAGCAGCTTTAATGAAATCAGCTCTTTCCTGAGATAATTTTACATTAGAAGCTTCGTTCCCTGTCTTATCAGTATAGCCACCGATTTTGATTTTAGACTCTGGGAAAGCTTTAAGGATGGCTACCAGGTTATCCAATTGTCCTTGTGAACCTGTTTCTAGTTCTGTAGACTTTCCTATTTTGAAGTTAACATGGTCAAAATCATACCATTTGTCTTTTAATGCTGCATCATCTGCTGCGTTTTTGTATCCTCCAGATTTAAGGAATGTGATCATTTGATCTTCCATACCACCTTTATATCCTTTCAGCATTACTCCGTTAAGGTCGATGTTTTCATCGGTTTTAGCAGCAGGTGTAGCGGTGGTAGCTGGCGTGGATGTTGTTGCAGAAGTTGTATCTGTATGGGTTCCTGTTGAGTCTGAGGTAGAAGTCATTGTAGTTGTTGTTTGCTTCTTCTCACACTGCTTCCAAAGGAAATATCCAGCAGCAATTAATAATAAAAGCGGAAGCAACCATTTCCAGATTGAACCTCCTCCTTGATTATTATTGTTGTTATTTTCAAATTGTTCTCTTATTTCTCTCGCTCCTTCGCTCACATTTTCTCTTGCCGTAGCAACACCTTCAGCGATGTTATCCTTAGCAGTAGAAGTTACTGAAGAAACGGTCTCCTTAGCCTGACCAAACCAATTTTCAGCTCCTAATCCAAAAGAAGCCAAAGAAAGACCTGCAGGCAGTAAAGAAGAAATAATGCCTTTCTGATCATTCAGTAAGCCGGAAATACCTGAAGCACCCAAATTATTGTCTGCTGCATATTTTCCCACTGTGCCTACTGTAGCCCCGGTCACCAGGTTTAACAAAGAACCTGCAGAATTGTTGCTGATTCCTGAAAAACTGGCAATGGAATTCACTAATCCGCCCACCTTATCTCCAAAAAGAGAAGATAATAAAGTGGAGATGATAGGGTTATTAGATGATCCACCTAATAGATTTCCCAAAATACCACTTGAAGAGGCTTTGTAATAGCATCCACAACGCCAGGGTTGTCTGCGTTATTGGCTAATCCACCTACTACAGCAGGTAATAAACCACCAATTGCTTTAGAAATTCCTGATTCGCTTTCTCCAAACTGTGAAGCAGCCTGTGAAACCAAAGCAGGACCTAATTGTCCTTTAATTAAATCAATGACATTTAAAGACATAATAAATTTTTTTAGATTAATGTTGAGATAAATTTAAACAAAAATCCGTCTAAATGTCATTTTTTTTTGAATAATTCTTTAAAATTTAACGATTTTTTTTAAAATCGTTAAATTTATTAATACGCTTTTGCGAATAATACACGTCTCTTAGATGGTTTCCCTGAAATCAATGAAATACCTTCTTCAATGTCATCATCTAAAGGAATACATCTGATCGTAGCTTTCGTTTCATCCTTAATTTGTTCTTCTTCTTCAGCTGTACCATCCCAGTGCGCGTAGATAAATCCTCCTTTTTCTTCAAGAACTTTCTTGAACTCTTCATAAGTATCTACTTTGGTGATGTTGTCTTTTCTGAAGTTAGCGGCCTTATTATAGATATCCTGTTGAATCGTTTTCAATAACTCTTCAATATAAACATCTAAACCTTCAATAGAACGAACTTCTTTGGTTAGGTTATCTCTTCTTGCAATTTCAACAGACTTATTTTCAAGGTCTCTTGGTCCCATTGCAATTCTTACCGGAACACCTTTCAATTCGTATTCAGCGAATTTCCATCCTGGTTTGTTCTGAGTATCATTATCAAATTTCACAGAAATACCTTTAGCTTTTAATTTAGCCTGAATATC
Organism: Chryseobacterium tructae; assembly: GCF_030409875.1. Taxonomy (NCBI): domain Bacteria; kingdom Pseudomonadati; phylum Bacteroidota; class Flavobacteriia; order Flavobacteriales; family Weeksellaceae; genus Chryseobacterium; species Chryseobacterium tructae. Next base: position 3,720,038 of record NZ_JAUFQR010000001.1, on the reverse strand, counting down.
TAAAGCAACTTCGCTGATTTGTGCCAATTGTTCTTCCCCTTTAAAGATAGGGACAATTACGACCTGAATTGGAGCCAATGTTGGAGGCAATACCAATCCGAAATCGTCAGAGTGAGTCATGATCAATGCTCCCATCAAACGAGTAGAAGTTCCCCAAGATGTTGCCCATGCGTGTTCTATCTTTCCTTCTTTATTGGTGAATTTTACGTCAAATGCTTTCGCAAAATTCTGACCTAAGAAGTGAGATGTTCCTGCCTGAAGAGCTTTACCATCCTGCATAAGTGCTTCAATACAATAGGTTTCATCTGCTCCTGCAAATCTCTCAGAAGGAGTCTTTAATCCCTGAATTACCGGCATTGCCATAAAGTTTTCTGCAAAATCTGCATATACTTCATTCATTTTTTCAGCTTCTTCTACCGCTTCTTCTTTTGTAGCGTGAGCGGTATGCCCTTCCTGCCATAAGAATTCTGCCGTTCTAAGGAATAGACGGGTTCTCATTTCCCAACGTACAACATTTGCCCATTGATTGATAAGGATAGGTAAGTCTCTGTAAGACTGGATCCAGTTTTTATAAGTATTCCAGATAATCGCTTCAGATGTAGGACGAACGATGAGTTCTTCTTCCAGTTTTGCATCCGGATCTACAATCAGTTTTGAAGGATTATTAGGATCTGTTTTTAGTCTGTAGTGAGTAACTACCGCACATTCCTTTGCAAAACCTTCTGCATTTTTTTCCTCAGCCTCAAATAAGCTTTTGGGTACAAAAAGCGGGAAGTATGCGTTAACGTGACCTGTTTCTTTGAATTTTTTATCCATTTCATCACGCATTTTTTCCCAGATTGCATAGCCATACGGTTTGATTACCATACATCCACGCACTCCTGAGTTTTCAGCTAAATCAGCTTTTACAACCAGCTCATTATACCATTTGCTGTAATCTTCGCTTCTTGAGGTTAATTTTGCCATTATCTTTTAAAATTTTTTTAACTTTTGCACATTATTGTTATCTAAAAATAAAAATCTATTTTTGATAGATTTTTTAATCAGTATTGGTACATTTTTGGTACAGATTGCAAATATAATTTAAATTAAAAATTTTTACGTTATCATGAAAAGAAATATACATAAAAATTTACTTGGTCTGCTAAAATCCAAAGGGGTATTAGCAATATCAGGTGGATTATTGCTTATGTCTTGTGGTGCTCAGATGGGAGGGTATAGCGAGACAGATGGGGTATATTATGACCCTAATAAGGATACGCTGCCAGAAGGAGTTATCATTAATGGTAGCGGGAACAGAGTAGGAGATTATTACGACTACTACCAGGATTCCAATGTGATTCAAAATGCACAGACGAATTCAAGAGAACAGCAAAATAAATATAACGAATGGAGCGGAACCGGTTGGAATACCAATGCTACAGACTCTGACTGGGGAATGTATGCAGGTGCGCAAACCAATTACTATGATAATTCCTGGGGATCTCCTTGGGGATGGTATGGAGGTTATAGCCCATGGGGCTGGAACCGTGGCTGGGGCTGGGGTGCCGGTCTTTCCTGGGGCTGGGGCGGATCATTCGGTTGGGGCTGGGGTGGCTCTATCGGTTGGGGCGGCCCGTGGGGTTATGGATATTCTCCTTATTGGGGCGGATTCTATGATCCATTCTGGGGTGGTTACTATGGCAACCCATGGGGCTACGGAGGTGGCTACTGGGGCGGTTATAACAGAATTTATATGAGAAGTGGTAATAGTGGTTCAGGTATGGGCAATGCTGTGTACAGAACCAATACTGCTAGAAATAATAACGGGTTCAGAGATGCTAATGGGTTTAGAAACTCTAATTCCGGTGGATTCAGAAATTCTAACTCCGGTGGTTTTAGAAACGGAGATTCTGGAGGGTTTAGAAATGGAAACTCGAATGGAGGTTTCAGAAACTCTGGTGGTTTTAGAAATTCAGATTCAGGAGGATTCCGTAATACAACTCCGCAGCAACAGCCAAGATACAATAATGGTGGTTTCAGATCCGGTGATTCCGGTGGCTTTAGAAGCAACGGTGGTTTCAACAACTCTGGAGGAGGCTTTAGATCCGGTGGTTCATCCGGTGGCGGAGGCTTTAGAGGCGGTTCATCTGGTGGCGGAGGTTCTAGATCTGGCGGCTTCAGATAATATTCAACTTCATAAAAACTATTAAAAAAATAATGTTAAAAAAATCTTTAGTATTAATGAGTATTTCTGCTGCATTTTATGCACAGGCTCAGGATGTTTCATTAATAAGAAATACTATAGATGTTTATTCAAGCAGTCCAATGGTTGGATCTGCTAAGTTTAATGGTATGGCTGGTGCTAATGGTGCATTAGGAGGGATGCCAATTCATTATTGACTAACCCTGCAGGTCTGGGAGTTGCTATTTCGGGAGAAGCTTCGGCAACTTTATCTATCATGGGTAATAAGAACAGTACTTCTTTAGGAGGCTCCACAGTAGATTACAGCAAAACGAGAGGTGATTTAGGAAATGCAGGTGGAATCATTGCTTTTCCATTATTGACTAAATCCGCATGGAAGTTTATTAATGTTGGGGTTAATTTTTCTAATCAGTCTCTTGATAATGTTGTAGAATCTCCGGGAAATGCAAATATTACAGCTAAGTTACCAGATGGAAATGCAACACTAGCAGGACATCAATATTACAGATCTGGGAATTTATCAAAGATGAGTTTTGGTGTAGGTGCCAATTATAATCATAATTTCTACATTGGAGCAGGATTGAACTTTTTCAATGCTTCAGTTGATCAGACTGACCAATTGGCATTTAGAATGGCTAATAATAATAGTGTTGATTACTTTCACAAACAGGATAGTCCTTATTGGGAAAGAGCTTCAGGTTTCTCTGCATCATTAGGGGTAATTGGAAAATTAAGTCCTAATTTCAGAGTAGGAGCAACCCTTGAAACCCCTACATTCTGGAGTATAGATCGTGATTTTAGCTTCTATAATAATCCGGACTATGGAAATGGGATAGGATCAGAAAATAGAAAATTTACTTCTCCACTTAAAGCAACTGTGAGTGCTGCATTTGTAGCCAATAAAAACTTCTCATTGAACGTAGACTATACATTAGGGCTTACAAAACCTGATTATAAAGTATATGGTAACATAGAACGTGATCTTAATTCATTCTTTAAAGAGAATTATAAGAACATGTCGGAAGTAAGAGTAGGAGCAGAATATAGAGTTCAGCAATTTAGATTAAGAGGTGGATATTCTTATTTATCCAATCCTCTAGATGCTCTTACCATTACCCGATTTGATAATGCAGGTAATGTAGGAGATCAATCATATAGTAATCTGATGCTGAGCGATAGAAATTTAGTTTCATTCGGTATTGGATATGATTTCAAAGCATTTTATGTTGATGCATCTTATCAGAATATAACTTCCAAGTATAGTAGTCCTTCTGTAAGAGGACTTATTGGAAATGATTATGATAGTGCTTATTATTCAACAGGTTCTAAGTCTATCTATGAGAATGACGCTTATGCTGTAAGTGAAGTTAAAAATAGCAGAAATAATTTCTTCCTTACTGTGGGTTGGAAATTCTAATTTTCAATCGATATAAGGAAATAAAAATAAAAGCTCTGGATTTTGTAGTCCAGAGCTTTTTTATGTTTAAATATTTTTATTTTTAATGATGATGGAAAAGGTGCATAACCAGAGCTAAAGAAACTCCTAATACAACAAGTCCTATTTTCACCCAGTCAATATTGTGGTTCTTATTGCTTTCAAAAATAATCACGGATGAAATGTGTAAAAAGATTCCTCCTACAATCGCCAGAAAATAAGGCTGCAGGTTAGGATTAAAATAATTTCCCAATAACATTCCCATAGGTGATGCTAATGCAAATAAGGCTACGATCAGTAATGACGGATAAGATGAAGAACTTTTTGATTCTCCTTTTCTATTGAATAAAAATGCTCCCAGAATAAATGAAATAGGAAGGTTATGAAATACAATCCCTAAAAGATAGGGAGATAATTCATGTTCTTCATTAGCCAATGGGATTCCTTCAATAAAGGCGTGGATGAATAACCCTACCATTAAAGCCATTGGAAGAATATTATGTTCACCATGATGGTGGAAGTGTCCGTGTTCGAAACCTTTGGTAAGAGCCTCCAGGATCATTTGCAGAAGAACTCCTGCGATGACAAATATTCCCAGGCTGCTGCCTGTTGAAGAAGTATAGACCTGAGGAAATACTTCATTCAGACAAATTGTAATCAGGAAACCTGCACTTAATATCAGTAGGTTTTTAGCCAGTTTTTCCTTTTTACCAAAGTGTTTTCCCAGATAGACTCCTGTTACTACACTTAAAATCAGTAAAAGTACTGTTACCATTATTTTTTCTTAAATAAATTGATACAACGTGGGGAAGTTTCTTTGTTAAATTCGTTCAGTTGATAATCTCCCCATATTTTTATTCTTTCAAAGCCACAATCAGAGGCATAAGCATGGATGGCTTCCAGCGTATGAAGTTTTACTTTTTCAAAGAAATGAAAAGATTTTCCTTCTGTTTCAAAACGGATATCTTTAATAATGTGTCTGCCTTCAATCTTTTTCAAAATCTTAAAATCAATATCACCACGGGTAATTAACGTTTCCGGAACCATGGTATTTCTGACATATTCTTCGTTCAGATAATCTAAAACGAAATATCCACCGGGTTTCAATGCATTGTATACAGATTGGAAAACCTTTTTGTCGTCATTTTCATTATCAAAATATCCAAAACTTGTAAATAAATTGAAAACAGCATCCATCGGATCTGCATCAATTGGGTTTCGCATATCGTGAACCTGGAAAATCAGGGTTTGATTTTCATATTGTTTATCAGATTCAATACTTTGTCTTGAAAGATCCAGACCTAAAACATCATAGCCTAATTTATTGAGGAAAACAGAGTGTCTTCCTTTTCCGCAGGCAAGATCAATGATCTTAGATTGAGGCGGAAGCTGTAGATCCGCAGTAAGTTTTGTGATGAAGTTTTCAGCTTCAGTATAGTCTCTGTTGCTATACAACAAATGATAATAAGGGGTATCAAACCAAGATTCAAACCATTCCATAATGCAAAAATAACTAAATTTGTGGTCTTAAAAGCAAAGTATTTTACAACATGGAAAGATTGAAAAATTCAATTGACCAATGAATTGGATGGTTAATCTTTTAATTATTAATGCTTTAAAACTTTTAATTCAAAATTATGGATATAGAAAATCTACCAATACAGATCAAAACATTCTTCGGATTAGAACAAATTCTGGCAGAAGAGATCAAGAAATTAGGCGGGAGAAAGGTTGAAATTAAAAACAGAGCAGTGAATTGTGAAGGAGATCTTGGTTTTCTTTATAAAATCAATTATTCTGCAAGAACAGCGTTAAAAATATTAGTGCCGATTCATGAGTTCAAAGCTTTTAACCAGCATCAGTTTTATGATAGGCTGTTCAAATTTGATTGGGCGGAATTTATGGATGTAGATCAGTCTTTCTCGATTGATTCAACGGTAAACTCTGAAACCTTCAAACATTCTCAATTTGTAACCTTAAAAATGAAGGATGCTATTGTAGATTATTTTCAGGATAAATTTAAAAGACGTCCGAATGTAGAAACCAGAAATCCGGATATTAAGTTCCATCTTCATATTGATAGAGAATTGGTGATGATTTCTATGGACTCTTCTGGTGATGCTTTATTCAAAAGAGGATATAGAAGAGAGCAGGGTGAAGCTCCAATCAATGAGGTTTTGGCTAGTGGAATGCTGCAATTGGCAGGCTGGGACGGAAAAGGTAATTTCCTAGATCCCATGTGTGGTTCGGGAACATTATTGATTGAAGCAGTGATGATTGCCATGGATCTTCCGGCTCAGATTTTCAGAAAAAGATTCGGATTCCAGAACTGGAAAAACTATGATGCTGATTTATTCTCGAAAATCAAAGAATTCAGAGTTAACAGAGTGAGACAATTTGATGGGAAGATTGTAGGGTATGATATTGATGCCAGAATGCTGAATGCTGCCAGAATGAATGTAGAAGCCGCAGAAATGGAGGATGTGATCGAGATCAAAAAACAGAATTTCTTTGATTCTAAGAAAGAACTTTTCCCATTATTAATGGTATTTAATCCTCCTTATGATGAGAGAATCTCGATTAATGATGATGATTTCTATAAAAAAATAGGGGATACCTTTAAGACGAATTATCCGAATACCCTTGCTTGGCTGATTTCATCTGACCTTGAGGCAGTGAAGAAAATTGGGTTACGTCCTTCAAGAAAGATCAAACTTTTCAACGGAAAGCTGGAAACGAGATTTTTACAGTACGAAATGTATGAAGGAACGAAGAAGATTCATAAATTAGAGGATAAATCTTAAAGCTAACTTTAACTATGTCTTGGAATATTCTTGAGATTTTAGGGCTATTAGCAGATGCGGCTTCTATTGTGGCAACTGAGCCAGTGAAAGATTCTGAAGCTCGTGCTCGAAAAAAGGATAAGAAAAAAGATAAATATTTTACAGAGAAGGTCAGCGCAGGATTTATTCTTGCGTCTGTCTTTCTCTTTTTTGTTGTTTTTCATAAGCCATTGCCTGTAGGAGATCAAACATCAGCTTTGATTGTATCTACAATAATAGGAGTAGCGATTTCGGGTGTATTATTTTTTCTTCTGAATCTTCTGGAGCTTTATTATTTCAAAAGCATTTTCAAGCTGCTTTTTTTTAGCTGTTCTGTAATCGCATTTTTTATTGCTTTGGTGATGTGTGTTTACTATAAATCTGGAGTGTTTATTTAAGATTATTAAGATTAATTCTCCCAATAAGCTGTTAAACTGTTTGTGGTTTCCTCCCCGAATAAGTAATTTTGAAAAATTTTCAATTTGAAACCTAGTATTTCTATTATTGTTGCTATTTACAACCGAAAGGATGAACTTTTCGAGTTGCTGACTTCTTTGACCCAACAGACTGATAAAGAGTTTGAGATTATTATCGTTGATGATGGTTCAATCATTGATCTGAAACCTACGATCAAGAATTTTGAAGAGATTCTGGATATTAAATATTTCAGAAAAGACAATTCAGGGCCAGGGCTTACAAGAAATTATGGATCAGAAAGAGCCGCTAATGAATGGCTCGTGTTTGTAGACAGTGATGTGATTGTTGAAAAAGATTATATTGAACATATCAAAAAAGATATCCTGACCATTCCTTGTGATGCTTTTGGAGGTGCAGATAAAGCTCATAAAGGTTTTAATCTGATGCAAAAAGCGATTTCGTATTCTATGACTTCTGTTTTTACGACCGGAGGAATTAGAGGAAGTAAAAAAGCCGTTTCAAAATTTCAGCCCAGAAGTTTTAATATGGGGGTGAAAAAAACGGCCTTTAAAAAAGTAGGAGGCTTTTCCGAAATGAGAATAGGAGAGGATCCGGATTTATCGATGACACTTTGGGAGAACGGATTTACAACGGCTTTTTTTGATGATATTGCAGTATATCACAAGCGCAGAGTAGACCTTGGTAAGTTTTCTAAGCAGGTGTATCAATTTGGCTGTGCAAGACCGATCCTTAATCAAAGACATCCGAATTATGTGAAAATATCCTTTGCATTTCCTACCTTATTTATGTTGGGATACCTTATGGGGTTTATTGAATATTTTATGTTGGGAAAAGGATTTATTCTTGCTTTCTATGGATTATATACATTTTTGGTGTTTTTCCACGCTTTATTGTTAACTAAAAATATAAGTATTGCCGGAATGGCGGTCATTTCTACTTATATTCAGATGTTTTCTTACGGATATGGATTCTTAAAATCCTGGGTTCTGCTGAATATTTTCAGAATGAAACCGGAGGATGCATTTCCGCATCATTATCATAAGAAATAATTAGCTGTCTGTTCCGTGGTATCTTTCGATTTTTTTTGTTGGAAAACGCGAAGATTTTTTACGCTTTATGTTGTAAGGTGCGAGATTTATCTCCGATAAAGCTGATTAAGGTAGATATTTCTCTCGTTGATTTAATGGTAAACTAATGAGGGAAAATATTCAGTAGAAATGGGCTTTAGCACATTTACTATAAAAATAAAATTCCATTGGCTTTAGCCAAAACTTAAAAACATATAATTTTATCCGGCTGATCCTACATCTCACAGATTTGGTTTGTAATTAAAATAATGGAATTTTTGAATAAAAAATAAAGAAGGCTGTTTCATTGGAGACAGCCTTCTTTTGTACAATAAAATTTAGGATATAGAGATGTTTTCATGGGTAAGAATGCCTACTTTCAGCATACATTCTTTCATTTTATGATAAGTTCTTTTGATATCGTGATCTAAGCCAATTGAGAATCTGATTAATCCATCGGAAATACCAATTGAAGCACGTTCTTCTTCAGGGATTTCAGATGATGTAGATTTTCCTGAGCAGGAGAACAATGTTTTGTAGAATCCTAAGCTTACAGCAAGGTATCCAAGATTTTCTGTTTGCATCATTTCCATCAATTCATTGGCTTTTTCTGTAGTTCCTGCATCCAGAGTTAATAGTCCTCCGAATCCATATTCATCATCAATCATGCTCTTCATCAGCTCATGATTTTTATGGGAAGGCAATCCTGGATAGGATACTTTTAAACCATCTTGTTCAAATCTTTCGGCAAGATACATAGCGTTGTGGCTATGTTGTTTTATTCTGATATGAAGGGTTCTGAGGTTTTTAAGGATGCTTGATGCTCTTAAGCTGTCCATAGTAGGTCCCAAAAGCATACATGCTCCGGAATTTACATTTTTAGTATCGTCAATGAAGGCCTGGGTACCACAATATACGCCACCAACAGTATCACTGCTTCCATTGATAAATTTAGTTAAGCTGTGGATCACAACATCTGCACCGAATAATTGAGGCGAGATGGAAAGAGGAGAAAATGTATTGTCTACAATCAGTTTTAAATTGTGTTTTTTACAAATTTCAGAAAGCTTTCTAAGGTCAGCTACTTCAAGTAACGGATTGCTTACACTTTCACAATAGATTACTTTTGTATTAGGTGTGATTGCATTTTCTATTGAATCAAAATTATTGATATCAACGAAAGTGGTTGCTACATTGAATTGTGGTAAAAAGTTTTTAAGAAAGGCATACGTTCCTCCATAAATAGTTCTGCTTGAAATAATATGGTCTCCACTTTTGCATACCTGCATCAAAACAGAAGTAATGGCTCCCATTCCGGATGCTGTAACGTTAGCAGATTCTGTATTTTCCATTTTGGCCAGCGCTTGCGCCAGATAAAGATTCATGGGAGATGAATGTCTGGAATATAGATAACATCCTTCTGCATTCCCTTCAAAAGTATCAAACATAGTCTTTGCAGAAAGGAAAGTATAGGTAGAGCTGTCAGAAATAGAAGGGTTTACTCCTCCGAATTCGCCAAAATACTGAAGATCCTGGATCTCGTTGGCTGCATTAAAGTTTTCCATAAGCATTGTTTTTATTTTACTGGCCTAATTTGCATCATTTTCCTAATTATTACAATATAAATTTGAATTTATAGAATATAAAACTGGAAAATGTTGTTTATTTAGAAAATATAATTGCTATCTTCGGAAATATTAAATTTTCACCAAAAATTTATCTATGGAACTTGACGAAACTGATAAAAAATTGTTGCTGTTTTTACAGGAAGACTGCAAACAAACCACCAAAGCGTTGTCTGGTAAGCTTGGATTGTCGGTTACAGCTGTATATGAACGGATTAAAAAGTTGGAAAACGGAGGTATTATTTCAAAATATGTGGCATTATTGGACAGGAAAAAGATCAACCGTGAATTTATTGTGTTGTGCCATATAAAATTAACACAGCACAAGAAAGAGTTTGTTCTCCAGTTTGAAAAAGAAGTGATGAATCTTCTGGAGGTTACAGAATGTTTCCATGTAAGCGGAGATTATGATTATATTCTCAAAATAGGAGTAAAGAATATTGAAGATTACCGAAACTTTATGCTGACGAAGCTTACGACGATTCAACACATCGCAAGCACGCACAGCTCATTTATGATTTCTGAGGTGAAAAATACCACAGCAATTGTTTTGTGAAAATTATAGTGACGAAAATTACTATTTGAATTTTCTACTTAAACTAAGACTCCTTTTTTAGAAGCGATCGGATCCGGTAATTCTGTTTCTCCTACCATTTGAAGAAGGTCAATTTCAATGGTTCTACAGATGGAAAGCATGGGAACATCAAACATTAATCCTGCAAAAGGATTTTCCGAATAGTCACCTACAAGCTCCATGATGATGTAGACCCAACCAATGATGATACAGAAAGGAATAGATGTCCAGATTCCCCAGTCTCCTAATTTTGCAAATTCATTCACTAATCCAAGAGGGAGTAAGGTGATGAACAGAATATTAAAGACAAACGCTGTACTGGCAAATTGTCTTGGGGAAGGGAATTTTTTGATTCTTTCTGCCTGCCCCTGAAAACCATAAAATTCGTTCAGACTGTTTTGTAACTGTGTCTGGTTGAAATCTGTGATGGCATTCATGTTTTTTAGTTCGTTGATATCTTTTGCCTGTTGAGAAATCAAATAGGTGGCAAAGTTTTTATATTCGCTTTTTAATTCATATTCTTCTTCGGAAAGATATTTATGTAAGAAAATAGGAGCTCTTCCATAATCCGGAAAGCCCGCTTTGATCAATCTGTTTCTCCTAAGGTTAATATTTCCGAATTTATTATTATCACTGCTGATGTGTTCCCATTCTGTTGGTACCAAAAGCTGTTCACGGAATGTGTATAACCATGCAATATGACGATAGATAATTTTTTTCTTTCGATCTTCAAGATCAAAAACACCTATTTCTTCATTTTTTGTGTCAAACGCCTGTACCATAGCCGCAAATGAACGGCTGGAGTTTACGATTCCACCCCAGATTTTTCGGGCTTCCCAAAGTCGGTCATAAGCCTGGTTGTTCTTGAATCCCACAAGGAATGCTTCTGCTGTACCAATCAAGGCAACTGGTACCCACGGAATAGACATCCAATGCCAGTTGAAAAAATAAAACAGAACAGCAATCAAGGTGCACCAAATTGATATTAAAATAAGATGTACTCCGGATAGATTGAGAACTTGTTTATAATTGACGTATTTAGTAGTGATCATAAAGAGGAATGTGTTTTGCGTGTACAGACAAAATAAGTACCAAACTTTTTAAGTGTTTAGTAAGGGAATGCCTGTTATAAATTTAATTTCAGTTTCTGTTTGATGATAATGTTCTCGGATTGAGTTTGATAATCTTAAATAAAAGTAGTAAAAAAAATGCATAAAAAAACCTCTAATTTTTTTTAGAGGTCTTATTTTATATTGATTTAATATTGTAACATTTCTTCGATCTTTTTGGAAAGCTTTTCTGCATTGGGCAGCATTTCTTTTTCCAGTACCAGATTGATAGGAACTGCAGGTACATCTAAAGATCCCATGGTTTCTACCGGAGCATCCAGATATTTGAAACAGTTTTTAGCAATACGGTGTGCAAATGCTTCTGCAAAAGAATTGTTAAGCTGTTCTTCCGTAAGAACGATACACTTTCCATGGGCTTTTACTCTTTCAACACAAGTTCTTCATCCAGAGGGATTAATGTTCTTAAATCAATGACTTCAACTCTTCCGTTAAAGTTCTTCACTGCTTCTTTAGCCCAGTAAACACCCATTCCGTAAGTTACTACTAATAATGTTCTGCCTTTTTCCATTTCATTTTGATCGGCTTCAATCACTACTTTGCCTTTTCCGAATGGAAGAACGTAATCCTCAGCAGGCTCAATGGTTTTAGCATCTTCAGTTCCAGGAACTTTACTCCAATACAACCCTTTGTGTTCCAACATGACTACTGGATTCGGATCGTAATAAGCAGCCTTTAATAATCCTTTGAAATCTGCTGCATTACTTGGATATGCTATTTTTATTCCTTTAATATTAGCAAGGATGCTTTCAACGCTGCCACTATGGTATGGACCGCCGCCGCCGTAAGCTCCAATAGGTACTCGGATAATATTGCTTACCGGGAATTTTCCACCACTTAAATAGTTAGATTTTGAAATTTCTGTGATCAGTTGGTTGATTCCAGGGTAAATATAATCAGCAAACTGAACTTCAACAATTGGTTTTAGGCCTACAGCACTCATCCCTGTAGTGGAACCGATAATATAAGCTTCCTGAATAGCTGTATTGAAAACTCTTTTACTCCCGAATTTTTTTCCAAGGGTTACTGTTTCACGGAAAACTCCACCGATTCTCTCTCCTACATCTTGTCCGTAGAGAAGAGCTTCCGGATGTTTCCACATCAATTCTTGTATGGCATGAATGGCTGCATCAACCATGACAATCTTTTCTCCGTTGGCAGGTTCACGAGTTCCTGTTTCTTCCGTAATTGGAGTCGGGGCAAATACGTGTTGCATCACCGTTTCAGGCTTTGGATCTTCTGCATTTTTAGCTTTTTCAAAAGCTTCTTCCGCTTCCAGGCGTGTCTTTTTGGTGATTTGTTTTAAAAGATCCTCATCTGTACCCGTTTCCAGTAAGTGTTTTCTAAGGATTTCTCCCGGATCTTTAGCTCTATGTTTCGTTAAATCTTCTTCGTCTCTATAGAATTCTCTTCTTACTCCTGAAGTGTGGTGACCAATTAATACTGTTTTTGCACAGACTACTAAAGGTTTTCTCTCTGTTCTTACAAAATCTACGGCTTTTTTCATGGCCTCGAAGCTCTCTACGAAATCAGTTCCATCAACTCTCATTCTGCTTAATCCTGTAAATCCTGCTACAAAATCGTAGGCATCACAGGTTCTGGCTTCTTCTTTGGTAACAGAAATTCCCCATTCATTATCCTGAACCAGGAAGATGATCGGAAGCTGGTGTAATGCTGCAAATTGTAATGCCTCACTTACTTCACCTTCTGTTACAGAATTGTCGCCAAGACTACAAACTACAACAGGATTGTTTTCAAACTCTTGAAGATTGAAATCCTGAATATATTTTAATCCCTGTGCAACCCCGGTTGTAGGGATGGTTTGCATTCCGGTAGCAGAACTTTGGTGGATGATCTTTGGTTTGTTTTCATCTCTGCTTGAAGGGTGTGAGTAATAAGATCTACCTCCTGAAAAAGGATCGTCAGCTTTAGCCAGTAATTGAAGCATCAGTTGGTAAGGTTCAAAACCGATTCCTAAAAGAATACTTTCGTCTCTGTAATAAGGAGAAACCCAGTCTTCTTTTTTTAATTGATAAGCGGTTGCTAACTGGATGGCTTCGTGGCCTCTTGAAGTACTATGAACATATTTACAAATATTTCTGTTTTCCTCATAAATATCTGCCATAGCCTTAGCAAGCATCATGTGATGATACGCTTTAAGTAAAATATCCTGAGAAACTTTTTCGTGAAGTGCATTTTCCATAGGAGACAAATATATATAAAAAAAACAAAATACTAACAACTGTTAGTATTTTGCAAAAAAAAAGTGATTTTACTGATTATTCTTTAATTATTTTTTTAGAAATAACGTCTTTGTCTGTTTTAACTTCGATGATGTAAATTCCTTTTGTATAAGTCGATAAATCAATGGATTCCTTGTCGCTATTGATCGTGCCGGTGCGTAATTTTTTACCGGACATATCATAAACAGAGAAGGTAGATTTTATAGGCGCTTTTAGAATGTTTGTTACATCTTTTGTAACAGAAGGTGCAACAGAAAGGCTGTTTAAAATTCCCGCTTTAGATTCCTTGGTTCCTAATACTTCGCTATATCCGGTCACTATAACAGAATAATTTTGAGGTGCATTTTCAGCATCGCTATTTTTTAAAGTACCTTTGTTTGTAATTTCTATTTTGTATGTTCTTCCTGCAACTGGGGCATCTACTATTACTTGTTCTACATTATCTACAGTATTATCTCCTTTTGTTGCTGTCATAGGGTTGGTAGGATCTAGTTTCCAAGGTAGATACACTGTGTTTGTTGTGATGTCAGTGATTCTTAAATCCAAATCATTCACTAGTTTGGATACTCTGTTATTATACAAAGTTGCTAAAGGAGTATCATTATCAACATTTGAGTATTCAGGATCAACCCAGGAAATGGTTACCTTTAAAGGTTCACTTCCAGATGCAATGACTGTTTTGCGGTTTGGAGTCCCGCTTGTTAATGTTTCATCATTAAAAATAACTGTATTGTTAGATTTTCCTACAAGAAGCTCTGCTCCTTTTTTAGCGTTAATAAATCCCCAGCCAAATTGTGGATCCGGACCTATATTGCCTGCTTCTAAGGCAGAATGAATCGTTAGGGTTTTTGCAGATGCTGCATTTAACAAGCTTCCCGCAAATAATTGCTTATTGATCTGTGTCCAAAGTCCAATGATTCCTGTAACAATTGGAGCGGAATAAGAAGTACCGCTTCCAACAGATGCTTTGCTGCCACCTGTTGAATTATTATCAGTAGATGCGCTTGCAACATCAGTTCCTACGGCTGTAATATCAGGTTTTATTCCTCCATCATCTCTCGGGCCGGCACTGCTATAGCTTGAATGAACTACATCTGAAGAGGTTGTGTATCTGGCATCATTTGTTGTAATTCTATCTGTAGCAGCTACTGAAATGATATTTTTAGCTACCGATCCCGGTGAGATACAATCATAACCTTGTGCGCAGTTGGAGGGAGCAGGCGTGTCTGTTGCAGCAAATTCAGTCCAGTTTCCTGAAGCGTTTTTGTAATATTTTTTAAAACTAGCAGCGGAGGTAGAATAATTAGGACTTCCCATTCCGAATGAATTTCCTGCAGATTTTACAATAATATATGAAGGGTCGCTATAAACAAGTAGATCATAAAGTCTATCATTGATGACATAGGAGCCCTGCATGTCATAAGATGTTGCTGAAGGCGTAAAAGACCCCTTCCAGACCCATGCATTTTCATTATTGATTTGCTGAATATCCCAGCCTGCATTGATTCCGTAAGAATGATTAGAAATGTTAGGAGCTGCTTTTAAAATTTTCTGAAATACATTACTTGAGGCTGTTTCTCCTGGAAGTGTTGTGGTGCCAAAGGAGTACGCATCAATAGTGCAGTTGGGGGCAATTCCTCTGAAATTAACCTGTCTGGTCGATCCGTTGGTAAAAGTTAAAGTAAATGGATGGTTTTTTGCTCCAATAAAACTAGCTACGGCAGTAGCGTGGTTTCCATAATCAAGAGTGGAATCCTCTTTATTGGTAATTCTGTTGGTGGCATTATCGAATAAAACATGCGCCGCAAATACCCTTGCTGTACTGGACACAGTGCTGCCATCAAAAATGGTGAATTTGATATTTTCGCCATTAAAGGAACCTGTTAATCCGGTAATATTACCTCCTTGAAGAAAGTCGGAATTGGAGTTTTTGACCTGATCCAGGTCATGAATTGTGTAGAAATAGGGCTTATTGCCATCTGTAAAGCCAGCCAGGCTAGCTCTTTGTTCTTCAATTTCTTTTGAAGCTTCCTGATTTCTGTTTGATCCAAAATTTTTAGCAACATAAGCTTCAAATTTTCGAACGTCTTCTGATCTTTGTTTTTCAAATTCTCTTTTCAGAGACTCATTCTTTTTTTGCGCACCTGCTAATGAAATAGTCAAGATGCTGATCGAAATAAAGATTTTCTTCATAATATTTGATAAATGTTTAAGAGTTGTTGTGTTTTTTCAAATATATGAATATTGTATTTTTATTCCTTTTTTAGTGTTTATAATTTTGTTTTTTGCATTAATTTTTGTATTTTTATTTGTTTTTGATTTAAAATATTAAATTGTTTTAAATTTTAATAGTTTTATTTTCATTCAAGTTGAGAGAGTGAGTAGGTCTGGAAAAGGTAATTAAGTCCTATTTTTTAATAAAATTTGACTTAAAATAGATGTTTGACCAAAATCAATAGAAAATATTGTTCAATACGGGTGTTTTTTTTGATTTTTCTTAGAGAATATAATGAGTCTTTAACTACTTTTTCAAATGAATAATTGGAAAAAATGAAGTAACTTTACATTCTCTTTTTTATAAAAAAGTTAGAAAATTATATGTATTTAATTTTTGACACAGAAACAACAGGTTTACCAAAAAATTTCAATGCACCCCTTTCAGATTCAGATAACTGGCCAAGAATGGTACAGATTGCATGGCAGGTGCATGATGATGATGGTAATTTAATTGAAAATCAGGATTATATAATAAAACCTGAAGGGTACGATATTCCCTTTAATGCGGCGAGGATTCACGGGATCACCACGAAAATAGCTCATGAAGAAGGACGCGACCTGCAGGAGATCTTAGAAGAGTTTTCTAAGGTTCTTGAAAAGATAAGAGTAGTTTCCGGACACAATGTTGAATTTGATTACAATATTGTGGGAGCGGAATTTTATAGAAAAAATATAAAAGACAACCTTCAGGAAAAGCCCAAGGCTGATACAATGATTCTGGGAACAGACTACTGTCAGCTTGGAGGAGGTCGAGGTGGCCGATATAAATCTCCGAAACTGGAAGAACTTTATGAAAAGTTATATGGGAATAAATTTGATGAAGCCCATAATGCTGCTGCCGACGTGAATGCGACAGCCAGAGCATTCTTTGAAATGATAAGGATTGGAGTTGTTCCTGCTGAAACATTAAAAATTTCAGAAGATCAGTTGGCTTATTTCAAGAGCCTTTATCCTGATCCGATTAAGCCTTT
The DNA here is from genome assembly GCF_030409875.1 of Chryseobacterium tructae. NCBI lineage: Bacteria > Pseudomonadati > Bacteroidota > Flavobacteriia > Flavobacteriales > Weeksellaceae > Chryseobacterium > Chryseobacterium tructae. The sequence continues at coordinate 3,703,274 of NZ_JAUFQR010000001.1, read as the reverse complement.
CAATATTGTTATAAGAAGACAGGTTGCAGATTTTCATAATAAGAAGAAGCAGCAGGATTTCGGAAGTATTGAGGAAATTGATTTAGGAAAATATTTCAATTTTGATAATCACAGTGTTTTTTCTACCCTTACGGCTACTACCAGCATTAATGACTTAATTAAAAAAGCTTCAGATGAAAACTTTCCGGCAGTCGGAATGGTGGACCTTGGAAATATGATGGGAGCTTTTAAGTTTGTTTCTGCAGTGGAAGGCGCAAATGGAGACAGGGCTAAAAAACATAAAGAATATCTGGCTAAAAAACAGGAGGCAGAAGAAAATGGAACTGAATTTAATGAAGCGGAACCGGTTTCTGAACCATTGATCCCTGTTGTCGGATGTGAATTTTATATTTCAGAACGCTACGAGCAAAAGCAGTTTACCAAAGATGATCCGGATAGGAGAACCCAAGTGGTGCTGTTGGCAAAAGATTTTAACGGATATAAAAACTTAGCAAAACTTTCAAGTATCGGTTTCTTAAAAGGTTTCTATTTTGGAGTTCCAAGGATCAGTCGTGAATTAATTGCTGAATATAAAGAGGGTATTATTGCCCTGACTTCCGGAATTATGGGAGATATCCCTGATGCAATTTTAAATACCGGGGAACAGAAAGGAGAGGAACTTTTCAAATGGTGGAGTGAAACTTTTGGCGAAGACTTTTATGTTCAGCTTCAAAACCATAATTTACCTGAAGAAGAGCACTTAAATGAGGTTCTTTTATATCTGGCTGATAAATATAGCGTTAAAATTTTAGCACAAAATGAAACTTTTTATACCAATAAAGATGATGCTAATATTCAGGATATTGTAAGCTGCATCAAAGACGGAGAAAAGCTGACAACACCTGTTGGAAAGGGATTTGGTAAGAGAAGAGGATTGGGAACAAGAGAGTACTATATGAAGAACTCTGATGAAATAAAAGCGACCTTTCTTGCTTATCCGGATGCGTTTGAAGCGTATGAAGAGTTTTTTGCAAAATTTAAACCTTATACCTTAAAAAGAGATGTTCTTCTTCCAAAATTTGATATTCCTGAAGAATTTATCCATGCAGAAGATGAGGTAGATGGCGGAAAAAGAGGGGAGATGGCTTATCTTACCCATCTTACTTATGAAGGAGCGAGAAGAAGATACGAGGATACGGGAATTACTGCTGAAATTAAAGAAAGACTTGATTTTGAACTCGAGGTAATTGCTAACACCGGATATCCGGGATACTTCCTGATTGTACAGGATTTTTGCAATGAAGCTAGAAATATGGGCGTTTGGGTAGGCCCTGGAAGAGGTTCCGCGGCAGGTTCTGCTGTTGCTTATTGTATTGGAATTACCAACGTAGACCCTATTAAATATGACCTCCTTTTTGAGAGATTTCTGAATCCGGAAAGGGTTTCGATGCCCGATATTGATATTGACTTTGATGATGAAGGAAGAGATAAAATTATCAAATGGGTAGTTGAAAAGTACGGTAAAACTCAGGTAGCACAGATTATCACATATTCTGTACTTGGTGGAAAATCGGCGATCAAAGATGCTGGAAGGGTTTTGGATGTTCCGATTCCTGATACGAATAATATTGCTAAACTTATTCCTTCTACACCAGGGATGAATATTGCGAAAGCATTAGCAAAATATGATAAACTGAAACCGGAAGAACAAATGCTTGTTGATGAAATGAGATATGTTCTGGAGAGTCCTGATGATTCCCGTCATGGAGTTTTGGCAAGTGCTAAAAAGATGGAAGGATGTATCAGGAATACTGGTATTCACGCTTGTGGTGTAATTATTACTCCGGAAGATGTAAGTAATTTGGTTCCGGTGACAATTGCTGCTAAAGATGCTGATATTTTGGTGTCTCAGTTTGATAACTCGGTGGCAGAAAGTGCAGGTCTTCTGAAAATGGACTTCCTGGGTCTTAGGACACTGACGATCATTAAAGATGCCTTAAAATTAGTGAAAGCACGATATGGATTAGATATAGATCCGGATCTTATTCCACTGGATGATACTAAGACGTATCAGTTATTTAAAGAAGGAAGAACAGTTGGGATTTTCCAATATGAAAGTCCCGGGATGCAAAAATACATGAGGGAGCTTAAACCTACTGTTTTTGCCGATCTTATTGCCATGAATGCTCTTTATCGTCCGGGACCCATTAAATATATCCCAAACTTTATCAATAGAAAGCATGGTATTGAAGAGATTGTGTATGATTTGCCGGAAACGGAAGAATATTTAAAGGAAACCTACGGGATTACCGTATATCAGGAGCAGGTGATGCTTCTTTCTCAGAAGTTGGCGAACTTTACGAAAGGTGAAGCAGATACGCTGAGAAAAGCAATGGGTAAGAAGCAGATCGATGTTCTTAACAAAATGTACCCTAAGTTCATTGAAGGAGGTAGAAAAAATAATCTAAACGAAGAAAGATTAGAAAAGATCTGGAATGACTGGAAAGCCTTTGCAGAATATGCCTTCAATAAATCTCACTCGACCTGTTATGCTTTTATTGCCTATCAAACAGCCTTTTTAAAAGCAAATTATCCTGCTGAATATATGGCGAGTGTAATGAGTAATAACATTAACAATACCGATTCAATTACCATGTTCATGGAGGATTGTAAAAGTATGGGAGTTGATGTTTTGGGACCGGATGTGAATGAATCTCAATATAAATTCTCTGTAAACGAAAAAGGTCAGATCCGTTTTGGTCTGGGTGCTATTAAGGGAATTGGAGAAGGACCAAGTGAAGCGATTACCAGAGAAAGAGAAAACGGAAGGTTTAAAAATATCTATGATTTTTTTGAAAGAATAATGCCTTCCCAAATGAATAAAAGGGTAGCGGAAAGTTTAGTGGTTGCCGGAGCTTTTGATGAACTTGATGCTTTCCACAGAGGTCAGTATTTTGATATTGATATGGCAGGAAGAACCAATCTGGAAAGGTTGATCAGATACGGACAAAGTTTCCAGGAAAGTAAAAATGAAATGGAGCATTCCTTGTTTGCAGATTTTGCTGATGAGGTTCAAATTGAGCAGCCTAAATTACCTCCTTGCCCTGAATGGCCTAATATGCATAAGCTGAATAAGGAAAAAGAAACTATCGGATTCTATCTTTCTGCCCATCCATTGGATGAGTTTAAATATCAATTCCAGTTTATGCAGGGAAGACTTTCCAAGAAATCAGTTCTGGAAAAAGAAGAAGAGGAGAAAATAGTTACTGACGAAGCCCCTGTTCTTGAGCAGGATTCGCCGGATGAGGCTACCGATCTTACTGAAATTGTCTCTGATGAATTGTCTGTAGGAGATGAAGTTGTGATAGAAGAAACCACCAAAAAGGCAGAGCCGAAAGGAAATTTCTTATTCTTAAATCTTGATGAGGTAGATGCTTACAAAGAGCAGGCTTTTGCCAATAAGCAAGATGAATTATTTGAAGAAAAAAAGAAAGATTGGAAAACACTTCAGAAAGAAAGAGAAAATGGCGGTGGCGGAAAAGAGTATACTGTAGCGGGTTTAATTACGGAATATAGGGTTCAGGATGGTTTCAGAAGTGGTGAAAAAGTTGCTTTTGTGACATTAGAAGATTATTCCGGCTCATACTCCTTCAGGCTAGGGGATAGGGATTATATGAAATTAAAAGAGAAGCTTGAGGTACAAAGATTTGTTATTTTTAAAATAAAATTTGCTCAGGTAAAAGATGGTAGAGTCTTTGTGAACGTAAATGATGTGATTGAACTTCAAGAGGCATTTGAAAGGTTTGCGAAGAGTATTTCCCTGGTGATGGATGTGATGGATGTAAGGCCTGAGGATCTGGATTTCTTTAGAACAGTATTGGATCGGAACAAAGGAAATCAGAAACTAAAATTCTTTATCAAGAATATTGATGATGATTCTCATATTGAAGTTCAGTCTATGAAGCATTCTGTAGATTTGAATGGAGATTTGATCAAGGAGATACAATTACTTAATAAATATGAGTTCTATTTGAACTAAAACTAAAAATACAAGAAATTGAAAAGTGGCTTTTGGCCACTTTTTTTGTTTAAATAGATTAAATAACTGATATTATTTGACTTATACGAAAATATTATTTTATGTTAAGTTTGAGCTTTTTCGCTAATAGGAATTTATGCTATTTTGTTTTTAATTTATTGATAATTAGTGTTTTATATTTTTAATAAATGATTGATGAATAAATGTTAAATTTAAATAATTGTTTAATTTTATTTAAAAATAAATGTTATTTTTAATTCACTAGATAATGTTTTTTAATATTTTATGATATTTAGTTAAATATTTTTTAAATTTATCGCCCTAACTATTATTACTAATTTATGAAGAGAATTTTACTCACGTGCCTGACCGCTTTCTATTATTGCGTGTCCGCACAAGTAGGGCCACCACAAATGGCAACCCCTAACACGAATAACGGATATGGAGTTACCCAATCCTCCGAAACGTATGCCCCATTATCTGCAAGTAGAACTGTATGGCAATCGGGTGCTACACTGGCTACGGATTTAGTATCGGGAGCGATTCCTTTACCTTCCGTTTTTAGATATAATAACCAGAATTATAATTCTGTTTATATCAGCAATAATGGTTTTGTTACATTGGGGTCGGCAACAACTAATACAACGTATAGCTCATTATCTACGGATAATTCTCCCACTACTCATGAGGCTGCTTTTGCTGGGTTTTCAGTAAATTTAAGAAATGCAAATACGTCAACTTCTGAAATTGCATATGAAACAGTAGGTAATAAATTTATTGTACAATTTACCGATTTGCAGGGGAATTCAGGATCTGCTGCTCAACTTTTGAATTTTCAGATTCAGTTGAATCTTACCACAGGAGCGGTAGCTATCGTCTATGGGAACTGTGTTTCCGGAAGTTCTACACTTTCTGGACAGGTAGGGATAAGAGGATCTGAAGGGTCAGATATTAATAATTTTACCGGAACAAATTGGGCGACACCCGCTGTGGGCACTTCCATTACTTCCAGCTTAACTTTAGGGACGAGTAATGGAACAACGGTTCCTGCTTCAGGATTAACCCTTACTTTTACTCCGGGAACATGGCAATCTGCGCCTAATACCTTTGCCACTTTGCCTTTTACTGAAACTTTCAGTACATGGGAAAATGGTAATTCTACCTTAGATTTGCCTAATGCTAATTATTGGAGAACATGGCCGTCAAGAGGTGATAATTCCTGGAGGCAAAGTGATATTTCAAGCAGTGGATTTACATCTACTTCAGGATGGACGAGTACCAGTGGGTCTGTAGCAATTGGAGGATCTGCAGTAGCTCCTACGGCAAGATTCCATTCTTATAACGGTCAATATGCTTCAGGGTATATGGACTTGTATATTAATCTATCGTCGGGTTCAGGAGATAGGATTCTAAGTTTTGACTATGCAAATCCATCCGGAACAGATGTTTTGAAAATACAAATTTCAACAGATAATGGAACGACCTTTACCGATATTGGGGCGCCATTTGGAGTTACTTCATCAACGGCACCATGGGTCACAAACTATGTGAATTTAGCATCTTCCAGCCCTAATGCTATCATAAGGTTTTTAGCGAAAGGAGATAACGGAAGTGATGATATCTATGTGGATAATATTAAAGTTTCTGCTGTGGCAGTTGTTCCTGATTGTTCTCCTATTACGGCTCCTGCCAATGCATCAACAGGAGTAGCAGTTACTCCAAGTTTTAAATGGGATGCTTCGCCTAATGCAGCATCATATAAGTTAAAGGTGGGAACTACACCAGGTGGATCCAATGTGATCGCTGGGGTAGATGTTGGAAATGTACTTACTTATACTATCCCTGCAGCTAGCCAGTTATTATATGGTACGACTTATTACGCAACCATATTGCCTGCAAACAGTACCGGAACAGCAAGTGGATGTACAGAAGTATCATTTACTACAAAAAATATTGGTTGTCCTTCAGTGACGTTACCTGCATCAGGGGCATCAGGAGTCTCTCTTACACCAACCATCACATGGACTGCTGTAACGGATGCAACAGGGTATAAGGTATCTATCGGAACAACAGCTGGTGGAACTGACGTGATGAATAATGTGGATGTTGGAAATATTACCTCATATACCCTTTCTGCTGCACTTAATTATACTACAAAATATTATTATACAGTAAACGCCTATACCCCGACAAGTACTTCTGCTTCATGTACTGAGCGTAACTTTACAACGGTTTGCGGCGCTGAAAATATACCAACTATTTCACAAGGGTTCAGTACATTGACTCCAACATGCTGGTCTACTGCTAAAGGGGATGTGACTGCTAATTCTACTTTAACATATGGAAGCAGTAAATGGACAGCTGCACCAGGTTTTGCTAATACAGGCACTAATACGGCCGTAAAATTAAATTTATACGGAACAAGTACTGGTGATTGGTTAATTTCTCAACCAATCAATCTTGGAGCAACTCCTGGAGCTAACAGAATTAGATATAGAATGGCTGTTACAAGTTATTCAGGTACCACAGCTCAGTCGACATTAGGAACACACCAGGTTAGAGTAATTATTTCTACAGATGGAGGAACTACCTGGAGCAATACTAATGCTATAAAAACGTATACAGGTGCCGGAACCTATTCTAATATAGGTCAAACAGAAACTATTGATCTTTCAGCATATTCTGGTACTATTAAAGTGGCTTTTGTAGCCACTACAAGTTCTACTTCGCCTGATATTTATTTCCATCTTGATGATTTCATCGTAGAACCTACACCAACATGTATGGAACCAGATTCTCCAGTGGTTGCAAATGTTACTGGTACTACCTCTGATCTATCTTGGAATGCTCCTGCTTCATTACCTGCTAATGGATATGAGTACTATTATTCTACCAATAATACAGTGCCTACTGCTAATGTCGCTATATCAGGAACAAGTACTACTACAAGTACTGTTTTAAATGGTCTTAGCCCTGGTACCGCTTATTATGTATGGGTTCGCTCAGCATGCAGTGCTACCAATAAGAGTATTTGGTCACAGGCAGCAACATTTGCTACAGCATGTGCTCCATTACAAGTGTATTCTCAAACTTTGATACAATTCCTGTTGATGCTCTTCCTACATGCTGGACTAGCATAGGAAATGCTGTTTCTAATGTGAAAGTATATGCTTATTCAACAACTGTTGCAAGTGCTCCTAATGCTCTATATATTTATAGCAGTAGTAATACAAGTATAGCTATGGTCTCAACGCCTGAGCTTGTAGGGTTGGATTCTAACAATGCAACACTCAGCTTTAAAGGAAGAGCTAATCTTACTGCTGGTGGAGTTGTTCAGATTGGGTATTTAACGAACCCTACAGATACTTCTACATTTGTAGTATTGGATACCTATACTGCATCAAGTACTTCTGTCATTGATAATTATTCTTTAAATATTACAGGAGTTCCTGCTGGGGTTAATAAACTGGTATTAAGACATACGGGAGTTCCTTCTAATAGTGTATTGATTGATGACTTTGTGTATCAGGCTGGAAACCTTTCTACTTCTGAAGTAGCAACGGTTAAGAATGAAATCAAAGTTTATCCTAACCCATTCTCTGATACTCTGAATATTACAGATGTTTCTAAAGTAAAAGTTGTTCAGATCATAGATGTGTCAGGTAGAGTATTGAAAACTATTGAAACTCCTTCTTCAGTCCTTCAGTTATCAGACCTTAAACAAGGGATGTATCTGGTGGTACTTCATATGAAAGATGGATCGAAACAAACTATTAAAGTTATTAAGAGGTAAAACCGATTAATATAATAATTTAAAGCAGTAACTTAATAGTTACTGCTTTTTTTAATATTTTTTTAATGTTGTGTTAAAATTATTATTAATTTGGCAAATGTATTAACACCTTAAAAAAATTGTATATGAAGAAAATCTTACTTATGTGCTTGTCGATGATGAGCGTGATTTTAAGTGCTCAAATTACTTAGGACAGGGAAGCACTACTGTCGGGAAAGTTCCGGTTGACAGCTATTGGGAGTATTCCTACTCTCAACAAATCTTTAAGAAACAAGAAATCAATACGAATGCTGCAGGCAATATTACAGGTCTTACATTTTACCTGGATCCGGCAGGAGATATAACGAAC